>NZ_JBEUJO010000006.1:0-322341 GCF_043356435.1 Salmonella sp. SJTUF15591 | reverse complement strand
ACCTCCTGCCTGTACACTGACCAGGATAACCAGCCAGAACGCGTTGCTTACTTCGGTCAGATGATGAAAACCGCGCGTATCCTGATCAACACCCCGGCCTCTCAGGGTGGTATCGGTGACCTGTACAACTTCAAACTCGCACCTTCCCTGACGTTGGGTTGTGGTTCCTGGGGTGGTAACTCCATCTCTGAAAACGTTGGTCCGAAACACCTGATCAACAAGAAAACCGTTGCTAAGCGAGCTGAAAACATGTTGTGGCACAAACTTCCGAAATCTATCTACTTCCGCCGTGGCTCTCTGCCCATCGCGCTGGATGAAGTGATTACTGATGGCCACAAACGTGCGCTCATCGTGACTGACCGCTTCCTGTTCAACAACGGCTATGCAGACCAGATCACCTCTGTGCTGAAAGCGGCTGGCGTTGAAACCGAAGTCTTCTTCGAAGTTGAAGCCGACCCGACGCTTTCCGTTGTTCGCAAAGGCGCTGAGCTGGCGAACTCCTTCAAACCGGACGTGATTATCGCGCTGGGCGGCGGTTCCCCGATGGACGCCGCGAAAATCATGTGGGTCATGTACGAACATCCGGAAACTCACTTTGAAGAACTGGCGCTGCGCTTTATGGACATCCGTAAACGTATCTACAAGTTCCCGAAAATGGGCGTGAAAGCGAAAATGATCGCCGTCACCACCACTTCCGGTACCGGTTCTGAAGTCACACCGTTTGCGGTTGTGACCGACGATGCAACCGGTCAGAAATATCCGCTGGCTGACTATGCCCTGACCCCGGATATGGCGATTGTCGACGCCAACCTGGTGATGGATATGCCGAAGTCCCTGTGTGCGTTCGGTGGTCTGGATGCGGTGACTCACGCCCTGGAAGCTTATGTTTCCGTACTGGCTTCTGAGTTCTCTGACGGTCAGGCTCTGCAGGCTCTGAAACTGCTGAAAGAAAACCTGCCGGCGTCTTACCACGAAGGGTCTAAAAACCCGGTTGCGCGTGAACGTGTTCACAGTGCAGCGACTATCGCCGGTATCGCGTTTGCCAACGCCTTCCTCGGTGTATGTCACTCCATGGCGCACAAACTGGGCTCTCAGTTCCACATTCCGCACGGTCTGGCGAACGCCCTGCTGATTTGTAACGTTATCCGCTACAACGCGAATGACAACCCGACCAAGCAGACCGCTTTCAGCCAGTACGATCGTCCGCAGGCACGCCGTCGTTACGCTGAAATTGCTGACCACCTGGGCCTGAGCGCGCCGGGCGACCGTACCGCCGCTAAGATTGAAAAACTGCTGGCATGGCTGGAAAGCATTAAAGCTGAGCTGGGCATTCCTAAGTCTATCCGTGAAGCAGGCGTGCAGGAAGCTGACTTCCTGGCACACGTTGATAAACTGTCTGAAGATGCCTTCGATGACCAGTGCACCGGCGCTAACCCGCGTTATCCGCTGATCTCCGAACTGAAACAGATTCTGCTGGATACCTACTACGGTCGTGATTTCACCGAAGGTGAAGTTGCAGCGAAGAAAGACGTCGTTGCCGCACCGAAAGCAGAGAAAAAAGCGAAAAAATCCGCTTAATTCGTTATCTGCTTTAGCATGACAATAACGGCCTCAATTGAGGCCGTTTTTTTGTTTTACCTGTTTATCTGATGCCTGAAGGCGCTATGCTTACCATCTGGCCTACGCGCTCACGGCACGCCCTTCGTCAGGAGGCCTGAATAATGACCTCCAAAGCGCTACAGGGCGTTTTATAAGCCGATCTTTACCTCAGGTATCATATGTGCCGATGACGCTCCTGAATCGCCGTCAGTGAGCCCTCCTCCAGCGCGTCCTTATAATGCTTACGGCAAACTGAAACGTAGCGTTCATTCCCGCCAATAACCACCTGTTCGCCTTCGTTATAAGGCCTGCCGTCCTGATCAAGGCGCAGCACCATACTGGCTTTACGACCGCAGAAACAGATAGTTTTTAATTCCACCAGCTTATCTGACCATGCCAGCAAGTATTGGCTGCCGACAAAGAGCTCCCCACGAAAGTCTGTTCGTAGCCCATAGCAAAGTACTGGAATATCTAATTTGTCGACAACCTCGGATAATTGATAAACCTGCTGGCGAGTCAAAAACTGGCTTTCGTCGACTAACACGCAATGTATTGTCTGCCGCGCGCTCTCGGCATGAATCTCTTCAAACAAGGATGTATTTTGGTTAAACAATTTTGCCGGCGACGACAAACCGATACGAGAGCTGACTTTGCCTGCGCCGAAACGATCGTCGATTTCCGCCGTATATACGACGGTACGCATCCCGCGTTCCTGATAATTGTATGAAGATTGCAGCAGTGCAGTCGACTTACCCGCATTCATTGCCGAATAGTAGAAATATAGCTGTGCCATTGGTCGCAGGACCTCACCTGAGTGAAATAAAGATTGGCGGGATTGTACCATAATTTACCGACGCGACGGCGCGGCTCGCGCTCCGGTGAGTATTAAGAATTGTACAAACATCGCTCACTATACCCAAAATAATTCGCGTTGCTTAAAGGCGGCAAGGGAGTGAGTCCCCAGGAGCATAGATAACTCTGTGGCTGGGGTGAGCGAGCGTAGCCAACACATAAGCAACTTGAAGTATGAAGGGTATATACACATTCCTTCACAAATTATGCCGTTAAAATTCATCAACAATGCTTATCATCACCCGCCAATATGAAAACCTTGTACTTATTGTTACCGTTACTCATACCCGGTGCAAAGTAATAGGGTTTTCTTGTAAGGAAAGCTAATACAAGAGATTGATATCTCTGCAATGAGATCGTATTTCATCATGATAAAATGTGACCTGACTCCTAAATTTTTAGCGACAGACGGTGAGTATCCCCCCTGCCAATAAGCTCTTTTTTGTGCGGCGCCTCAAGGAAAATTTAAGTTGAGATAATTAAAACGTGTGCTTAATAAAGCGTAATTTTGAATTCCTTACATTCCTGGCTATTGCACAACTGAATTTATCGCTCTATTATTAGCTCAACAAACCACCCCAATATAAGTTTGAGATTACTACAATGAGCGAAGCACTTAAAATTCTGAACAACATCCGTACTCTTCGTGCGCAGGCAAGAGAATGTACTCTGGAAACGCTTGAAGAAATGCTGGAAAAATTAGAAGTTGTCGTTAATGAGCGTCGTGAAGAAGAAAGCGCTGCTGCTGCTGAAGTGGAAGAACGCACTCGTAAACTGCAACAGTATCGTGAAATGTTAATTGCCGACGGCATTGACCCGAATGAACTGCTGAATAGCATGGCTGCCGCTAAATCCGGCACCAAAGCTAAACGCGCAGCTCGTCCGGCTAAATATAGCTACGTTGACGAAAACGGTGAAACTAAAACCTGGACTGGACAGGGTCGTACACCGGCTGTAATCAAAAAAGCAATGGAAGAACAAGGTAAGCAACTGGAAGATTTCCTGATCAAGGAATAATTTACTTCCTGGATGCTTAAAATCCCGCCGCTGGCGGGATTTTTTTTGCCTGAGTTCTCCGCTGACGACCCCAGGCATAAAAAAAGCGCCGGATTTACCAGCGCTTCTGTTAAAAAATTTATAACGTATCGTTACTTCTTAATACCCATTTCTTCTTCAAGCCAGGCTTTAAATTCAGCACCCAGCGAATTATGACGGATGCCATATTCAACGAATGCCTGCATATATCCTAACTTATTACCACAGTCATGGCTTTTACCCTTCATGTGGTAGGCTTCAACCGTTTCTTTTTCGATCAGCATATCGATAGCATCGGTCAACTGAATTTCATCCCCGGCGCCCGGAGGGGTTTTCGCCAGCAACGCCCAGATATCCGCGCTCAACACATAACGCCCAACAATCGCAAGGTTAGACGGCGCAACATCCGCTTTTGGTTTTTCAACCACGCCAACCATCGGCACACTTTCGCCCGGCGCCAGCTCAACGCCTTTGCAATCTACCACGCCGTATGCAGTCACATCTTCTACCGGCTCAACCATAATCTGGCTATTGCCGGTTTCGTCGAAACGGCGGATCATTTCAGCCAGGTTATCCTGAGACAGGTCGGACTCATATTCGTCAAGAATAACGTCTGGCAGAATAACAGCGACAGGTTCGTTTCCGACAACGGGATGCGCGCACAATACGGCATGGCCCAGGCCTTTTGCCAGCCCTTGACGTACCTGCATAATAGTGACATGCGGAGGGCAAATAGACTGAACCTCCTCCAGAAGCTGACGCTTAACGCGTTTTTCCAGCATCGCTTCCAGCTCAAAACTGGTATCAAAGTGGTTTTCAATAGAGTTTTTAGACGAGTGCGTAACAAGCACGATTTCAGTAATGCCAGCAGCGATACATTCGTTCACGACGTACTGAATTAATGGCTTATCAACCAGCGGCAGCATCTCTTTCGGGATAGCTTTGGTCGCTGGCAGCATCCTGGTTCCCAATCCCGCGACCGGGATAACGGCTTTTTTGACTTTCGAATTAAGGGCAGCCATTTAAAATTCTCCTGGACTGTTCATGTATTGAACGTGTTCATTAATCTGTATCGTGTTCCAGTATATCAGTACCAGAACAAGCCTCAGGTCCAAAAAGGACTTATATTGGTATAATTAAGACAAATACTTATAAATCTGCCGCAGATAGTAACACTCGTCGGGAAAGGCCGGTAAAGCAATTTCCGCTCACTCTTCCGTTTGGTCATTCCGCAGACAACATCAATCGCAGACGCCCTCCTGCGCCCCATATTTGACACTGCCACGAGTCGCAACGCTGGCTTAATTGGTTAAGGTAGGCGTTACCCAATGTTCCTAGCGGCACGCCGCTGCTAATTTGAACCTGATGAGCGCCCGTATTTAAGGTGGCGTTCAATCCGGCGGAGACGAGAATCAAATTTTTGAGCTCACTGTGATAGTAGCCGACAAATAACGGGAATTGCCCAGGTAAATTGGCTTGTCTGAGCAGATGATTTACCTGTTTTAATAGCGCGCCTAACTCCGGTAAACGGTGCTTTTGTTGGCCGAGCTGATCCTGCAATAAGCCGTTAAATAGCGCTCGCAGCAACAATGCGGCTAACACGCCGTTATCGCCCGCCCGGGTGACATCCAGGCAATAAAATGCCAGTTCGTTATCAGATAGCGGCGCAATATCCAGCACCAGTCCAGGCTGATCGGCGGAGACGAGCTGCCGGTAATTAATGCGGCAATGGGAAATCACCTGCTGTACCGGGGGCTGCAATTCCTGCAACAATTGCGCTGCGGCGGTTGGATTACTCACCATTGCATCCCAGTCACGAAACAGGCGTTCTTCTTCTTCAACCCGCGAGTTAAACATATTAGGGTATAAGCAAGCGAATACGGTTTCCCGCAAGCGGTTGAGATCTTTTACCGGCTTCAGCAAGACATCTTCAACCCCAAGGCGTAACGCTTTGGCGATATCCGCCATATTTTCTGTTGCGGAAATAACCAGAATAGGCGTCTGGTCTCCGCGATTACGTAAGTTTTCTACCAGTTTGAGACCGTTCATTCTCGGCATAGCGATATCACATATCATGAGATCAGGGGTAAAACGCCCCATCAACTCCAGGGCATCCACCCCGTCGCCTGCCAATGCCGTTGTCGCTCCCAAAGAGGAAAACCACGAATCCAGAAGCGAGCGAAATACAGGCTCGTCTTCAACAATAAGAATCTGTTTTCCGACCAATGGCTGCGTCATGTTCTCTCCCCTGACTGGCTTTAATCAATAGTGGCATGGTATTGCCGCTTGCGCCTGTCAGAATTTGCTTAAGTGATCGTAAAAGGTACATTAAACGTCGGTACGCACCAAGGGTATAAGTTCGTCCATCTTTTTCTCTACGGCTAACTGACCCGCCGCAATAGCGGCATGGGCGCGATGAAAATCCAGCGTAGAGATTTGCGGACAGAATGGTTGAATGAGAATATCAGGCGGATCGCCAGCCATACGGTTACGTTTAAGACGATTTTCCAACACCTGGATGGAGGTTGTCATGATTTCCATTGCCCCAGGCGAACTCACGCCACGGCGTGAAGTCAGGCTACTGAAACGTTCTTTTAAACGCTTATGCCAGGGCAGCGCATCATCGCTCTCTTCATTGATATTCCCGACATTTACAGAGAGCAAATCTTGCTGCATGAGGTGGGCATCATGTTGCAGGTCTACCGCAATAACGATATCAGCCCCCAGCGCCCTGGTTAACGAAACAGGTACCGGATTAACGACTGCGCCATCT
This sequence comes from Salmonella sp. SJTUF15591, assembly GCF_043356435.1. Classification (NCBI taxonomy): domain Bacteria; kingdom Pseudomonadati; phylum Pseudomonadota; class Gammaproteobacteria; order Enterobacterales; family Enterobacteriaceae; genus Salmonella; species Salmonella sp. SJTUF15591. The sequence goes on along the minus strand of NZ_JBEUJO010000006.1, from coordinate 316,082 downwards.
ACCAGCCAGTAACCGTTATGTTCAACCGGAGACATCAGCCCTGGCATACTGCACGACGCGCGTACGGCAAGGTGTAGATCGCCTTCAGTAAACCATAGCTCTCGTCCAGTGCTAAGATTCGTCGCGACCGCGCCAAAACGTCTTGAACAGTGGTCAAAATCCGTGACGGGCATAATATCCCGATAGTGATTAAATACGCGTTCGCCGCGAAGCAACCCTCCTCTGCCCCAGGATACATCCATCAGGCGTAAAACATCCCAGTAGCGGAATGAACATACCCACTGTTCAAGCGCCGATAATTTATTACAGGCATACGCGGCGCCGACCAGCGAACCTATTGAGCATCCTGCAACGATATCAATATCAATGCCTGTTTGCTTGAGGGCTTTGATGACCCCAATATGAGACCATCCTCTCGCTGCGCCAGATCCCAGCGCCAGCCCTATTTTCATTTTTCTCATCGTACTTAACGACTTCCCCTGGCTTCAAGACGTAGCAACATCGCCACTGCTCAGTTAACATAATGCCACCCTGGCGTTCAACGCCGTTTTTTATATTCAGGGAGATTATTGTGTCTCAGCCTTGTCCCTGTGGTAGCGCTGACGAGTATAGCCTATGTTGTGGTCGTATTGTGTCCGGAGAACGAGTAGCACCCGATCCGTCACATCTCATGCGCTCTCGTTACTGCGCTTTTGTGATGAAAGACGCAGATTACTTAATTAAGAGCTGGCATCCAACCTGCAATGCGGCCGCGTTTCGTGATGATATCATCGCCGGATTTGCCAATACCAGGTGGCTCGGCCTGACTATTTTTGAACATACCTGGTCAGAAGCAGAAAATACAGGGTATGTTAGTTTTATCGCGCGCTTTTCCGAACAAGGGAAAACCGGGACGATTATCGAACGCTCTCGTTTTATCAAAGAAAACGGTCAGTGGTATTATATTGACGGTACCCGCCCGCAGTTGGGTCGAAATGATCCCTGCCCGTGCGGTTCAGGCAAAAAATTTAAAAAGTGCTGCGGCCAGTGACGCCTGACAGTATCGATACAGCAAACACTCTCAACAGGATTTTTCCGGCAATGCAATCACTACAACGTAAAGTTCTGCGTACTATTTGTCCCGATCAAAAAGGCCTTATCGCGCGGATTACCAACATTTGCTATAAGCACGAGCTTAATATTGTGCAAAACAATGAATTTGTGGACCATCGCACCGGACGCTTTTTTATGCGGACCGAGCTGGAAGGCATCTTCAATGATTCCACTCTTCTGGCCGATCTGGACAGCGCCTTACCGGAAGGCTCTGTTCGTGAACTCAATCCCGCCGGACGCCGTCGGGTAGTGATTCTGGTTACCAAAGAGGCGCATTGTCTGGGCGACCTGCTGATGAAAGCCAACTATGGCGGGCTGGATGTTGAAATCGCCGCGGTCATTGGCAACCATGAAACGTTACGCTCGCTGGTTGAACGTTTTGAGATCCCTTTCGAACTGGTCAGCCATGAGGGATTAACGCGTGAAGAGCATGACACGAAGATGGCGGACGCCATTGATGCCCATCAACCGGACTATGTGGTGCTGGCCAAGTATATGCGTGTTTTGACGCCAGGTTTTGTGGCGCGCTTCCCGAACAAAATTATCAATATCCACCACTCATTCCTGCCGGCGTTTATCGGCGCGCGCCCTTATCATCAGGCCTATGAGCGCGGCGTGAAAATCATCGGCGCTACCGCGCACTATGTGAATGATAATCTGGATGAAGGCCCAATCATTATGCAGGACGTGATTCACGTCGATCACACCTACACCGCAGAAGATATGATGCGTGCCGGGCGCGACGTTGAGAAAAACGTATTAAGCCGCGCGCTGTATCAGGTTCTGGCGCAGCGGGTCTTTGTTTACGGCAATCGGACGATTATTCTTTAATCGTCAGTAATATGAATTGATTAGCTTTAATCCGTTACGGATGAAAAGTACGCAAACAGTTCATTTCAGGCAAAGGAATGCTTTACAGCGGCGTGTCATTTGATATGATGCGCCCCGCTTCCTAAAAGGAAGCGGGCCAGTATTAAGCATTACCCCGTGGTGGGGTTCCCGAGCGATCATAAGGGAGCTGACTGCAAATCTGCCGTCATCGACTTCAAGGTTCGACTCGAGCAATAGTGAGAGAACGTTGCCGTAGGCAACGGCCCGAAGGGTGAGGAGCTTTAGCTCCGAATAATCCTTCCCGCTATAGAATGCAAGCAGCATAATGAATTTATCCCGTGGTGGGGTTCCCGAGCGGCCAAAGGGAGCAGACTGTAAATCTGCCGTCATCGACTTCGAAGGTTCGAATCCTTCCCCCACCACCATTATTCACTACAGCGATGTAGTTAACTCGATGAGCAATGCAGAAGTTTGCACTTGTCGGGGAAGGGTGAGAACCTTCGATTAAGGTTCGACTCGAGCGAAAGAACGTTGCCAACGGTAACGGCCCGTAGGGTGAGGAGTGAAGCGACGAATAATCCTTCCACCACCACCATCTTCAAGCTTTACCTACAATTTGAATTACCCCTGGTGGGGTTCCCGAGCGGCCAAAGGGAGCAGACTGTAAATCTGCCGTCATCGACTTCGAAGGTTCGAATCCTTCCCCCACCACCATCATGATCTTCAGAAAGCATCTAACCTTCATTCGACATCGGTTTGTCATAATTCTATCCATATGGGGAAGGATGAGAAGCTTCGACTAAGGTTCGATTCGAGCGAAAGCGAGAAAGCGTTGCCGCAGGCAACGACCCGAAGGGCGAAGCGCGCAGCGCTGAGTCATCCTTCCCCCACCACCATTACTTCATAAGGCACCAATTTCAAATCAATCAGCACTGCCCCGTATCCTTACCCCACAGGCAGACTTCACACCATGGTGCCATAGCTTATTGGTTATCTTATCAATACTTCTTCCTGGCAATCTTTTTCGCCTCCTTTGACTGGTCAATTTTTCGCCAGATGAGATTAAAGGCGGCATATGTCTCGCTAAGTTGATCTGGGGTGAGCGTTCCCTTGAGTCGGTTTCTTTCGGCAATGAGCGCTGAACAATCATCCTTAGATTTTTCCGTATACATACTTGCCATGTAATACCAAATATAGGCCTGCTTATTATCTTTAGGCACACCGTGGCGCCCATGAGCATAAATTTCCCCAAGCGCTGATTGTGCCGGAGTAAACCCCTGCTCTGCCGCTTTAAGGTACCACTTCAGCGCATTCCGGCTATTTTCAGGCACGCCTCTTCCCGTGCTATATGCCACGCCAAGCTGATATTGCGCTTTCGCAAAATCCTGTTTTGCTGCTTTTCGATACCATGCGATAGCCTGTCTGTCGCTTTGCGCGACGCCGCGACCAAATGCAGACATGATGCCAAGATGCGTTTGCGCAGCAGGCAGCCCCTGGCGAGCGGCTTTGCGATACCACGCCAGCGCCTGTTGGTAGTCCTGAGAAACGCCCTCGCCCTGCATAAACATCACGCCGATCGCATCCTGCGCCTCGGCCAATCCTTGCGCTGCGGCTCTGCGATACCACTCCAGCGCCAGGTTGTGATCTTTCAATAAGTGATAACCGTTGTAATACCATACGCCAAAATTGTACTGTACCTTTGCCATCACGCGTTGCGCTGTTTTTCGATACCACGTCTGAGAGTGAACCTGGTCAGCGGGATGCGCTTTATCATAGAGCGCATTCAGCGGAATGTGGCCTGGCGTATAGCTGCCTGGTATACCTTCATTAAGCCAGTAAACTGCCTGACGATAATCCTGAGGCACGCCTTCACCATAAAAATAGGCAACACCGAGATAAAGTTGCGCGGGGTCGTACATATTTTCCGCCGCTTTACGCATCAAGATCGCCGTTTGCTGATAATCCTGAGGAACGCCCTGACCGTGGGCGTACATTACTCCAAGCTTAAATTGTGCTGACGAAGCTGAACCCTGTCCGCGGACAACGCCCGCATCATTGGTTGGAGAGGCGGCTTTTCGATACCACTCCAGCGCTAGCTGGGTATTTTGGGGAAACCCATCGCCATACATATAGGCGTCACCGAGGATTTCTTGCGTACTACTATCCCCTAGTTCTGCCGCCTTGCGATACCACTCCAGCGCTTTTTGTCGACTAAGTGGAAAATTTTCACCATAGTTGTAATGATAGCCAAGGATGAAATAGGAAAAATCCGAACCTTGTTTACCCGCTTTCTCCAGCCATTTTATGGCTAGTTTATAATCAGGCTTAACATATCGCCCCTCCGCATACCAGCTTCCAAGCGCGAACTGCGCGCTTTCATCTCCTTGTTCCGCTTTTTGCTCTAATTCCTGAACGTACTGGCATTCTTCTGAGTCGGGGGGATAGCGCTCCTCGCAGACAGCAGAGTGAGCCATTTTTGAAATAAATATATTTAATATTATTATTTTGAAAATTGATGAAAAACGCATACAACTATCCTTATTGTCGTTTATGGCGTGATTATATGCTGCATCATCCTTTTTCTGCTTACAAAAAACTCGCACAGATGCTGAATAAACTCAGAAACAAAGAGTCCGGATTCAGATGCCAGACATGGCAGATCCGCTGTAAACGAAACAAGGCGGCGGTCGATAAGGCATTTATGCCGCACTCCGGCAAACAGCCATAAAAAAACTCCGCCGAAGCGGAGTTTAGGGCATCGAGAGAAAATCAGTGACGTGCACGAACAATCTGGTATTTGCGGGTCAGGTACTCGACCGGCACGCTCCAGATATGCACCAGGCGCGAGAATGGGAATAACAGGAACAGCGTCATCCCCAGTACCAGGTGCATACGGAAGATAAAGGCCACACCGTCCAGATGTGCGGATGCGCCACCGTGGAAGGTCACAACTGACTGCGCCCACCCGACCAGCTTCATCATTTCACTCCCGTCCATATGCTGGGCGGAAAACGGAATGGTCAGCAGGCCCAGCGCGCACTGAATCACCAGCAGCGAGAGAATCAAAATATCTGCGCCGGTAGTGGTGGCGCGGACACGTGGGCTAAACAGACGACGCTTGAGCAGTAAAATACCGCCAACCAGTGTCAGCACGCCGCAGGCGCCGCCGGCAATCATCGCCATCTTCTGCTTCACGTCGACCGGCAGAAAAGCTTCATACATCCAGTGCGGCGTTAACATGCCCAGGAAGTGACCGGCGAAAATACCCAGAATCCCAATGTGGAACAGGTTTGACGCCAGGTTCATTCCTTTGCGATCCAGCATCTGACTGGAAGCCGCCCGCCAGGTGTACTGGCCGTAGTCGTAACGTAACCAGCTACCGATCAGAAATACCGATCCGGCAATGTACGGGTAGATATCAAAGAAGAACATATTCAGGAAGTGCATTAGTGCTGTCCTCCGGTGGTGATATTCAGATATTGCGGCGCCACGGCCCCGGCAAAACGACGCTGGTGAGCGGAGATTTCCGACTCGCCACACCCTTGATCGGCGAAGAATTTCACCTGCTCTTCTTCCCAGACCGCATCCAACGCCTGTGGGGTATCATCACGTGCTTCATTCGCAATTTTTTCAGCCACTTTATCGCTGTCGATAACGGTATTCGCCAGTTTTAACAGCAGATCGAACAGCACCGCATAACGGCTGTCACGCTGTTGCAAACGTGCGCTGAGCAACGCCAGAATCGGCGCGATATCCTGTAACCCCCCTAACGCTTCGCTTTTCGGCAATTGCGCAAGGTATTCCAGATACAGCGGCAGATGATCGGGAAGTTCGCGACTGTCGAGCTGCAAACCGTGCTGTTCATACTGTGCCATCAGGTCAACCATCGCCTGACCGCGATCGCGGGATTCCCCGTGTACATGTTCAAACAGCAGCAGCGATGTGGCGCGACCACGGTCAAACAGTTCACTGTAGGCGGCCTGTACATCCAGCATGTCCTGCGCGGTTAAATCGCGCAGGAAAACGCCCAGAGTCTGGGCATCCTCTTTATCCAGGTTCTCAGATGACGCGAGCGCATCGAACAACTCCTGCTGATGCTGCCACAGGGCAGCATCCGGGTACTCGAGCAGACGCGAAACAATGACGAGTTCAATCATGCGTGCGGCTCCGTTTTGCTGGTCACATCAACAGCGTCGATGCGGCGGCTGTTGAACAGATTGAATTTGGTATCAGACCCGTGGCAACCATCGCCGAAGGTAAAGCCACAACCGCTTTTCTCCGGGAATGCGTCACGCGCCAGTTCACGATGGCTGCTCGGTACCACAAAGCGATCTTCATAATTAGCAATCGCCAGGTAACGATACATTTCCTGCGCCTGGGCTTCGCTTAAACCCACCTCTTCCAGCGCGCGGGTATCCACTTTACCGTCTACGGTTTCCGCACGTTTGTAGTGACGCATCGCCAGCATCCGTTTCAGCGCCAACAGTACCGGTTGGGTGTCGCCAGCGGTCAACAGGTTCGCCAGGTACTGCACCGGGATACGCAGACTGTCTACATCCGGCAGAATACCGTTGCTGCCCAGTTCACCCGCGTCGGCGGCAGACTGAATCGGTGACAAAGGCGGCACGTACCAGACCATCGGCAGCGTGCGGTATTCCGGATGCAGCGGCAGCGCCAGCTTCCAGTCCATCGCCATTTTGTATACTGGCGATTGCTGCGCCGCATCGATCACGCTCTGCGGCACGCCGTCCTTCAGCGCCTGCTCAATGACAGCCGGATCGTTTGGATCGAGGAACACGTCCAGTTGACGCTGGTACAGATCTTTTTCGTTTTCCGTACTGGCGGCGCTTTCAATGGCATCTGCGTCATACAGCAGTACGCCGAGATAACGGATACGGCCCACGCAGGTTTCGGAGCAAACGGTCGGCTGACCGGCTTCGATACGCGGGTAGCAGAAGATGCACTTCTCGGACTTGCCGCTCTTCCAGTTGAAGTAAATTTTCTTGTACGGGCAACCGGTGATACACATCCGCCAGCCGCGGCACTTGTCCTGGTCGATCAGCACGATGCCATCTTCTTCACGCTTGTAGATAGCACCGCTCGGGCAGGTCGCCACGCACGCCGGGTTGAGACAGTGCTCGCACAGGCGCGGCAGGTACATCATGAAGGTGTTTTCGAACTGGCCGTACATCGCCTTCTGCATGTTTTCGAAGTTCTGGTCTTTGGCGCGTTTTTCGAACTCACCGCCCAGAATCTCTTCCCAGTTTGGCCCGCTGGTAATTTTGTCCATCCGCTGGCCGGTAATCAGCGAGCGCGGACGCGCGATCGGCTGGTGTTTGCTTTCCGGCGCGGTATGCAGGTTCTGGTAGTCGTAATCAAACGGCTCGTAGTAGTCGTCGATGCCCGGCAGATGCGGGTTAGCGAAGATTTTACCCAGCAGCAGCGCCCGGTTGCCCATGCGCGGCTGTAGTTTGCCGTTGATTTTGCGGATCCAGCCGCCTTTCCATTTTTCCTGATTTTCCCAGTCATTCGGAAAACCAACGCCAGGCTTACTTTCTACGTTGTTAAACCACGCGTATTCCATACCTTCGCGACTGGTCCAGACGTTTTTACAGGTGACTGAACAGGTATGACAGCCGATGCACTTATCGAGATTCAGCACCATGCCGACTTGTGAACGAATTTTCATTTTACGCTCTCCTGTACCTGGTCATTGCCTTCGCCATCCAACCAGTTAATGTTCTTCATCTTACGTACCACCACAAACTCATCGCGGTTGGAGCCGACGGTACCGTAGTAGTTAAAGCCGTAGGCTAACTGCGCATAGCCGCCGATCATATGGGTCGGTTTCGGCGTAATGCGGGTCACCGAGTTGTGGATCCCACCGCGCTGCTGGGTAATTTCCGACCCCGGCAGGTTTACGATACGTTCCTGCGCGTGGTACATCATGGTCATGCCCGCCGGTACACGCTGGCTGACCACTGCGCGTGCGGTCAATGCGCCGTTGCTGTTGAAGACTTCGATCCAGTCGTTATCTTCAATGCCCAGATCTTTGGCGTCGGTTTCGCTCATCCACACAATCGGGCCGCCACGCGACAAGGTCAGCATCAACAGGTTATCGCTGTAGGTCGAGTGGATACCCCATTTCTGGTGCGGCGTCAGGAAGTTGAGCGCCTTCTCCGGATTACCGTTGGATTTACGCCCCATCACCGCTTTCACCGAGCGGGTGTCGATCGGTGGGCGATACACCAGCAGACTTTCGCCGAAGTCGCGCATCCACTGGTGATCCTGATACAACTGTTGGCGACCAGACAGCGTACGCCACGGGATCAGCTCGTGAACGTTGGTATAACCGGCGTTATAAGAAACGTGCTCATCTTCCAGACCAGACCAGGTCGGGCTGGAGATAATTTTGCGCGGCTGGGCCTGAATATCGCGGAAGCGGATTTTCTCTTCTTCTTTATTGGTCGCCAGATGCGTATGGTCGCGACCGGTAAACTCGCTCAGCGCCGCCCAGGCTTTCACCGCCACCTGACCGTTGGTTTCCGGCGCTAACGTCAGGATCATCTCTGCCGCGTCAATCGCCGTGTTGAGCATCGGCTGGCCTTTCGCCGGACCGTCCGCTTTGGTGTAATTAAGCTTACGCAGCAAGTCCATTTCGCTTTGCGTGTTCCAGGCAATCCCTTTCCCGCCGTTGCCGATTTTCTCCATCAGCGGGCCGATAGAGGTAAAGCGTTCGTAAGTCGCCGGGTAATCGCGCTCAACGGTCATGATGTGCGGCGCGGTTTTCCCTGGAATCAGATCGCATTCGCCTTTTTTCCAGTCTTTCACGTCCAGCGGCTGCGCCAGTTCAGCGGCAGAATCGTGCTGGATCGGCAGCGTCACGACGTCAGTCTCTTTACCCAGGTGGCCTACACAGACTTCGGAGAATTTCTTCGCAATGCCTTTGTAGATTTCCCAGTCGCTTTTCGATTCCCAGGCCGGATCTACGGCGGCAGACAGCGGATGAATAAACGGATGCATATCCGAGGTATTCATATCGTCTTTTTCATACCAGGTGGCGGTCGGCAGTACGATATCGGAGTACAGGCAGGTGCTCGACAGGCGGAAGTCCAGCGTCACCACCAGATCCAGTTTGCCGTCCAGACCATTGTCACGCCACTCCACTTCTTCCGGCTTCACACCGCCCTGTTTACCCAGATCCAGCCCCTGAATACCATGCTCAGTACCCAGCAGATATTTCAGCATGTACTCATGGCCCTTACCGGAAGACCCAAGCAGGTTTGAACGCCAGATGAACAGGTTACGCGGGTGGTTTTTACCGTTTTCCGGCTGCTCGGCGGCAAAGCGAATCGAACCCTCTTTCAGGGATTTGACGGTATAGTCTACCGGCGTCATACCGGCTTTTTCCGCTTCACGCGCAATGTACAGCGGGTTAGTGCCTAACTGCGGTGCCGACGGCAACCAGCCCATACGCTCGGCGCGCACATTGAAGTCAATCAGATGACCGCTATAGCGGGATTTGTCCGCCATCGGCGACAATAATTCCTCGGCGGTCACCGTCTCGTAGCGCCACTGGCTGGAGTGGTTATAGAAGTAAGAGGTGCTGTTCATGTGACGCGCCGGACGCTGCCAGTCAAGGGCAAACGCCAGCGGCTGCCAGCCGGTCTGCGGACGCAGTTTTTCCTGGCCGACGTAGTGCGCCCAACCGCCGCCGCTCTGACCAACGCAACCACAGAACACCAACATATTGATCAGCCCGCGATAGTTCATATCGAGGTGATACCAGTGGTTCAGACCGGCGCCAACGATAATCATTGAACGCCCGTGCGTTTTGTCCGCGTTATCGGCGAACTCCCGTGCGATACGGATGATCTGCGCCCGCGGCACGCCAGTGATCTGCTCGGCCCATGCTGGCGTATACGCTTTGGTATCATCATAACTGGCGGCGCAATTTTCATCGTTGAGGCCGCGTTCCAGACCATAGTTCGCCATGGTCAGGTCATACACGGTAGTGACTAACGCTGAAGAACCATCGGCCAGTTGCAGACGTTTAACCGGCAATTTATGCAGCAGGACGTTATCCAGCGCCACATGATTAAAGTACTCTGAACCTTCGCCGCCGAAATACGGGAAGCCCACGTCAGCAATCTCATCCTGGCTGCCCAGCAAGCTGAGCTGCAATTCAGTTTCTGCACCGGTAGTCCCGTCGCGCTGTTCGAGGTTCCATTTGCCTTTTTCGCCCCAGCGGAAACCAATTGAACCGTTTGGCGCCACCATTTCACCGTTGCTGTTGATAGCGACGGTTTTCCATTCCGGGTTATTTTCCTGCCCCAGCGAATCAACGAGATCGGCAGCGCGCAGCATACGACCTGCGGCATAATAACCATCACGCTCTTCAAGCATCACCAGCATTGGCATGTCGGTATAGCGACGGACATAATCGGTGAAGTACTGGCGCGGGTTGTCGAGGTGGAACTCGCGCAGCATGACGTGGCCCATCGCCAGCGCCATCGCCGCATCGGTCCCCTGCTTCGGCGCCAGCCACAGATCGCACAGTTTGGCGATTTCAGCATAGTCCGGCGTCACCGCGACGGTTTTAGTGCCTTTGTAACGTACTTCGGTAAAGAAGTGGGCATCCGGCGTACGGGTTTGCGGCACGTTAGAGCCCCAGGCGATAATATAGCTGGAGTTGTACCAGTCAGCGGATTCCGGCACGTCGGTCTGCTCGCCCCAGGTTTGCGGGGAAGCTGGCGGCAGGTCGCAGTACCAGTCGTAGAAGCTCAGGCAGGTACCGCCAATCAGTGAAAGATAACGTGCGCCGGAAGCGTAGGAAACCATCGACATCGCCGGGATGGGTGAGAAGCCCGCGACGCGGTCAGGGCCATAGGTTTTCACGGTGTACACGTTGGAAGCGGCGATCAGCTCGTTCACTTCCTGCCATGAGGAGCGAACAAAGCCGCCACGACCACGCGCCTGTTTGAAGCTTTTGGCTTTATCGGCATCTTCAATGATGGAGGCCCATGCCTCTACCGGATCGCGATGCAGTTTTTTCGCCTCGCGCCACATCTTCATCAGACGTTTGCGCATTAGCGGATATTTCAGTCGGTTAGCGCTGTAGAGATACCAGGAGTAGCTTGCGCCGCGCGGGCAGCCGCGAGGTTCATGGTTTGGCATATCAGGACGGGTGCGCGGGTAATCGGTTTGCTGTGTTTCCCAGGTCACCAGACCATTTTTGACATAAATTTTCCAGCTACAAGAACCGGTGCAGTTCACCCCATGGGTTGAGCGCACAATTTTGTCATGCTGCCAACGTTGGCGGTATCCGTCCTCCCAGTCCCGGTTTGTTTCGAGAAGCTGGCCGTGCCCATCGGCAAAGGTTTCGCCCTTCTGCTTGAAGTAGCGAAACCGGTCCAGGAATTTACTCATCGGGTTTCTCCTGTGTGGAACCTTACGGCTCTCTGATAAATCGACATTGCTTAACTAAGGGCGAAGGTAACGCGCTGAATGGGCGTGAGAATTGATAACGATCAAGGCGGACAGGGATGCAAATGGCGCGCAAACCTCCTGCATACTCCTTTGGGAGGAGGAGTTTTATTTATATATATTACTGATTTAATTACATAAAATTAAATTTACGCACGACATGAATGTTAAATTTTCAACAAGTGGGTATTAAGGGGTATCCCCCTGGATGACCGATAAAGATGTGCGTGGTTAGCCCTGCCGCGTCTCTCTTCTTGATTATAAGTATGTTGTAACTAAATACAGATAAAAAAAAAGCGCGGTCTAACGCCGCGCAAAGGATAATCAAAAGTTACTTTTTATTTTTAGAATGACGTCCATATACCGCCCAGGTAATAACGACGCAGGCGATATAGAAAATAAGAAAGACTTTCATCGCGCCGACTGGAGAACCGGTTAATGCTAAAGATGAACCAAACGCTTTCGGAATAAAAAAGCCGCCAATCGCGCCAATCGCGGAAATAAAGCCCAGCGCCGCCGCCGTATCGGTCGCCGCTTCACGCATGGCTCTTTCGTCCGACCCGCCTTCCGCTTTTACCCGGTCCATCGTCAGTTTACGGAAGATAACGGAGATCATCTGGAAGGTAGAACCACTCCCCAACCCAGCCGTCAGGAACAGCGCCAGAAATACCCCGTAGAACGCGATAAAGCTACCGCCAACGCCGCCAGTAGGTAATGTCAGGAACAGCAGACCGCTGAAAATCGCCATCAGGACAAAGTTGATAAGCGTGACGCGAGTCCCCCCCAGACGGTCAGAAATTGCGCCGCCTGCCGAACGCGCCAGCGCGCCGATAAACGGACCGAAAAACGCATAATGCAGGATCTGCACATCCGGGAATTGCGTTTTAGACAGCATAGCGAACCCCGCGGAGAAACCGATAAACGATCCGAAGGTCGCCAGATACAGCAGACTCATGATCCACAGATGACCACGTTTGAGCACCGGCAGTTGCTCTTTTAGCGAGGCCTTAGACGTCGCCAGTTCGTTCATGCCGAACCACGCCGCCAGCGTAAAAATGGCCAGGAAAGGCACCCAAATCCAGGCTGCGTTCGCCAGATAGAGCTGAGAACCGTCCGGCTGCTCTACACCGTGGCTGCCAAAGGCGGCAAAGATAGAGAGCGAAACCACCAGCGGCGCAACCAGCTGCATCACGCTCACGCCCATATTGCCCAGACCGCCGTTCAGACCCAGCGCGCCGCCCTGCTTTTGTTTAGGAAAGAAAAAGCTGATGTTCGCCATACTGGAGGCAAAGTTCGCGCCGGCAAAACCACACAGCAAGGAAATAATAATGAAAGTGCTAAAAGGCGTACTGGTATCCTGAACGGCAAAGCCTAACCATACGCAAGGCACGATGAGGATACCGGTACTGAACGCTGTCCAGCGACGTCCGCCAAATAGCGGCACCATAAAGGAGTAAGGCACCCGTAGCAGCGCGCCGGAAACAGATGGCAGCGCAGTCAACATAAAGAGCTGATCGGTCGTAAAATTAAATCCCACTTTCGGCAGGTTCACCGCCACTGCGCTGAATAGCATCCAGACGCAAAACGCCAGCAATAAACACGGGACAGAAATCCACAAATTACGGCTGGCGACACGATGGCCGCGCTGCTGCCAGAACGCCGGATCTTCCGGACGCCATTCCGTGATAACAGCGCCAGTTGCCCTTTCCGGGGCGGATGAGTGACTCATAGACACCTCTGATTCTTGATTTGATGTCTGCCACATTAGGGTTTACTGCCGAAGGTAAGTTGATATAAATCAAAGGAAAAGTCGTCATCACCGGCGACTAAAAAGCGTTATTATCCTTAATGAGTAGGCTATTTTGGTAAAAAAGCTGTGGTTTTTCACCATGCTGTGTCTGTCTACTCCTTCCCGTCGCAGATACCTCTCTACGGCGGCAATTAAGGAGTAACTCGTTATAGGTATGGGTATACTCCGCTGTATCGTTGAGAATAGCGGCACAGCCGATTGACGCCCCTCTTTTTTGCTACGTTTTTTCGGCGACATTACCCCGAAGAAAGAAGGTAACATGTTTAAACGGTGTTTCTCTCCTCTTACGCTGGTTAACCAACTGGCGCTGATTGTCATGCTCTCTACCGCTATCGGCGTGGCGGGGATGGCGGTTTCCGGCTGGCTGGTTCAGGGCGTGCAGGGTAGCGCTCATGCGATTAATAAAGCGGGCTCATTGCGTATGCAAAGCTATCGACTACTGGCCGCTGTCCCGCTGGATGCTAAAGATCAAAAGCTGCTGGATGAGATGGAGCAAACGGCATTCAGCCCTGAACTGACCCGCGCCGCTGAGCGAGACGGGCAGCAGAAGCAGCTTAAAGCGTTGCAGGATTACTGGCATAACGAACTCTCGCCAGGGCTACAGCACGCGCAAAACGCGCACGCGGTCGCAGAAGATGTCACGCGCTTTGTGGCGGGCCTGGATCGCCTGGTGACGTCGTTCGACCATACGACTGAATTGCGTATCGAACGCGTGGTATTAGTTCACCGGGTAATGGCGATCTTTATGGCGCTATTGCTGGTATTTACGATTATCTGGCTACGTGTTCGCCTTTTGCAGCCCTGGAAACAGTTGTTATCAATGGCGCGCGCCGTCAGTCAGCGCGACTTTACCCAACGTGCCAATATCAGTGGACGCAATGAGATGGCCGCGTTGGGTTCTGCGCTCAATAATATGTCTGAAGAACTGGCCGAAAGTTATGCGGTACTGGAACAGCGCGTACAGGAAAAAACAGCCGGTCTGGAACATAAAAACCAGATTCTCTCGTTTTTGTGGCAAGCCAACCGCCGACTGCATTCACAGGCTCCGCTATGTGAACGTCTTTCACCGGTACTGAATGGCCTGCAAAATTTAACCCAGTTGCATGATATTGAGCTACGAGTCTATGACCTGGAAGATGAAGATAATCACCAGGAATTTACCTGTCAGTCGGACATCAGTTGCGATGATAAAGGCTGCCACCTTTGCCCACGTAGCGCCCTGCCGATGATTAACGGCGGCACCACCTTAAAATGGCGGCTCACCGACTCTCACACCCAATACGGTATTTTGCTGGCGACGCTGCCCTATGGACGCCATCTCAGCCACGATCAGCAACAGTTGGTGGACACGCTGGTTGAACAGCTTACCGCGACTCTGGCGCTCGACAGGCATCAGGAGCGCCAGCAGCAGTTGATTGTCATGGAAGAGCGTGCCACCATTGCCCGCGAACTGCATGATTCTATTGCCCAGTCGCTCTCTTGTATGAAGATGCAGGTGAGCTGCCTGCAAATGCAGGGCGACGTGTTACCGGAAAGCAGCCGTGAGTTACTCAGCCAAATTCGCAATGAGCTAAACTGCTCCTGGGCGCAACTGCGCGAACTGTTAACCACTTTCCGCTTACAGTTGACGGAACCCGGGCTACGTCCGGCGCTGGAAGCAAGCTGCCAGGAGTTCAGCGCCCGGTTTGGCTTTACGGTAAAACTGGATTATCAGCTTCCCCCCCGCCTGGTGCCTTCACACCAGGCGATACACCTGTTGCAAATTGCCAGGGAAGCCCTCAGCAACGCCCTTAAACACTCTCATGCCGACGATGTGGTGGTGACAGTGACGCAATGTGGCAAACAGGTCAAACTAAAAGTGCAGGATAATGGCTGCGGCGTCCCGGAAAACGCCGAACGCAGTAATCACTACGGCATGATCATCATGCGCGATCGGGCGCAAAGTTTGCGCGGCGATTGCCAGGTACGCCGACGCGAGACTGGCGGAACAGAGGTCACTGTTACTTTTATTCCAGAAACAAACTTCACAGAAACCCAGGGAGATACCCATGAATAATCAGGAACCAGCAACCATCCTGTTAATCGACGACCATCCGATGCTACGGACGGGTGTAAAGCAGCTTGTGAGTATGGCGCCCGATATCAGCGTGGTCGGAGAAGCCAGCAACGGTGAGCAGGGTATTGACCTGGCGGAATCGCTCGATCCCGATCTGATCCTCCTTGATTTGAATATGCCGGGAATGAATGGTCTCGAAACGCTGGATAAATTACGCGAAAAAGCACTGTCAGGACGTATTGTCGTTTTCAGCGTATCCAACCATGAAGAAGATGTCGTCACGGCGCTAAAGCGCGGCGCGGATGGTTATCTGTTGAAAGACATGGAGCCTGAGGACTTGCTCAAAGCGTTACAACAGGCCGCCGCCGGCGAAATGGTATTAAGTGAAGCGTTAACGCCGGTACTGGCGGCCAGCCTGCGGGCCAACCGCGCCACCACCGATCGCGATGTAACGCAACTCACCCCGCGTGAGCGCGATATTCTGAAGCTCATCGCGCAGGGATTGCCGAATAAGATGATTGCCCGGCGTCTGGATATCACCGAAAGTACGGTCAAAGTGCACGTGAAACATATGCTCAAGAAAATGAAGCTGAAATCGCGCGTGGAGGCCGCCGTCTGGGTGCATCAGGAACGCATCTTTTAATTATTGCTCCTGGAACGGTTGCCAATGCGGATTATCGTCCGGCATCGTGATAAACGGTTCAGTCAGCGCGAGCGTGATCTCATTGGAAGAGACACGCTGACCTTTTTCATCCTCAACCACCACCGATAAACGCCAGCGATTTGCCGCGCCTTCGCGGTGATCCCAGGCCGGCATAATGATTGTCCAGCCCTCGATACTGCGGGTGTCCGTTCCTGCCGTCAAACTTAAGGCCTGTGTATCGCCCTGCCAGCTCAAATGACGAATACCGTGCACGCTGCGCACCTGCAATTTTAACGCAACCGTCTCACCAGGCGTAAGATCCCAGGGCGGCGTCGCCAGAAAAACCGTTAACGTTTTACGCTGCCGATACTCCATTGTCGGCAGCGAGTTACGTTGCGGCGTATCATAGCGGCTACCGCGTAATGACTGGCTTTGCGCCACTTCACTGGCGGCAAGCTGCTTTTTGAGCGGCACGCCGAAGCGGTAGTTAAGCGTCAGCCCCAGGTTATTTTGACTGACCCCGCTCTCGCCCTGTTTGTGCTGGGCGGTCATGGTAAGCAAAGGTATTGGCGTATAGTTGAGACCCAGTTTTAACGCGACAGGATTGTGATACCCCGTTCCGGAGTCAAACAGATCCACGCTATCGCCAAAGTACTGCTCCAGACTAACGCTGGTATTGATATGCTGGTAAAACGGCAGCCGCATTTGCGCGTTGATATCATATCCGCGCGCCATTCGCTGTTCTAAGGTCGCCGTATGCGTCTGCCAGTCGGCAAAAGGCTGATAATAGTTGGCGGATAAACGCAAATATTCTCCCCACGCCTCCGCGCCAAAGCCGGCGCGCTGCAGATTTTCATCCAGCAGATTATCGTAAAAGGTATTATAGCCAAGAAGCCAGCCATCCTGCGCCCAGCGCTGTCCTATACCAACGTTGCTTACCAGTCCGTCAGTCTGTTGCGTAAGACCAAGCTGGCTCCAGGTCAGATAGCGCTGTTTATCCTGTAAAGGGATAAACCAGCTTCCGCGACTGCCGTTAAAATGACCTTCGTTATCGACGTTAATATCCACGCTGGCGCTGCCCCAGGCTGATAGCCAGCTTTCAAGCTGCTGGTTAACCTGCTCGCTGACCACATCACGTACCTGTCCGAAAGCAAATTGCCGCGCCTGTTCACCGGTATCCAGATCGTTATTTTTCATGCTGGCTTCGCCAAACGCTTTGGCCATCTCGGCAAAATGCTTTTCCCCTTCGTGGGATTCCGGCATCATGCCTAAATCCGGCAGACGGTTTTGCGTGAAAGGGTCTTGCGCCTGCGCACGGATCGTACCGCTGGCAGCCAGCAAGAGAAGCGAGAGTGAGAATGAACGAAAAACAATACGGCTCAACGTGTCGGCAACTTCTACAACAAAAGATAAGAGGAATGGCATCAGAGTAAACCATAACGTTTCCGGACAGGTTTTGCAGCCTTTTCTCGTGCTTCCAGGAATATCCTTATTTTTTCCGCAGAGCGTCCCGGGATTTTCTCCACGCATTTGGCGGTACCCGGTTCCCGAGGTAACATAACGCCATTGCCGACAAAATTTCTCAAGGAGAAGGGTTATCCATGCAAAATATCGTCATTATCGCTAACGGCGCCGCCTACGGCAGCGAATCATTATTTAATAGCCTGCGTCTGGCCATTGCGCTGCGCGAGCAGGAAAGCCATCTCGATTTACGCCTGTTTTTGATGTCAGATGCCGTAACCGCAGGGTTACGCGGTCAAAAACCGGCCGAAGGCTACAATATTCAGCAAATGCTGGAAATTCTGACCGCGCAAAACGTACCGGTAAAATTATGCAAAACCTGTGCGGACGGACGTGGTATCACTCCCCTGCCGCTGATTGACGGTGTGGAAATCGGAACGCTGGTCGAGCTGGCGCAATGGACGCTGGCGGCGGACAAAGTGCTGACATTTTGAATCTGTACGCGGGAAAAGCTCCCGCGTCAGGATAGACTTCCGGCAAGAAAATCAGGCTAACACGTGAGTAATACCGCGTTTATTTTTTCTTATGCCATTTATCATTCTCGCCTTTTTCATAATCGTTTTTAACCGCCGCCCAGGCGACTTTGTGTGCGGTTTCCTCGCGACTGGCGTCATCACGACGATCGGCTTTATCTTTATATTGCTCCCAGGCGCTATTAAACGCTTCTTTGTAAATGTCCTGGGCATGGGCTGGAAGAACATTCCGCACATTATCGGGTAAATCACTTTTAGCTTTATACGGCATCCGCACCTCCGTCTTCAGGGAAAACATTAAGTGTGGTAAACAATGCGTTATTACGCCAGTCGAGGAGGATTTTTGCTTTTTACGGAAATTAACTTTTTGTTATTTAAACACTGTTAAAACAAGATCGTTGTTTTACTGACCTTGAAAGAAAAAAATCGTCTACGCCGTAAAACTACGTAAAAAACCACTAAAAAAATACAAATTTCTGCTATTTTTATCTTCTTTACTCTTTCCAAAATATTAACACCTGCACAAGGGAGACCCTCATGACACATGCCTGTGAGGCGGTGAAAACCCGCCATAAGGAGACTTCGCTTATTTTCCCGGTTCTTGCGCTGGTAGTGCTGTTCCTTTGGGGAAGCAGCCAGTCACTACCAGTGGTTATTGGCATCAATATCCTTGCACTTATTGGTATTTTAAGCAGCGCATTTAGCGTGGTCCGTCATGCCGATGTATTAGCGCACCGACTCGGCGAACCCTATGGATCGCTTATTTTAAGCCTGTCCGTCGTTATTCTTGAGGTGAGTTTAATTTCCGCGCTGATGGCTACCGGCGATGCTGCGCCAACGCTTATGCGCGATACGCTCTACTCTATTATTATGATTGTCACCGGGGGACTGGTCGGTTTCTCGTTGTTGTTGGGCGGGCGTAAATTCGCAACGCAATATATGAATTTATTTGGGATTAAGCAGTATCTTATCGCGCTGTTTCCGCTGGCGATTATTGTGCTGGTTTTTCCAATGGCATTGCCGCAAGCCAATTTCTCTACCGGTCAGGCATTATTGGTCGCGTTAATTTCCGCCGCGATGTACGGCGTATTTTTGTTGATTCAAACCAAAACGCACCAGAGCTTATTTATCTATGAACATGAAGATGAAGGCGATGATGACAATCCACACCACGGTAAACCCTCCGCGCACAGTAGCGGCTGGCATACGGTCTGGTTACTCATTCATTTAATTGCGGTCATTGCCGTTACCAAAATGAATGCCAGCCCGCTGGAGGCGTTGCTGACCAGCATGAACGCCCCGGTCGCCTTTACCGGTTTCCTGGTCGCGTTGTTAATTCTCTCGCCGGAAGGACTGGGCGCGCTGAAGGCGGTACTGAATAATCAGGTTCAGCGGGCAATGAATCTGTTCTTCGGATCGGTGTTGGCGACGATTTCATTAACCGTGCCGGTCGTCACGCTCATCGCCTGGGCGACAGGTAATGATCTGGTGTTTGGTTTAGGCGCGCCGGAAATGGTAGTGATGGTGGCCTCGTTAGTACTGTGCCATATTTCGTTCTCTACCGGACGCACCAACGTGCTAAACGGCGCGGCGCATCTGGCTCTATTTGCCGCCTATCTGATGACGATTTTTGCCTGATATAAAAAAGCCGGATAGTGTCTTATCCGGCCTACACAAGCTAAAAACCGCAATCAGTTCTCGGTATCCAGCTCGTCGAAGCTTTTCACCAAATCATCAATCGCTTTTATCTGGGTCAGGAACTGCTCCAGTTTCGCCAGCGGCAGCGCGGAAGGACCGTCGCACTTCGCGTTAGCCGGATCCGGATGCGACTCCAGGAACAGGCCCGCCAGACCGACAGCCATACCGGCGCGCGCCAGCTCGGTCACCTGACCACGACGACCGCCCGAGGCAGCGCCAAATGGGTCGCGGCATTGCAGCGCATGGGTAACGTCGAAAATCACCGGCGAGTTGCCGGAGACCTTTTTCATCACGCTAAAGCCCAACATATCCACCACCAGGTTGTCATAGCCGAAGTTCGCGCCGCGATCGCACAGAATCACCTTATCGTTACCGCCCTCATGGAACTTATCCACGATATTGCCCATCTGACCCGGGCTTACGAACTGCGGCTTTTTCACGTTAATCACAGCGCCGGTTTTCGCCATCGCTTCCACCAGGTCGGTCTGGCGCGCCAGAAACGCCGGGAGCTGAATCACGTCAACCACATCAGCCACAGGCTGCGCCTGGCTGGCTTCATGGACGTCAGTGATCACTTTTACGCCAAATGTCTGCTTGAGTTCCTGGAAGATTTTCATCCCTTCTTCCAGGCCCGGCCCACGGTAAGAGTGAATAGAGGAACGGTTGGCTTTATCAAAAGAGGCCTTGAACACGTAAGGAATACCCAGCTTCTGGGTAACGGTTACGTAGTGCTCACAAATGCGCATTGCCAGATCGCGTGACTCCAGCACGTTCATACCGCCAAACAGCACAAACGGCAGGTCATTTGCCACCTTAATGTCGCCAATGTTAACCACTTTTTGTTTCATAGGATCGCCTTACACTTATAGGTAAAATGTCGGTTAATTAATGTAGAACAATTTGCTTGTGCGCAATGGTGTTGATCTGCGCACGAATCATTTCGCTGATCGGGTCTTCCGGACACTGTTCAACGAAGTAGCTTAAATCAGTCAGCGCAACGTGTTCACACTCAAGCTGCGCGTAGATCAACCCGCGGTCACGGATTTCGTAAGGATCTTCCGGGTTAAATTGCAACAATGCTTCGCTAACGCGCAGCGCCAGCTCCATTTGCCGTTCCTCCATCAGCGAGGATTTCAGCGTATCCAGTAGCTTACGAATCACTTCGGCGTTATCCGCCTCGTCCAAATCTTCGTTAAACAACTCGGCGACCGGACTAATATTGCCTTTTAACCAGACTTCCAGAGTATGTTCATCAAGCGTTTCACCGTTGAACGGGTTAATCAGCCACATTTCCCCTTCCAGCGATTCAATACGCAAAATCAGCTGCGTTGGGAAGATAACGGGCACCAACGGCAAATCAAGACGGTTTGCTATCCATAATAAAATAGCGCCCAACGATACCGCGCTCCCCTGGCGTTTTTTCAGGACTTTATCGAGCCATAAAGCATCAGAAAGACGGTAGACGCCGCGGGAGTCCGTGAACCCCCACTCGCCGTAAAAAAGTGCCAGCAATTTTTCCAGTTGCTCATCCTGAGACAGGAGCTGGCTAATTTCTTCCTGCGCCAGACTGACCAGACGTTCCAGTTCGTCGTAGACAAACTGCGTGGGAAAATCCAGGCGAATCATCTCTGATGCCAGGATCATGCCATCACACAGCGGCGCATTGTTAAATTCGAAATCAGCTAACGACCTCATGACTTACCCCAGTAACGGTATTTTTGTGGTGGCGAGTTTAATGATGATGTACAGCACCACCAGCGCCAGCGGGAAAGCGATAAAACGCGCCTGCTGGCTGCGCGCCTGACGATAATCAAGCGCAATAAAACCCAAAACGATGTAGATGATAACGCCAAACAGTTTTTCAGTCAGCCATGAGCCCGACTCCGTGAATGGCAGGATGTGCGTTTTAACGATTAACCCAATACCGCTAAGCAGTAACAGGGTATCTATGACGGGAGGCACGATTCGTGTCCAGCGCGCGGCGGCCAACGCATGGCCGCAATAGCGCCACCAGTAACGAGCGACAAACAAACTGACGGAGAGCGCAACACAGATAAGATGGAGCGTGAGCAACATTGCAATTGTCATCGCGTAAAACGTCCGCAGGTCACGCGTTCATTACCGCCATAATCACGACACGTTTCTACATCCGAGTAACCAGACCGCCTGAAAACCGCTCTTACCGCTTCGCCTTGCTGCCAACCGTGTTCCAACAGCAGGAAGCCGCCGGGCGTTAACATCTGGCGGGCGTTATCGATAATATGCGTAAGATCCGCCATACCGTTTTCGTCCGCCACCAACGCCGAGCGCGGTTCAAAGCGTACATCGCCTTCGCTAAGGTGCGGGTCCTGCGCATCAATGTAGGGCGGATTGCTGACAATCATGTCGAACTGCTGCCCCGATAGCGCGCTGAACCAACAACTTTGCAGTATACGCACATTCCGGATAGCCAAATGTTCCGCGTTGCGTATCGCCAGCGCAACCGCATCAGGCATACGATCGACCGCAGTCACCTCGCAATCCGGTCGCTCGCAGGCCAGCGCCAGCGCAATCGCGCCGGTTCCGGTGCCTAAATCCAGAATACGACAGGTTTTTACCGGCAATCGCGCCAACGCCTGTTCAACCAGACATTCGGTATCCGGGCGCGGGATTAGCGTGGCGGGAGAAACGAAGAGCGGCAGCGACCAGAATTCGCGTAAGCCCGTCAGGTACGCAATAGGTTCGCCCTGTTTACGCCGCTGCAGCAGGTCCGCGAGCTGTTGTTGCTGGACGTCGGTAAGCGGCGTTTCGCCAAAAGCCATGATATACGTCCGCCCCTTGCCCGTAACGTACTCTAGCAGGATCTCGGCGTCGCGCCGGGGGCTGTCGCTGTCCCGGAGCTGGTTTACCGCCTCATGCAGCCAGTGCTGAAAATCCATTATTCCTGCTCGGACAATGCGGCTAACAGGTCAGCCTGATGTTCCTGAACAATCGGCTCAATCAGCATATCCAGCTTACCTTCCATCGTTTCATCAAGGCGATATAACGTCAGATTAATACGATGATCGGTCACGCGCCCCTGCGGGAAATTATAGGTCCGGTTACGATCGCTGCGATCGCCGCTGCCAAGCAGATTGCGTCGCGTTGACGCCTCGGCCTGCTGGCGTTTTGCCGTTTCGGCGGCGTGAATGCGCGCCCCGAGCACCGAGAGCGCTTTCGCTTTGTTTTTATGCTGCGAACGCTCGTCCTGGCATTCCACCACGATGCCGGTCGGCAAGTGGGTAATACGGATAGCGGAGTCGGTGGTGTTAACGTGCTGACCGCCCGCGCCGGAAGAACGAAACGTATCAATGCGCAGATCCGCCGGGTTAATATCCGGCAGCTCGGCTTCCGGCAGCTCCGGCATCACGGCGACGGTACAGGCGGAGGTATGGATACGCCCCTGCGACTCGGTCGCCGGAACACGCTGTACGCGGTGTCCGCCGGACTCAAATTTCAGTCGGCCATACACGCCGTCGCCGCTGATTTTGGCGATGATCTCTTTATAACCGCCATGCTCGCCTTCGCTCATGCTCATAATCTCCACACGCCAGCGGCGCGCTTCGGCATAACGGCTGTACATGCGGAACAGATCGCCGGCAAACAGCGCGGCTTCGTCGCCGCCGGTACCGGCGCGAACCTCAAGGAACGCGTTTCGTTCATCGTCCGGATCTTTCGGCAGCAGCAGTACCTGTAACTGTTGCTCCAGTTGTTCGCTTTTTTCTTTCGCTTCGCGCAGTTCTTCCTGCGCCATTTCTCGCATTTCAGGATCGTCGAGCATCATCTGAGCCGTCTCGATATCGTCCTGAACCTGTTGCCAGTCCGTAAAACAGCGAGAAACGTCGCTTAATTGCGCATATTCGCGCGACAATGCGCGAAAGCGGTCCTGGTCGGCGATAATTCCCGCATCGCCCAGCAACGCCTGAACTTCCTCATGGCGTTCGTGCAGGGCTTCCAGTTTGGCAACGATAGAAGGCTTCATAGGCGTAAATTCACCCTGTAAAAAAGTGTGGTGTGTGCTGCTACTCCAGCCCGAGGCTGTCGCGCAGAATATTCAGGCGTTCGTCATCCCCGTCACGGGCAGCCTGTTGAAGTGATTTCGTTGGCGCATGAATCAGGCGGTTGGTCAGTTTCCATGCCAGATCCTGCAAGATGGCTTGCGCATCACCGCCCTGTTGAAGGGCCGACAGCGCTTTGGTAGTCAGTTCGTCACGAATCTGCTCCGACTGACTACGGTATTCCCGAATGGTCTCGCTGGCCCCCTGGGCGCGTAGCCAGGCCATAAACTCGCTGGCTTCCTGCTCAACAATCGTTTCCGCTTCTACCGCCGCAGCCTGACGCTGCGCCAGATTATGCGAAATGATGCTCTGTAAATCATCGACGCTATAAAGATAAGCGTTCGCCAGTTTGCCGACTTCCGGCTCAACGTCGCGCGGTACGGCGATATCCACCAGCAGCATCGGCTGGTTGCGACGGCTTTTTAATGCGCGCTCCACCATGCCTTTACCGATAATCGGCAGCGGGCTGGCGGTCGAACTGATGATAATATCGGCATCCTGCAAACGGGCGTCGATATCGCTGAGCGAGATAACCTCAGCGCCTACTTCATCCGCCAGGGCTTGCGCGCGCTCGCGGGTTCGGTTGGCGATAATCATCTTTTGTACTTTATGCTCGCGAAGGTGACGCGCCACCAGTTCAATGGTTTCGCCCGCGCCAACTAACAGTACAGTGACCGTCGAGAGCGATTCGAAGATTTGGCGGGCGAGCGTACAGGCGGCAAACGCGACGGAGACGGCGCTGGCGCCGATATCGGTTTCAGTCCGCACTCGCTTGGCGACGGAAAAAGACTTCTGAAACATTCGCTCCAGCGCGCTGGCGTTAAGGTGGCCTTTTTGCGAATCCGCAAACGCTTTTTTCACCTGACCGAGGATTTGCGGTTCGCCCAGCACCAGTGAATCCAGACCGCTGGCGACGCGCATCAGGTGGCTGACGGCGTCATTGTCCTGATGCCAGTACAGACTGTTGCGCAGATCGTCCTCGTTCAGGTTATGGTAATCGCATAACCAGCGGATCAGCGCTTCCTGCAGGTTATCCTGCTCTTCCACGCTCAAATACAGTTCTGTACGGTTACAGGTTGACAGCACGACCCCGCCCTGCACCATTGGCTGCGCAAGCAGGCTGTCCAGCGCCTGATCAAGCGTGTCCGGCGAAAACGTTACGCGTTCTCGCAGCGATACAGGTGCCGTTTTATGGTTAATACCGAGCGCTAAAAGGGTCATGTCTGCGGGAGTAGTACCAGCGTTGATATGGTTAGTCTGCTTGCATCATACAGGATGCGCGTGGTCAATAAAAGAGAGAGCCCCCTTTTGGAGTAATTGGCAGCGCTCGCTAATTTGATGATTTAAGACAACTTGAAAGTAGACGATGTCACCAGGCGGCGCTAGCATTAAAGGCTATAACTGTAACCGATAGCAAAAATTTGCCGAATCGTGGCGCGAACGTTTTTACAGCCTGCAGGTTCAGTTTTCAGGCCTGATAAGCGTAACGCCATCAGGCAATTATTGCACCGTATCACAAGGATTCGTCATCACTATGACCCTGCCCGATTTTCGCCTGATTCGTCTACTGCCGTTAGCAAGCCTGGTTCTCACCGCCTGTACGCTTCCTGGGCATAAAGGCCCGGGCAAGAGCCCGGATTCCCCTCAGTGGCGCCAGCATCAGCAAGAGGTGCGTCATCTGAATCAATACCAGACGCGCGGCGCCTTTGCTTACATCTCAGATGATCAGAAAGTCTATGCGCGCTTCTTCTGGCAACAGACCGGACAGGATCGCTACCGCCTGCTGCTTACCAACCCGCTGGGCAGCACCGAGCTGGAGCTTAACGCCCAGCCGGGCAACGTTCAGCTGGTGGATAACAAAGGCCAGCGTTATACCGCCGATGACGCCGAAGAGATGATCGGCAAACTCACCGGGATGCCGATTCCGTTAAACAGCCTGCGGCAGTGGATCCTCGGTCTGCCTGGCGATGCCACCGACTACAAACTGGACGACCAGTATCGTCTGAGCGAAGTGAACTATCGCCAGGATGGTAAAAACTGGAAAGTGGTTTACGGTGGCTATGACAGCAAAACGCAGCCTGCCATGCCTGCCAATATGGAGCTTTCAGACGGCAGTCAGCGCATTAAGCTGAAAATGGATAACTGGATTGTGAAATGATGACCCATTGGCCTTCTCCGGCAAAATTAAACCTGTTTTTATATATCACCGGACAGCGTGCAGACGGCTATCACACGCTGCAGACGCTGTTTCAGTTTCTGGATTATGGCGACACACTCCACATCGAACCGCGTCGCGATGGCGAAATCCATTTATTAACGCCGGTTACCGGCGTTGAAAATGAAGACAATCTGATCGTCCGCGCCGCGCGGCTGTTGATGAAAGTCGCCTCGGAGAGTGGACGCCTGCCCGCCGGAAGCGGCGCGGATATCAGCATTGAGAAGCGCCTTCCCATGGGCGGCGGTCTGGGCGGCGGCTCGTCTAACGCCGCGACCGTTCTGGTGGCGCTCAATCATCTTTGGCAATGCGGGCTTTCCATTGATGAACTGGCGACGCTCGGCCTGACGCTCGGCGCCGACGTCCCGGTCTTTGTTCGTGGCCACGCCGCGTTTGCCGAAGGCGTAGGCGAAATATTAACGCCGGTGAATCCGCCGGAAAAATGGTATCTGGTCGCGCACCCTGGCGTAAGCATTCCGACGCCGGTTATCTTTAAAGATCCTCAATTGCCGCGTAATACGCCAAAAAGGTCAATAGATACGTTACTAAAATGTGAATTCAGCAATGATTGCGAGGTTATCGCAAGAAAACGTTTTCGCGAGGTTGATGCGGCGCTTTCCTGGCTGTTAGAATACGCGCCGTCGCGCCTGACTGGGACAGGGGCCTGTGTCTTTGCTGAATTCGATACAGAGTCTTGTGCTCGCCAGGTGCTTGAGCAAGCCCCGGAATGGCTCAATGCTTTTGTGGCGAAGGGTGTCAACCTCTCCCCATTGCATCGAGAGTTACTCTAACGCATTCGGGTTTCAGGAAGATGGCGAAATGACGAGTCGCCGGTCATATATGCCGTATTTGACCGGTGTGAGGCATAGATACCAGCGCACATGAAACGTGAATGAAGACGAGTAAGCCGGGCAAGCTGAGCTTCGGTGACAACGTCACCTTGTTCCAGACGTTGCATCGCGCTCTTTAATACACCGCCTGGATAGGATTTTGCCTGGCCCGCACAGTTTTCGGCAGATTCTTTCCACCAATGGACGCATGCCTGAGGTTCTTCTCGTGCCTGATATGAAGCTTTTTGCTGGTAACGCCACCCCGGAACTAGCACAACGTATTGCCAACCGCCTGTACACTTCTCTCGGCGACGCCGCCGTAGGTCGCTTTAGCGACGGCGAAGTCAGCGTACAAATCAACGAAAATGTACGCGGTGGTGATATTTTCATCATCCAGTCCACTTGTGCCCCAACCAACGACAACCTGATGGAATTGGTCGTTATGGTTGATGCCCTGCGTCGTGCTTCCGCAGGTCGTATCACCGCCGTTATCCCCTACTTTGGCTATGCACGTCAGGACCGTCGCGTACGTTCCGCCCGTGTGCCGATTACCGCAAAAGTTGTCGCTGACTTCCTGTCCAGCGTCGGCGTTGACCGCGTTCTCACCGTAGATCTGCATGCTGAACAGATCCAGGGCTTCTTTGACGTTCCGGTTGATAACGTGTTCGGTAGCCCAATCCTGCTCGAAGATATGCTGCAACTGAATCTGGATAACCCGATCGTGGTTTCCCCGGATATTGGCGGCGTGGTTCGTGCCCGCGCTATCGCTAAGCTGCTGAACGATACCGATATGGCTATCATTGATAAACGTCGTCCGCGCGCGAACGTTTCTCAGGTGATGCACATCATCGGCGACGTCGCTGGCCGTGACTGCGTGCTGGTTGATGATATGATCGATACCGGCGGGACTCTGTGCAAAGCAGCAGAAGCATTGAAAGAACGTGGCGCTAAACGCGTGTTTGCCTACGCGACGCACCCGATCTTCTCAGGCAATGCGGCAAACAACCTGCGCAACTCCGTCATTGATGAAGTCGTTGTCTGCGACACCATTCCGCTGACCGACGAAATCAAAGCGCTGCCGAACGTGCGTACTTTGACCCTGTCAGGTATGCTGGCCGAAGCGATTCGCCGTATCAGCAACGAAGAATCGATTTCCGCCATGTTCGAGCATTGATCGAACCCGGATCTGAAACCCGCTGCGGCGGGTTTTTTTGTCTGTAACACCCTTTTGTATGACTTATGCCTCCTTCACCTGCCATTTAGTTGACAGATGATGCGCTCATGGATGAAACATTATTGTGAACAAATTATTTTCCTCACATGTGATGCCTTTCCGCGCTCTCATCGATGCTTGCTGGAAAGAAAAATATACCGCCTCCCGGTTCACCCGTGATGTGATAGCCGGGATCACCGTCGGGATTATTGCTATCCCGCTGGCGATGGCGCTGGCAATTGGCAGTGGCGTTGCGCCGCAGTATGGCCTCTATACCTCCGCTGTCGCCGGGATCGTGATCGCGCTAACCGGCGGCTCGCGCTTTAGCGTTTCCGGCCCTACCGCCGCGTTTGTGGTGATTTTGTATCCGGTGTCGCAACAGTTTGGTCTGGCGGGCCTACTGGTCGCCACGCTGATGTCGGGCTTCTTCCTGATCCTTTTCGGCCTGGCGAGACTGGGGCGATTGATTGAATATATCCCGGTGTCGGTCACGTTGGGTTTTACCTCAGGGATTGGTATTACCATCGGTACCATGCAGATTAAAGATTTTCTTGGTCTGCAGATGGCCCATGTGCCAGAGCACTATTTGCAGAAAGTCGGCGCGCTGTTTATGGCGTTGCCCACCGTCAATATTGGCGATGCCGCCATTGGCGTGGTAACGCTGGGAACGTTGATTTTCTGGCCGCGTCTCGGTATTCGTCTGCCAGGACATCTTCCCGCGCTGCTGGCCGGTTGCGCCGTGATGGGGATCGTTAATCTGCTGGGCGGCAATGTGGCGACTATCGGCTCACAGTTCCATTACGTTCTGGCTGACGGCACTCAGGGCAACGGCATCCCGCAGCTCCTGCCGCAACTGATGCTGCCGTGGAGTCTTCCTGGCTCCGATTTCACGCTAAGCTGGGATTCACTGCGCGCGCTGCTGCCAGCGGCCTTCTCGATGGCAATGCTGGGGGCAATCGAATCATTGCTCTGCGCCGTCGTGCTGGACGGCATGACCGGCACCAAACATAAAGCTAACAGCGAACTTATCGGCCAGGGGCTGGGGAATATGGTCGCGCCGTTCTTTGGCGGCATCACCGCCACCGCCGCGATTGCCCGCTCTGCCGCCAACGTCCGCGCTGGCGCGACCTCTCCCATCTCGGCGGTAATTCACGCTATCCTGGTCATTCTGGCGCTACTGGTCTTGGCCCCGCTACTCTCCTGGCTGCCGCTTTCCGCGATGGCGGCGCTACTGCTGATGGTGGCATGGAATATGAGTGAAGCCCATAAAGTGGTGGATCTGTTACGCCATGCGCCGAAAGACGACATTATCGTTATGCTGCTGTGCATGTCATTAACGGTTCTGTTTGATATGGTCATCGCCATCAGCGTGGGGATTGTCCTTGCTTCCCTGCTGTTTATGCGCCGTATTGCGCGTATGACTCGACTTGCGCCGGTCAATGTCGATGTGCCTGAAGATGTGCTGGTGCTGCGTGTTATCGGTCCACTCTTTTTCGCCGCGGCGGAAGGGCTGTTTACCGACCTTGAGTCACGTATTAAGGGCAAACGTATCGTCGTTCTGAAATGGGACGCAGTACCAGTGCTGGATGCAGGCGGGCTTGATGCTTTTCAGCGTTTTGTGAAGCGTCTGCCGGAGGGTTGCGAATTGCGTATCAGTAACCTGGAGTTCCAACCGCTGCGCACAATGGCGCGTGCCGGTATCAAACCTATTCCTGGGCGTCTGACCTTCTTCCCGAACAGGACGGAGGCGTTAGCGGATTTACTCAGTTAATGGACAATGCCCGGTGGCGATAACGCTTACCGGGCCTGAACCGGTTAGCTATGACGACGATTGTCGCTACGGCGGCAACGTTTGTCATAGTGACGTACCCACCAATATTTGTCGCTCACCTGCTCATGCCCCCCTACACGAGCCCCCGCCAGCCAAAGAACTGCACCGACAAAAATGCTCAGTATTGCGCCATGCGCAAAAAATTGCGGCAAATTAAACTGCGGCAGTTGGTTTAAAATAGAGTAACCCACGCCGACAACCATCACGACCAGCCCCAACCCCATCAGCACGTTACCGAATAACGAAGCGTTTTTGCGTTTCATATGTCACCTCCGGAACTTTTGGGTTGTTTTTAGGAAATCCCCCTAAACTTTATGTGTAAAGTATAGACAACACTTCCGTTTGTAAGTGCGGTTGCGATCACAAATGTAAAGTTTCATTTAACAAAACTTTACAAATAACACACTGAACAGTTTACATTTTTAATAATCAATACTGGCAATTATTTAATTTACTTCAGAGTGTCGCTGTGTTTTGTCAAGCGGGCAGACAGACAGTAAACTACGCGCCAGTTATGGATCTACTCAGGACAAAAAACGTGGCAATTAAATTGATTGTTGGTCTGGCGAATCCCGGTGCGGAATATGCCGCGACGCGACACAATGCAGGCGCATGGTACGTCGATTTACTGGCGGAGCGCCTGCGCGCGCCGTTGCGTGAAGAGCCTAAATTCTTTGGCTATACCTCACGCATCACGCTGGAAGGGGAAGATGTTCGCCTGCTGGTACCCACCACGTTCATGAACCTCAGTGGTAAAGCAGTTGGCGCAATGGCCAGTTTTTACCGTATTCAGCCGGACGAAATTCTGGTCGCTCACGACGAGCTGGATCTCCCTCCGGGCGTGGCGAAATTTAAACTTGGCGGCGGCCACGGCGGCCACAATGGTCTGAAAGACATTATCAGCAAGCTGGGCAATAATCCCAACTTTCACCGCTTACGCGTTGGAATTGGCCATCCAGGCGATAAAAATAAAGTTGTTGGTTTCGTGCTGGGTAAACCCCCTGTTTCTGAACAAAAATTAATTGATGAGGCCATTGACGAAGCGGCACGCTGTACGGAATTGTGGTTCAAAGAGGGTCTGGCCAAAGCAACAAGCCGTTTGCATACCTTTAAGGCGCAATAACCAGTGATGTGCGGCATTTTTGCCGCACGCCGTGTATAATAGGCGAAGTTATTTCCATTTCTGCAATCTGTTTTCTATAACAGATTGATTATTAAGATATTAAGGTGAGTTAAATCATGGGATTCAAATGCGGTATCGTCGGTCTGCCCAACGTCGGGAAATCCACCCTGTTCAACGCGCTGACAAAAGCCGGTATTGAAGCGGCAAACTTTCCGTTCTGCACTATCGAACCGAATACCGGTGTCGTGCCGATGCCCGATCCGCGTCTGGACCAGTTGGCTGAGATTGTTAAACCGCAACGCATTCTACCAACCACGATGGAGTTCGTGGATATCGCCGGTCTGGTAAAAGGCGCATCCAAAGGCGAAGGGTTGGGTAACCAGTTCCTGACCAATATCCGTGAAACCGAAGCTATCGGTCACGTGGTTCGCTGCTTTGAGAACGACAATATCATCCACGTGGCGGGTAAAGTAAATCCGGCAGAAGATATTGATGTTATCAATACCGAACTGGCGCTGGCTGACCTCGATACCTGCGAGCGCGCTATCCATCGCGTACAGAAGAAAGCCAAAGGCGGCGATAAAGACGCCAAAGCGGAACTGGCCGCGCTGGAAAAATGCCTGCCGCACCTGGCCGAAGCGGGGATGCTGCGTTCGCTGGACCTGACGGACGAAGATAAAGCGGCTATCCGTTATTTAAGCTTCCTGACGCTGAAGCCGACAATGTATATCGCTAACGTCAATGAAGACGGTTTTGAAAATAACCCGTATCTGGACCAGGTTCGCGAAATCGCCTCGAAAGAAGGTTCGGTCGTGGTTCCGGTGTGTGCCGCCGTCGAAGCTGATATTGCTGAGCTGGATGATGACGAGCGCGACGAATTTATGGCTGAACTGGGTCTGGAAGAGCCGGGGCTGAACCGCGTTATTCGCGCGGGTTATCGCCTGCTGAACCTCCAGACCTACTTTACCGCCGGGGTGAAAGAAGTTCGCGCATGGACCATTCCGGTTGGCGCAACCGCGCCGCAGGCAGCAGGTAAAATCCATACCGACTTCGAAAAAGGCTTTATCCGCGCCCAAACTATCGCCTTTGACGACTTTATTACCTATAAAGGTGAACAAGGCGCGAAAGAAGCCGGTAAGATGCGAGCGGAAGGCAAAGATTACATCGTTAAAGATGGCGATATAATGAACTTCCTGTTCAACGTCTAATTAGTTTCTGTTGTCTCATGCGATCTCAGCGAATCGCATGAAGACTGGAAAACCCCATAAAATCCACGCACTTGCGTGGATTTTTCTTTTCACAATGTCTCAACTCATCTCGTAACAACGCTGTCAAAAATGAGTACAACATTCTTCCATCTTCATTTTAAGTAAGTACAAGAACGGTATAATAAATAAACAAGGCCCCGTTATGCTCACCGATACGCACTGCCAGGGCCATAGTGTGAATGTTGTTTCGTCTAAAGTTTTGACTCTATGCCAACTAAAAGCTTTTTAGAAAGGTATAGATACCGTATGGCCTGTTTGGGTTAACTCATATCACAGTATCGTACATAGCCTAAGATCTTGTTCAGGCGTTCCCCCTACACTCACCACCGAGGATCTTAGGCCAACTGCATGAACTACAAAATTATAATCATTTTGCAATTCTGAAACTAAATATAATTTGCGATTGCTCTGCCATTAATTTAATACGCATAATGAATGAATAAAAAATCATTAAAATCGTAGACTGTAATACTCCAGAATCGCGTGAAGGAATTCATATTAAAATATTGAGATGATTTTTTAACAAAGAATCAACTCTGTTTGCTCTGTGACTATAGAGAAATACCGAAAGTTTTATTTTAGATCAAATCCAACCGGCTGGACGCACTATCATCAATTTTAGATTGACATTCATTAATAATAGTAGAATAGTGACCATAGAAATTTCGGTAGATATACAGGATGATGCCGTGGATAGTTTTATTTCTAATTTAATCATTTTCTTATTTATTGCCTTTTTGATAACGTTTTTTATATTCACACAAAGAATAAAAGCTAAAGCAATAGATAAAATTGACAATAGTTTGACGCTTTACAGCATTATCTTTAACAAGGGCGTTCAGGACCATGTCACATCTCCTCAGAATATCATATCACATTTAAAAATCGATCGTTTTTACCCGTTGGTCACTTACCTCCCTGCAATCCCACTCTTTTGTCTTGTTTTATATTGTCTGGAAGGCTTGTCATTAGCAATATTAACAATTTCTATCATTGCATTACTTTCATTTGCTGCATTGGGTCTTACAATGTCACTTGATATATATGAAAACGCTATTGTTCATAATACGTTGTTAAGGAAAAGAGTCTTTTTATTTAGCCAACTTGACTCTATTGATGAAAAAATAGACTATGATGGTGTTCCAAACACAAAAGAAGAAGCGCTAATGTATCCAAGATATTATGCCATAGTAAAAAATGGGCGAGTCATCTTTTGCATACCGAAAACACTTAGCAATTACTCCAACTTCAAAAAAAATTTCAATGAATCGTCTATTTTTATAAAAGAAATAATAGGCAACGAATATTAACCAGATAATTAACCCATTATTTATCAGGAAGGTATAAAATGTTTCAGAATTCAGGCGAAGTGATTATGTACTTCGGTTGTTTTTTATTTTCCTTACCATTTGTTCTTGTTTTAATTAGAAAAGTGCTTTTTTTTGTGGGGCTACCATATAATTTCCTTCATAGCCACAAAGCAGGTGTCTCTTTTGGATTGCTACTTATATATGGACTTATCATCGCATACATAGGGCAGTCGTATAAAGACAGGATCTGCAATGATGTGATGCTTTCTTATTATGAACAAGGTATAAATTATTCTGAGCTAACGCCATCGCAGAGGATAAATATATTATATGCGAGTATTCATATGCCTATAGATTTCAAAAAAGGTAACGATGTCTCTAAATACTTACCTGCGTTAGAAAAATACACATACCAATCAAAAATATATAAACATAAATCAATAGAAAAGGCCAAAGAAGAGACAAATCAATTTATGAAAACATTCACACAATAATTATACATACTGCATACCAAGCCACAAGTGCGGTAAACACATCGACCTTTGGTGTACATTAACACTAAGAGCCTATCCCACCAGGCGTTATTGGCGCAGCCAGTTTGGACACGGACAGCGCGCAAAAACCGGAGCGTACACGTAGTACGTGAGGTTTGACTCGCTACGCTCGCCCTTCGGGCCGCCGCTAGCGGCGTTCAAAACGCTAACGCGTTTTGGCGAGCACTGCCCAGGTCCAAAATGGCAAGTAAAATAGCCCTAATGGGATAGGCTCTAAGCGTCAATCCCTCTTACACAGTTATAGCAGCGCACCAGGTACAATGCATTGATACTTAAAGACTGGTGTAAAAATTCATAATTGGAAACATCGAAGATTCGGAGTTTTCGTCAGAGATCGGGCCAGGGTCAATCTGGCCGGGATCTCAAAAATGCATAGAACTAAAACGAGTCTATTTACAGTAAGTTCTTTTCTTAATTACCAGTCGACATTCACTGTATGATTATAAAAAGGATGCTGGTCCTTTAGCGGCGTCTCATAACTTGGGATCGCATCATAATGATCTTTTCCCTGAACGGAGTACCCTCCCGCCTCGATATTAAAACGATGTTTCAGCCATCCCGCAACATGACTTGCGAAAGCTTCTTTTCTTCTTAATGGCCAATCAACAGAAGCCAAATTAACATCTAATAAGTACCGCCCTTCTTTATTAACGTTGATCATTCCAGCCTGCAGTAACGCCCGTACCACCTGGGATTGGTTATCATGAATCCAGACCCAGGCATTTCCAAATTCCATTGCATAGCTATCATTTAGAAAATCTTTTTTTGAGTATAATTCATTTACATAATCATTGATAGAATCAGCATAATTTTTTACTTTAGATGCAGATAAATCAAAAAAAGATTCAAATCCGAAAGTATTATCATTAATACAAGTCAGTAACGCGCCCGGTTCCGAGAGCTGGGTCCATGATTGTAAACTCTCTACAGCTATAATGAATTTGAAAGTATTTCTTCCAATGATACCCCGATCAATTAAAGTTAAAATATCGTGAGCTACGGTAGGAATATCTTCTACAAATGGGACAATTATTCCCGCACCACTTATTTCGCTTGATTTAAAATCAAACCCTGGGGTGCTTTCAATGTTTTCCGGAATACCATACTCTTTAATATGATTAAGGAAATTTTTAATATCGCCACGATATGGCTATCGCCATTCGCGTTCATGTGTCCAGTCAATCTTACCTGGAACATAAGTAACATATCTATATTGTTCAATCAAAGGAAGAGCCGTTTCATCAAGAATACGTTCCCCGTTTCTGCCTTGCGAGCATCGAGCATTGTTATGCTCATCCAACCCATATATGACTGGCCTTGCCCCATAATTAAACATTTGCTCTTTAGGTAAAACGATTGCATATAAACCGATTTTTTCATTTCGTTCTAATCGGCGAACACCAGTTTCTAAATAAGCTGCAATCGGCATATCTGTAAAGCATACCACCGGGGAGTCACCATATACGGTTCGTTGCCCATTTCGGTATGACCAGGACGAGAAAATTTTATGACTGCGTAAAGATAATCGAAGTAAATATTTAGCATCAATGAAACATGCGTGGTGCTGATTATTAAAACCACAGTGTTCAGGCAAATAAATATGGCTACCGGTCTCTAAATCAACGTCCCGAAAAAAATGAATCAAATAATCGGATAAGTCAAATCTGATGTTATTTTTCATGGGGCGCCCTCTTTCAAATGGTCTCTTTTTTGCATTCCTTTAAAACCAGCACCATCATTTTATATAAAAATCATCACGAAGTATGCTTCTTTTAACGATGACATCAAACCCTCCCTCCTTTTGCGTCAACTTACGTATCCCTGAAATGGCGAGACCAGGCTAAATCTACCCGAGGTTGCTCACTGAAAACCTCATCCTGGAACAAGCTCAACCGTCCTTCCCCGCCACGGCCCTTTCGCCGAAAAACCGATAATGGGTATAAATATACCGCTATAAGCTATACCCACACACTTCACATTGTTTCTTATCGTTAATCCGATACGCTTTTTTTACATTATTTCTGGCGATATACGCCGGTGCAAAGTGAATCGGGCTCGTTTCCGCGCTCGCGCGTAACCCAATGATTTGCCTTGCTGGCGGAACGTCAACGGACCCGCAAAAGCGCCTTATGCCCCTGGCGGAGCGTGGTGCAA
The DNA here is from genome assembly GCF_043356435.1 of Salmonella sp. SJTUF15591. Taxonomy (NCBI): domain Bacteria; kingdom Pseudomonadati; phylum Pseudomonadota; class Gammaproteobacteria; order Enterobacterales; family Enterobacteriaceae; genus Salmonella; species Salmonella sp. SJTUF15591. Next base: position 279,898 of record NZ_JBEUJO010000006.1, on the reverse strand, counting down.
AAAGGAGAAAAAATACGCGTTATGAATAACGAGGAGACCTTTTATCAAGCCATGCGTCGTAAGGGAGTGACCCGACGCAGCTTTCTCAAATTCTGTAGCCTTGCCGCCACATCGCTGGGACTGGGCGCCGGAATGACGCCAAAGATCGCCTGGGCGCTGGAGAATAAACCGCGGATTCCGGTGGTCTGGATTCATGGACTGGAATGCACCTGCTGTACCGAATCCTTTATCCGTTCCTCGCACCCGCTAGCCAAAGATGTGATCCTCTCGCTGATTTCCCTCGATTATGACGACACCCTGATGGCCGCCGCCGGCGCACAGGCCGAAGAAGTCTTTGACGATATTACCACTCGCTACGCCGGGAAATACATTCTGGCGGTGGAAGGCAATCCGCCGTTAGGAGAACAAGGGATGTTCTGTATCAGCGGCGGCCGCCCGTTTATTGAAAAACTGAAGAAAGCCGCCGCGGGCGCCAGCGCTATTATCGCCTGGGGAAACTGCGCCTCCTGGGGTTGCGTCCAGGCCGCCCGCCCCAATCCAACCCAGGCAACGCCTATCGATAAAGTGATCACCGACAAGCCGATCGTGAAAGTCCCTGGATGTCCGCCAATCCCGGATGTCATGAGCGCCATTATCACCTATATGGTGACGTTTGATCGTCTGCCGGAACTCGATCGCATGGGCCGTCCACTGATGTTCTACGGTCAGCGTATCCACGATAAATGCTACCGTCGCGCCCATTTTGACGCCGGTGAATTTGTCGAGAGCTGGGATGATGACGCCGCCCGCAAGGGATACTGTCTGTACAAGATGGGCTGTAAAGGGCCAACCACCTATAACGCCTGCTCCTCCACTCGCTGGAATGACGGCGTCTCCTTTCCTATCCAGTCCGGTCACGGATGTCTGGGATGTTCAGAAAATGGTTTCTGGGATCGCGGCTCGTTTTATAGCCGCGTGGTGGATATTCCCCAGATGGGTACCCATTCAACCGCCGATACGGTGGGGCTGACCGCGCTGGGCGTGGTCGCGGCGGGCGTTGGCGGTCACGCTGTCGCCAGCGCGCTCAACCAACGTAAACGCCACAAACAACAGTTAGCGCAAGCCGAACAACAGCCGGACAATGAGGATAAACAGGCATGAGTAACCAGTATCAAACCCAGGGTTATACCGTTAACGACGCCGGCCGTCGTCTGATCGTGGACCCGATTACCCGCATCGAAGGGCATATGCGCTGCGAAGTGAACATTGATGAGCAAAACGTCATTACCAATGCCGTTTCCTGCGGCACGATGTTCCGCGGGCTGGAGATCATTCTGCAAGGCCGTGACCCGCGTGACGCCTGGGCGTTTGTTGAACGTATTTGTGGTGTATGTACCGGGGTACATGCTCTGGCATCGGTGTACGCTATCGAAGATGCGATTGGTATCCAGGTGCCGGATAACGCCAATATTATACGTAACATCATGCTGGCTACGTTGTGGTGTCACGATCATCTGGTCCATTTTTATCAGTTAGCCGGTATGGACTGGATTGATGTTCTGAATGCGCTGAAAGCCGATCCGCGCGCCACCTCGCAGTTGGCGCAAAGCCTTTCCGCCTGGCCGATGTCATCGCCGGGCTACTTCTTTGACGTACAAAATCGATTGAAGAAATTTGTCGATGGCGGCCAGCTTGGGATATTCCGTAACGGCTATTGGGGACATCCACAGTACAAACTGTCGCCAGAGGCTAATCTGATGGGTTTTGCCCACTATCTTGAAGCCCTCGACTTCCAGCGAGAGATCGTCAAAATCCATACCATATTTGGCGGTAAGAACCCCCATCCTAACTGGATCGTCGGCGGGATGCCGTGCGCGATCAATCTCGATCAAAGCGGCGCGGTTGGGGCTATCAATATGGAGCGCCTCAACCTGGTGCAGTCGATCATCACCCGCACCGCCGACTTCATTAACAACGTGATGGTTCCGGACGCGCTGGCTATCGGCCAGTTCAATAAAGCATGGAGTCAAATTGGCACCGGTCTGTCGGATAAATGCGTGCTGAGCTACGGCGCATTTCCGGACATTGCCAACGACTTCAGCCAGCAAAGCCTGTTAATGCCGGGTGGCGCGGTGGTCAATGGCGATTTTAAAAATGTCATGCCGGTAGATTTGGCCGATCCGCAGCAGATACAGGAGTTTGTGGATCACGCCTGGTACCGCTATCCGGACGATCGGCTGGGGCGTCATCCTTTTGACGGCATTACCGATCCCTGGTACAACCCGGGTGATGTCAAAGGCAGCGATACGCATATCCAGCAGCTCAACGAGCAGGAACGTTACTCCTGGATTAAAGCGCCGCGCTGGCGGGGTCATGCCATGGAAGTCGGCCCGCTTGCCCGAACGCTTATCGCGTACCACAAAGGGGATGCCGCCACTATAGAGTCGGTAGATCGCATGATGTCCGCCCTTAAACTGCCGCTCTCCGGTATCCAGTCTACGCTTGGCCGTATTTTATGCCGCGCGCACGAAGCGCAATGGGCCGTCGGTAAGCTGCAGTATTTTTTCGACAGGCTTATGACCAACCTGAAAAACGGCGACCTGGCCACCGCCAATACCGAGAAATGGGAACCGGCCAGTTGGCCGCAGCACTGCCGCGGCATCGGTTTTACCGAAGCGCCTCGCGGAGCGTTGGGACACTGGGCGTCAATACGCGATCAGAAGATTGAACTCTATCAGTGCGTGGTTCCCACCACCTGGAACGCCAGCCCGCGCGATCCTAAAAAACAGATCGGCGCCTATGAAGCGGCATTGATGGGAACGCAAATGGCGATTCCCGACCAACCGTTAGAAATCCTGAGGACGCTGCACAGCTTCGACCCCTGCCTCGCCTGTTCAACCCACGTGCTCGGCGACGACGGCAGCGAACTGATTGCCGTCCAGGTACGCTAAGCGTTAAGGAAAAGAACGATGACTGGAAAGCTATCTCCACGCGTCGGGGAGGCGCGTGATACTGCCGTCAGCCACTATGTGTTTGAAGCGCCGGTACGCCTGTGGCACTGGCTAACGGTGGCCTGCATGTTGGTACTGATGGTAACAGGCTACTTCATTGGCCGACCGCTGCCGTCGGTGAGTGGCGAGGCGACCTATCTGTTTTACATGGGCTATATCCGGCTGATCCACTTTGCCGCCGCGATGATCTTTACCGTGTTACTGCTGGGGCGAATTTATTGGGCCTGTGTCGGCAACCGCTATTCGCGAGAGCTGTTTATCGTCCCGGTCTGGCGTCGCAGTTGGTGGCAAGGCGCTTTCTCCGTGGTCCGCTGGTATCTGTTTCTGGAGAAAAAACCGGGGAGCGACATCGGACATAACCCTGTCGCGCAGGCCGCGATGTTCGGCTATTTCCTGTTATCGGTATTTATGATCCTCACCGGTTTCGCTCTGTTTGGCGAGCATAGCCAGTACGCCATCTTTGCGCCGTTCCGCTATGTAGTTGAATTTTTCTACTGGACCGGCGGCAACTCCATCGATATTCACAGTTGGCACCGACTGGGCATGTGGCTGATCGCCGCCTTCATCGTCGGGCACGTTTACCTCGCTATCCGGGAAGACATTATGTCCGACGATACGGTGATCTCCACCATGATCAATGGCTATCGCAGCCACAAATTCCCCAAACCGCACGACAAGGAGCCCTCATGAATGCGCAACGCGTAGTGGTGATGGGGTTAGGAAACCTGCTGTGGGCCGATGAAGGATTCGGTATCCGGGTCGCGGAGCGTTTGTATGCCCGATATCACTGGCCTGAAGAGGTGGAAATTGTGGACGGCGGTACGCAAGGGCTAAACCTGTTAGGTTATGTAGAGCAAGCCAGCCATCTCCTGCTCCTTGACGCGATCGATTACGGCCTGGCGCCGGGCAGCCTGCGAACCTATGCCGGCGAGAAAATCCCCGCGTATCTCAGCGCCAAAAAAATGAGTCTGCATCAAAACAGTTTTTCCGAAGTTCTGGCGCTGGCCGACATCCGCGGGCATCTGCCCTGTCACATAGCGCTGGTCGGTCTGCAACCGGCGCAACTGGACGACTATGGCGGTAGCCTGAGCGAAATAGCTCGCGACCAGCTACCGGCGGCGGAACAGGCCGCCCTGGCGCAACTGGCCGCCTGGGGGATCGTACCGCAGGCAAACGAGGTCGCACGCTGCCTGAACTATAAATGCCTGTCGATGGAAAATTATGAGGGAGTGCGCATACGTCAGTATCAGACACGTCTGGAGGGCAAAAGAAGTGGCGAATGACACCCCGTTCTCTGCGCTATGGCAACGCCTGTTAACCCGTGGATGGCAACCGGTAGAGGCTTCCATGGTAGACGACTGGATCAAACGGGTTGGAGATGGCGTCATCCTGTTAAGTAGCGATCCGCGGCGTACGCCGGAAGTCAGCGATAACCCGGTGATGATCGCCGAACTCCTGCGTGAGTTCCCGCAGTTTGACTGGCAGGTGGCGGTGGCCGACCTTGAACAAAGCGAAGCTATCGGCGATCGTTTTAATGTGCGTCGGTTTCCGGCGACGTTGGTTTTTACAGACGGCGAGCTACGCGGCGCGCTCAGCGGCATTCATCCCTGGGCTGAACTGCTCACGCTGATGCGTTCGATGGTTGACACTCCCGCAGCGCAGGAGACAGCACAATGAGCAACGCCTTTTTTCATCTGCTGGGGCCAGGTACGCAGCCTGATGACGCCAGTTTCTCGATGAATCCCTTACCGCTCACCTGTCAGGTCAATGGCGACCCAAGTATGGCGACGCTGGAGCGCTGCGCTCACAGCCCGGCGGTGATGGCATTGTTGACCGATCTGCGAGGTCAGCTTGCCCGGCGCATTCCGGAAGTCGGCGACGTGCTGGGATGGGAGTTATCTCCCCTGAATGCCGATGATCTCTCATTCCTCAATACGTTATTGGGCGAAGGCGAAGTCTCGGTACGCATTCAGCATCCGGACGGGAGTGAAAGCGAGATCCAGGAGACCATCTTCTGCGGCCTGTGGCGGGTACGCCATCTGCATAACCGACGTCTGCTGACGGATCGTCTGGAAGCGGGTAGCGCGCCCCTGGCATTATGGCAAGCGGCGACTGCCGATACGCTGCCTGACGACTCTCTGCTGCCTCCGCCTGTCGCTGGCCTGATGAATGGACTGCCGCTGGCCCATGAGTTATTGGCGCACGTACGCGATCCGGCGTTGCAACCTCACAGCATCAATTTGACCCAACTGCCGCTCAGCGAGGCCGATCGTCTTTTTCTGGCGCGTTTATGTGGACACGGGAATATTCAGATTCGCATCTCCGGGTATGGCGAAAGCCAAATCAACGCCACAGCATTGCGCCATCTCTGGCATGTGCGCTGTCTGGACGCCCTTAAAGGGCCGTTGCTCGATAGCTATGAGATTTGTCCTTTGCCGGAGCTGGTACTGGCGGCCCCGGAAGATCTGGCCGATTCGCGCCAGCGCCTGGATGAAGTCTGCCGATGGCTGGAGACGCGCTAGCGCTCTCAACAGGAACGTCACCGGAGTCCGGTACTGATTAGCTTTTTACTCTCTTTCTGCCTACAGGAGTTAGCATGTGGGATGTCATTGACTTATCGCGCTGGCAGTTTGCGCTGACCGCGCTGTATCACTTTTTATTTGTTCCTCTTACGCTTGGGCTGATTTTTTTGCTGGCCGTCATGGAGACGATCTATGTGGTGACGGGGAAAACCGTCTACCGCGATATGACGCGTTTCTGGGGCAAGCTCTTCGGGATCAATTTTGCTCTCGGTGTGGCTACCGGCCTGACCATGGAGTTTCAGTTCGGGACTAACTGGTCGCTCTATTCCAACTATGTGGGCGATATTTTCGGCGCGCCGCTGGCGATGGAAGCGTTACTGGCCTTCTTTCTCGAATCCACTTTTGTCGGCCTGTTCTTTTTCGGCTGGCAGCGGCTGAATAAATACCAACACCTGCTGGTCACCTGGCTGGTGGCCTTCGGCTCCAATATTTCAGCATTATGGATTCTGAATGCCAATGGCTGGATGCAGCATCCTACCGGCGCTCATTTCAACATCGATACATTACGGATGGAAATGAGCAGCTTCAGCGATCTGGTCTTTAACCCGGTGAGCCAGGTGAAATTCGTCCATACCGTCATGTCCGGTTATGTCACCGGCGCCATGTTTATTATGTCCATTAGCGCCTGGTATCTGCTACGTGGCCGCGAGCGTGAAGTGGCCTTGCGCTCGTTTGCTATCGGCTCAGTATTCGGCACCCTGGCCATTCTGGGAACCCTGCAACTGGGGGACAGTTCGGCCTACGAGGTCGCCCAAATTCAGCCGGTGAAACTGGCGGCGATGGAAGGCGAATGGCAAACCGAACCCGCGCCCGCGCCGTTTCATCTGATTGCCTGGCCGCAGCAGGAACAGGAGCGTAATGCGTTTGCCGTGAAGATCCCCGCTCTGCTGGGTATTCTGGCCACCCATTCGCTGGATACGCCGGTTCCGGGGTTAAAAAACCTGATGGACGACACTCTGCCGCGCCTGAAGCGTGGCCGGGAGGCCTGGCTACTCATGCAGGAGATAGCGCAAGGCAATCGCTCGCCGCAGGTACTGAATGCGTTTCACGCCGTTGAGGGCGATCTGGGGTACGGCATTCTGCTGGCGAAATATGCCCCGGATATGAACCATGTGACGCCGGAGCAGTATCGTGCGGCCCAGCGTGGCGCTATTCCTCAGGTGGCGCCGGTGTTCTGGAGTTTCCGTATTATGGTCGGCTGCGGTTCGCTGCTGTTAGTGGTGATGTTGATTGCGTTGATACAGACGCTGCGAATGCGTATCGACCAGCACCGCTGGGTATTGCGTATGACGCTCTGGAGCCTGCCGTTACCGTGGATTGCCATTGAAGCCGGTTGGTTTATGACGGAGTTTGGCCGTCAGCCCTGGGCGATTCAGGACATTCTGCCGACCTGGTACGCTCACTCCGCGCTGACGCCGGGCCAGTTGGCCTTCTCAATGGGACTTATCCTCGGACTTTACACCCTGTTTTTAATCGCGGAAGTCTATCTGATGCAGAAGTACGCGCGTCTTGGGCCAAGCGCCATGCAACATCAACAACAAGCGCAACAACAGGGATAAAGGAGACAATCATGTTGGATTATGAAACGTTGCGGTTCATTTGGTGGCTGCTGATCGGCGTTATCCTGGTGGCATTTATGGTAACTGACGGGTTTGATATGGGTGTCGGTTGCCTGCTCCCGCTGATAGCGCGCAACGATGACGAACGCCGGGTATTGATCAATAGCGTCGGCGCCCACTGGGAAGGAAACCAGGTATGGTTGATTCTCGCGGGCGGGGCATTATTCGCCGCCTGGCCACGGGTCTATGCCGCCGCGTTTTCCGGTTTTTATGTGGCGATGATCCTGGTGCTGTGTGCCCTCTTCTTTCGCCCGCTGGCCTTTGATTATCGGGGTAAAATCGCCAATGCCCGCTGGCGCGCGCTGTGGGATACCGGTCTGGTTATCGGCAGCCTGGTGCCCCCAGTCGTATTCGGCATCGCGTTCGGCAACCTGTTTTTAGGCGTGCCGTTTGCCTTCACGCCGCAGCTTCATGTTGACTATTTTGGCACCTTCTGGCAGTTACTCTCGCCCTTTGCCCTACTGTGTGGATTATTGAGTCTGTCGTTGGTGATTATGCAAGGAGGCGTCTGGTTACAGTTGAAAACGGAGGGCGTTATTCGTCAACGGGCTCTGTCGGCCACCCGCCACAGCGCGCTGCTGATCGTGATCTGCTTCCTGCTGGCCGGTTACTGGCTGTGGGCCGGCGTTGATGGCTTTGTCTTACTCACGCAAGATGCCAACGGCCCTTCCAATCCGCTCTTAAAAGGCGTGGCGATACTCCCTGGCGCATGGATGAACCACTTTATACGCTCGCCGCTACTGCTCATCATCCCGTTGCTCGGTATGATCCTGCCGATTCTGGCTTTCTATGCCTGCCTTCGCGGTCAGACTATTCGTGGATCTCTGTTCGCTTCCCTGACCCAGGCCTGCGTCATCTTTACCGCCGGCATAACGCTATTTCCTTTTGTGATGCCGTCGAGTGTTAGTCCTCTCTCCAGCCTGACGGTGTGGGACAGCACCTCCAGCCAGATGACGCTCGAAATCATGCTGGTGATTGTGCTGATTTTTCTGCCGATCGTACTGCTCTATACGCTGTGGAGCTATTACAAAATGTTGGGGCGTATCAACCTGGAGACCCTCCGCCGCAACGATCATGAACTTTATTAGGGAGCGAGAGCGATGTGGTATTTACTGTGGTTTGTCGGCATTCTGCTGATGTGCTCACTGTCGACGCTGGCGCTGGTGTGGCTTGAGTCGCGTCAACAATAAAGAGGTAAACCGGGGTCAGCGCCGTCTGACTCCGGTTATTTTTATCTTTTTACGCGCCTGGCGAAGACGTTTCCCCACCGACAGGACGACATAACATTGATACATGTCGTTATCATAATTTTTACTTTTAGAGGTGCGTCATAATTATGACAAATAGCCGCCTTGCACATATCACGCATATTTAAGCAATTAATTGCATAATTAGCGACATATCACCTCTTATAGCGGATAGTTAACCACTTCCCATCCAAAATCATAACGAAAATCCAACTGCCTGCCATTTTTGATCTGAGTTAATTGTTTAAAAAAGTGTTAAATTTATCGCTACATGGTGTGATCTACTATGTACCACGGTCAATTAAAGAACATATTACTTTTATCACTAAGGTTTATCATGGATAAGTTATCTTACGCTTCAGATAGCAGCACATCTGCCTGGAATACCTACCTGCAACAAATCGAGCGTGTGGCCCCTTATCTGGGCGAGTTATCCCCCTGGGTGGATACTCTGCGCCACCCAAAACGCGCTCTGATCGTCGATATTCCGGTACAAATGGATGATGGCACTATTCGTCATTTCGAAGGATATCGCGTGCAGCACAACCTCTCCCGAGGTCCGGGTAAAGGCGGTGTTCGCTACCATCCTGACGTTGATCTCAATGAAGTGATGGCCCTGTCAGCATGGATGACCATCAAATGTGCCGCGCTGAATCTGCCATACGGCGGCGCCAAAGGCGGCATCCGCGTCGATCCGTTCTCGCTGTCGGAAGGTGAACTGGAGCGTTTGACCCGCCGCTATACCAGCGAGATCGGCATTATCATCGGGCCGCAGAAAGATATTCCTGCGCCGGATGTCGGCACCAACGGTAAAGTGATGGCCTGGATGATGGATACGTATTCCATGAATCATGGCACGACGGTCACTGGCGTCGTCACCGGTAAGCCTATCCATCTTGGCGGTTCGCTGGGCCGTGAAAAAGCGACGGGGCGCGGCGTTTTCGTCAGCGGGCTGGAAGCCGCACGTCGGGCGAATATTGCTGTTGAAGGCGCTCGCGTTGCGGTTCAGGGTTTTGGTAACGTCGGCAGCGAAGCCGCGCGTCTGTTTGCAGGCGCTGGCGCCCGTGTCGTGGCGATTCAGGATCATACCGCGACCCTGTTTAACGCCACCGGTATTGACATGAAGGCGCTCACGGCATGGCAGACAGAACACAAACAGATAGCCGGTTTCCCGGGCGCGGAAACTATCGCCAGCGATGCGTTCTGGCGTCTGGAGATGGATATTCTGATCCCGGCGGCGCTTGAAGGTCAGATAACTCGTCAGCGCGCGGAAGCCCTGACGTGTAAGCTGGTGCTGGAAGGGGCTAACGGCCCGACCTATCCGGATGCTGATGATGTTCTGGCCAGCCGTGGTATCCTTGTGGTGCCTGACGTGGTCTGTAACGCAGGCGGCGTAACCGTCAGCTACTTCGAATGGGTACAAGATATGGCCAGCTTCTTCTGGAGCGAAGAAGAGATCAACGCGCGCATGGACAAAATCATGACCGACGCGATTGTCCATGTCTGGGAGAAAGCGGCTGAGAAATCCTGTTCTCTGCGCACCGCAGCCTATATTGTCGCCTGTGAGCGCATTCTGTTGGCCCGTAAAGATCGCGGTATCTATCCGGGTTAAGGCTACAAGTTATTGCGCTAAAATCCACGTCCCGGCGTGGATTTTTTGTCTGTATACCCCGTTTTCCACGCGCGCGCCGATAAATTCTGTCTCAATAAAATGTCTGTTTGTTCGCAAAATAGCGGTTCAATCACGCGTATCTGGTCATCGTAGACTAAGGTTTTGTCATGGTAAATGCCGTTGGCTTTGGCTCACCGCTAAGGAGATAACTTGATGATACCCCCAGAGATTCGCCGTTCTGTTCTACTGCAGAAAGCCATAAAACTGGCGCTGGCAGGGACGCTGCTGACGTTTGCATCGTTTTCGGCGACTGCCGCAGACCCGTCTTCCGACACTGAAACTCCGCAGCCGCCGGATATTTTGCTTGGCCCGCTCTTTAATGATGTCCAGAATGCAAAACTCTTCCCCGATCAGAAAACCTTTGCTGACGCCATACCTAATAGCGATCCGCTCATGATTCTTGCGGATTATCGTATGCAGCGGAACCAGTCCGGCTTCGATTTGCGTCATTTTGTTGATGTTAACTTCACCCTGCCGAAAGCGGGTGAAAAATATGTCCCGCCTGCCGGGCAGTCATTGCGTGAACATATTGATGGCCTGTGGCCGGTGCTGACCCGTTCAACTAAAAACGTCGAAAAGTGGGACTCGCTCTTGCCGTTGCCTGAATCCTATGTCGTGCCGGGTGGGCGATTCAGAGAGATTTACTACTGGGACAGCTACTTTACGATGCTGGGGCTGGCGGAAAGCGGGCACTGGGATAAGGTGGCGGATATGGTGGCGAACTTTGGTTACGAAATTGACGCCTGGGGGCATATTCCCAACGGCAACCGTACCTACTACCTGAGTCGTTCGCAGCCGCCTTTCTTTGCGTTTATGGTTGAGTTACTGGCGGAACATGAAGGTGACGATGCGCTGAAAGAATACCTGCCGCAACTGCAAAAAGAGTACGCCTACTGGATGGAGGGCGTTGAGACATTGCAGCCAGGGCAACAAAACCAACGCGTCGTCAAACTGGAGGACGGCAGCGTTCTCAACCGCTACTGGGACGATCGGGATACGCCCCGCCCTGAATCCTGGGTTGAAGATATCGCTACCGCCAAAAGCAACCCCAACCGCCCGGCAACGGAGATCTATCGAGACCTCCGCTCTGCCGCCGCCTCCGGCTGGGATTTCAGCTCCCGCTGGATGGATAATCCGCAGCAGCTCAGTACCATTCGTACCACCACGATTGTCCCTGTCGATCTTAACGCTCTGCTGTATCAGCTGGAGAAAACCCTCGCCCGCGCCAGCGCTGCGGCGGGCGATCGGGCCAAAGCCTCGCAATATGACGCGCTGGCCAACGCGCGGCAAAAAGCCATTGAAATGCATCTGTGGAATAACAAAGAGGGTTGGTATGCCGACTACGATCTGCAGAACAATAAAATCCGTGACCAACTCACCGCTGCCGCGCTGTTCCCGCTCTATGTAAACGCCGCCGCGAAAGATCGCGCCGCGAAAGTGGCGGCGGCGGCCCAGGCGCATCTGCTACAGCCTGGCGGGCTGGCTACCACCTCGGTTAAAAGCGGACAGCAGTGGGATGCGCCAAATGGCTGGGCGCCGTTACAATGGGTCGCTGCCGAAGGATTGCAAAATTATGGGCAGGATGACGTGGCAATGGAAGTCACCTGGCGCTTTTTAACCAATGTGCAGCACACCTACGATCGCGAGAAAAAACTGGTCGAAAAATATGACGTCAGCAGTACCGGAACCGGCGGTGGCGGCGGCGAATATCCCCTTCAGGACGGCTTTGGCTGGACCAACGGCGTGACGCTGAAAATGCTCGATCTGATTTGTTCGCAGGAAAAACCGTGCGATAGCGTACCGTCTACTCGTCCGGCATCGTTAAGCGCAACGCCGACAAAAACGCCGTCTGCAGCGACGCAGTAACGCGTGTTTATAGTAGGTTGACCCGGCGCTGACCGGGTCAACGCTTAAACGTTTTGCAGCGGTTAACCGCGTCGCAGAAGGCGGAAAATCACCAGCACCACGATCGCGCCCACCACGGCGACCAGGAAACTGTGCAGATTAAAGCCGCTGATACTGCCGCCAATACCAAACATCGTCGCCAGCCATCCGCCAACGACCGCCCCGACGATACCGAGAATACAGGTCAGGATAAATCCCCCGCCATCGCGCCCCGGCATAAGCAATTTGGCGATAACGCCGGCAATCAAACCAAAAACAATCCAGGCGATAATTCCCATTTGCGAACCCTCTTTCCAGTAAAAACGTTTTAAGTATAGGCAAAGTCGAGCGTCGCATTTCTGAACACTGATTTATCTCGCGGACATAAAAATTTATTTATCGCTATTAAGTTCTTTCTACCGATGCCGATAACCCAACGATAGTCTGCGTATCAGGGGTTATTTCGTGTGAGTGGTTACAATGAGCAGTTCCTGAAAAAAAATCCATTAGCGATATTAGGCGTGCTACGGGATTTAAATAAAAATCAGGTTCCACTGCGTATTTCATGGGCGCATGGTCAATTCATTAGTAAAATTTTGGCGGTAGACCCGGAAAAACTCATCGTGGATTACGGCAGCCAGGAATACGAAAATAGCGCCGTATTACGTGCCGGGCAGGTAGCCATTATCGCAGAAACGCAGGGCGCAAAAGTCGAGTTCACGTTGCCGCAACTCGTTACAGGCGAATATCAGCGGCTGCCGGCCTTTATCACGCCCCTGCCGTCGTCACTGTGGTTTGTCCAGCGCCGGGAGTATTTTCGCATTGGCGCGCCGCTGTATCCGCCTTATTACGGCGTCACCACGCTACCGGACACCCGTACGTTACGTTTTCGCCTGTTTGATCTCTCCCTGGGCGGCATGGGCGCGCTACTGGAATCCGCCATCCCCGACGGACTAATCGAAGGCGCACGCTTTTCGCAGGTTGAACTGAACATGGGGCAATGGGGGATTTTTCACGTTGACGCCCAGCTTATCGCCATCAGCGAGCGTAAGGTGATTGATGGGAAAAATGAAACGATCACCACTCCCCGCCTGAGCTTTCGTTTCCTTAACGTTAGCCCGGCGGTGGAGCGGGAGTTGCAGCGGATTATTTTTTCGCTTGAGCGCGAGGCCCGAGAAAGAGCGAATAAAGTGCGAGAATAATCTTCACACTAAACTACATGGCGTCCAGCGCCTGCTGAAGCTTCCAGATATAGCGCGGCGCCTGCGGCGCGGGATGATTATCAACAACATGCTCAAAAAACTCGTCCGCATCCAGATCGTTAATTTTTTCTATCGCCTTCTTCCTGTCGGATGAAAAAGTACGCAATAACGCGCCTGCGCCGTTAGCATAAGAGACGACCAGCGCATATTGCATCACCTGCGGATCTTTGATGCCGGCCAGCGGCCCATTTTCCAGAATGCTCAGATACGCCGCGCCCATTGAGATGTTACGCTCAGGGTTTTTCAGCTCGCTGGTGGTCGGTTCGCCACGCCAGCCCATGCGACGGTAAACGTCGCGCCCGGAGGTCGACGCCTTTAACTGCATCAGGCCAATCGCATTGGATTTACTGACCGCGTTAGGGTTGCCGCCGGATTCAATGGCGATAATCGCGGTGATTAAATGCGGATCAACCCCCCATGCCGCCCCGGCTTTTTCACTGATGGGCATCCACTGCATCGCACGCTTTACAGGCACTTCGGCATTCCACGGCGGATTCCTGTAATCCTGTTTTGAGCTACAGCCAGCGAGTATTACTACCAAAAAAGCAAACCATCTTAATTTCACGTCATCTATCCTTATAGCCGTAACTTATCTGCCGAAGAGGTCATACCGCCCCGGCCAGGTACTTAGGTTGCCTCCCTGGTGCGCATCCAGAAACGTCGCACAACGAGGGACATCGCCTAATATATGCGGCATGATATACATTTGCATTCTATTGTCAGCAAGGAATTACCATGTCTCTGTTTCATTTAATCGCCCCCTCGGGCTACTGTATTAACCAACAGGTCGCGTTACGCGGCGTTCAGCGCCTGACTGACGCGGGCCATCAGGTGGAGAATGACGAGGTGATTCGTCGCCGCTATCAGCGTTTTGCCGGTACGGACGCGGAACGGCTGGCCGATGTTAATTCGCTGGCCTCGCTAACTTCGCCGGATACGATTGTCATGCCGGTTCGCGGCGGCTATGGCGCCAGCCGCTTGCTGGATCGTATCGACTGGCAGGCGCTCGCCTCCAGGCAACAGCGCAATCCCTTACTGATTTGCGGTCATAGCGATTTTACGGCGATTCAGGCTGGACTCCTGGCGCAGGCCAATGTCATCACCTTTAGCGGTCCTATGCTGGCGGCAAATTTTGGCGCCGAAACGCTGAATACGTTCACCGAGCAACATTTCTGGCTGGCGCTACGCAAGGCGCAATTTACCGTAGAGTGGCAAGGCGACGGCCCTCAGTGCGACGCACAGGGCACCTTATGGGGCGGAAATCTGGCGATGTTGATTTCCCTTATCGGTACGCCCTGGATGCCGACTATCGATAAAGGAATTTTAGTGCTGGAAGATGTCAATGAGCATCCTTTCCGGGTGGAGCGTATGCTTTTGCAACTGGAGTACGCCGGAATTCTAAACCGTCAGAGCGCCATCGTTCTCGGCAGCTTTAGCGGCGCGGCGCCCAACGAGTATGACGCCGGCTATTCTCTGGAGAGCGTCTACGCGTTTTTACGTTCCCGTCTGTCCGTTCCGCTGATTACCGGTCTCGACTTCGGGCATGAACAGCGTACGGTAACGCTCCCTATCGGGGCAAACGCGACGCTTAAAAATACGCGCCAGGGGACTCAACTCACTTTATCTGGACATCCTACGCTGCAATTGTAAAAAAAGTCCCCGACAGGCTAAGTAAAACGCTGCCCTGGCCGTTATTATGTTAATGTTAAATAATACGAAGTCGTGTGAGTCAGGAGATATAAAACGTTGGATGCTGCAACAATTATTAGTCTATTTATTTTAGGTTCCATCCTTGTAACCAGCAGTATCCTGTTAAGTTCATTCTCATCGCGACTGGGTATCCCGATTCTGGTCATTTTCCTCGCCATTGGGATGTTAGCGGGTGTGGATGGCATTGGCGGTATTCCTTTCGATAATTATCCTTTCGCTTATATGGTCAGTAACCTGGCGCTGGCGATTATTTTACTCGATGGCGGCATGCGCACCCAGGCCAGCTCTTTCCGGGTAGCGCTGGGCCCCGCGCTGTCGCTGGCGACGCTCGGCGTGCTGATCACGTCGGGGTTAACAGGTATGATGGCCGCCTGGCTGTTTCATCTGGATCTTATCGAAGGTCTGCTTATCGGCGCGATAGTCGGTTCCACTGACGCCGCAGCGGTCTTTTCTCTGCTTGGCGGCAAAGGGCTAAACGAACGTGTAGGCTCCACGCTGGAGATCGAATCGGGAAGTAACGACCCGATGGCCGTTTTTCTGACCATTACATTAATTGAGATGATCCAGAAACATGAAACCGGCCTGGACTGGATGTTTGCCGTCCATATTATCCAGCAGTTCGGTCTCGGTATTGTTTTTGGCCTGGGCGGCGGTTACCTGCTACAGCAGATGATCAACCGTATTTCTCTGCCCAGCGGCCTGTATCCGATGCTGGCGCTCAGCGGCGGTATTCTGATTTTTGCTTTGACGACCGCGCTTGAAGGCAGCGGCATTCTCGCGGTCTATCTGTGCGGATTCCTGTTAGGAAACCGTCCGATTCGCAACCGTTACGGCATCCTGCAAAACTTTGACGGACTGGCCTGGCTGGCGCAGATCGCGATGTTCCTGGTCCTGGGACTGCTGGTGACGCCTTCCGATCTGTGGCCGATTGCCGTCCCTGCGCTTATTCTCTCTATCTGGATGATTTTCTTCGCCCGCCCACTGTCGGTGTTTACCGGCCTGCTGCCATTTCGCGGCTTCAATCTTCGGGAGCGCATTTTCATCAGTTGGGTCGGACTGCGCGGCGCGGTGCCGATTATTCTCGCCGTTTTCCCGATGATGGCCGGGCTTGAAAACGCTCGCCTGTTCTTTAATGTCGCTTTCTTTGTGGTACTGGTGTCACTGCTCCTGCAGGGAACATCGCTGTCATGGGCGGCGAAAAGAGCCAAAGTGGTCGTGCCTCCGGTTGGCTGGCCAGTATCGCGCGTGGGGCTTGACATCCATCCTGATAATCCGTGGGAGCAATTCATCTATCAGTTGAGCGCCGACAAATGGTGCGTCGGCGCGGCGTTGCGCGACCTGCATATGCCGAACGAAACCCGCATTGCCGCGCTATTTCGCAATAATGAACTGTTTCACCCCACCGGTAGCACTCGCCTGCAGGAAGGCGACGTACTCTGCGTGATTGGCCGGGAGCGCGATCTGCCAGCGCTGGGCAAATTGTTTAGCCAGTCGCCGCCGGTTTCGTTAGATCAGCGTTTCTTTGGCGATTTTATCCTCGAAGCGAACGCGAAATTCGCCGACGTGGCGCTTATCTACGGGCTGGAAGAAGGAACGGAATACCGGGATAAACAACAAACCCTGGGTGAAATCATACAGCAACTGCTGGGCGCTGCGCCGGTCGTCGGCGATCAGGTGGAGTTTGGCGGCATGATTTGGACGGTAGCTGAAAAAGAAGATAACGTGGTACGCAAGATTGGGGTACGCGTCGCCGAAGATGAAGCAGAATAAGGTCGCCGGACAACGTCGACCCGCCCCCGGTGGACCGGTCGACGCCTTAGCCTGAGTTAGGTTACGTTGTCACAAACGGCACGCGCGGCGCTACGGCGCACAGTAGCTCATAGCCCAGCGTGCCTGCCGCAGAGGCGACATCATCGACCTTAATTTCTTTGCCCCATAATTCAACCGGCGTGCCGATTCCCGCCTGCGGACACGGCGTCAAATCCACCGCCAGCATATCCATTGAAACGGTGCCTACTGTTCTGGTACGGATACCGTCCACCAGCACAGGCGTCCCGGTCGGCGCATGGCGTGGATAGCCATCGGCATAACCCGCCGCGACGATGCCAATGCGTTGTTCCTGAGTCACAGAATACCTTCCGCCATAGCCTACCTTTTCACCCGCGCTCAGCGTCTGCACGCCAATAATTTCGCTACTCAGCGTCATCACGGGTTTTAGTCCGGTATCGGCAATATCCCGCCACTGTCCTGACGGCGACGCGCCGTACAAAATAATGCCCGGCCTGACCCAGTCATAATGCGCCTGGGGATGCCACAGCGTCGCTGCCGAATTTGATAACGAGTATGAACACTGCAGGCCTTCTGTCGCCAACGCAATACGCCTCATCGCCTCCCCGATACCTTCCGGATGATCGGCCTGAGCAAAATGTGACATCAGGGTCATTTCACCGACATTGCGCATTGCCCGCAATTGCTGCCAGACGGTCTGCGCCCGCTCAGGCTGAAAACCGAGTCGGTTCATGCCGCTGTTGACTTTGACATAGATATCCAGCGGCGCGTTAAGCCGCGCATTTTGCAGCGCTTTCAACTGCCAGTTACTGTGGATGCAGGTGGTCAGCCGATAAGTGTCATACGCCTCCAGGTCTTGCGCATGGAAAAACCCCTCCAGCATCAATATCGGCCCTTTCCACCCGCGCTCACGCAGGGTAATCGCCTCTTCAAGGTTGAGCATAGCGAAACCATCTGTGGCGCCCAGCACGCTCCACACGCGTTCAATACCGTGGCCGTAGGCGTTGGCTTTCACTACCGACCAGACGCGCGCCTCTGGGGCCGCCCGGCGCACAATAGCCAAATTTTGTTTCATTACCTGTAAATCAAGGCTGGCCTGTATAGGGCGGGTCATTTCACTTCCTTTATCAGTTATGCGCGCTATGCAAACGTTGCGGGCGGGTGGGCGTAAAATCGGAACGGTATCGCGCCACGCTCAGATCGTCGTAGGGTATCGCTGGCGTACGACCCGACAAGATATCGCTTAACAACTGGCCTGAACCGCAGGCCATCGTCCAGCCTAAGGTACCGTGTCCAGTATTAAGCCACAGATTTTTATAACGGGTGCGTCCTACTACCGGCGTGCCGTCCGGCGTCATGGGGCGCAGGCCGGTCCAGAATGTAGCCTGCTCAATATGACCGCCGCGCGGAAAAAGATCGCGCACAACCATCTCCAGCGTCTCGCGGCGTGGTTGCAGTAAGTCGGTATTAAAGCCCACGATTTCCGCCATTCCCCCCACGCGAATACGCTTATCAAAACGCGTAATAGCGATTTTGTAGGTTTCATCAAGAATCGTCGATACCGGCGCGCCGTCTGGCTCGACGATTGGGATGGTTAATGAATAGCCTTTCAGCGGATACACCGGGATATCAACAATGCCTTTAAGCATCGCCGTCGAATACGATCCAAACGCCATGACATACGCATCTGCTTTAATGATCTCATCGGCGCATTTCACGCCGTAAATCTGATCATTTTCGTACAGTAATTTTTCCACGGGAGTATTAAAGCGAAAGGTTACGCCCGCCTGCTCCGCCATGCGCGCCAGACGCTGGGTAAAGAGCTGACAGTCCCCGGTTTCATCATTCGGTAAGCGCAGTCCGCCGGTTAATTTATGCGCAACCTCAGCCAGAGCGGGTTCAACTTCCGCCAGTCGGCTGGATTCCAGGAGCTGATACGGCACCCCGGCATCTTCCAGCACGGCGATATCACGGGTGGCGTTCTCATACTGTTGCGCGGTGCGGAAGAGTTGTAGCGTTCCCCCCTGGCGGCCTTCATATTCGATACCGGTCGCGGCGCGTAGCGTTTTCAGACAGTCGCGACTATATTCCGCCAGACGCACCATGCGGCCTTTATTTTCCATATAATGCCGGGTATCGCAGTTACGCAGCATTTGCCACATCCACTTCAGTTGAAACGGGGTGCCATCCAGACGCACCGCCAGCGGCGCATGGCGCTGGAACATCCATTTTATCGCCTTCAGCGGTACGCCAGGGGCCGCCCAGGGCGCCGCATATCCCGGTGAAATTTGTCCGGCATTCGCCGCGCTGGTTTCTTGCGCCGGGCCGGATTCGCGATCGATAACGGTGACATCATGCCCCGCCTGACTCAAATACCAGGCGCTGGTCACGCCAACTACGCCACTCCCCAGGATGACAACTCGCATAGCCACTCCGTTAATAGTAAAAGAACAATCTTCTGATTACATCTTGATAACCCAGATGAAAATATTATTCAACATATGACTTTTTTATGGTGACGTGCTTCACATATACCCTAAAGACAAGCGATCCCACTGGTTTGGGATCTCCTGCTACGCGGCATGGCTATACAGCATAAAATGATGCCAATACCCGTTTTTTTGCCGTTCAATGTGGAGGAAATCGCAAAGAAAAGTTTTCACGATCAAGTCGTTTTTTAACATGGTGTTCTATGCTTGAAAGGAGGCGCTCCATACAGAGAGCGTCGCCAACAATGAGGGTGCGCGAATGGCAACGATTGATTCCATGAACAAGGACACCACACGTTTGAGCGATGGACCCGACTGGACATTTGATCTGCTGGATGTCTATCTGGCAGAGATAGACCGCGTGGCGAAACTCTACCAACTGGATACTTACCCGCACCAAATTGAAGTCATCACTTCCGAACAGATGATGGACGCCTACTCCAGCGTCGGGATGCCGATCAACTATCCGCACTGGTCGTTTGGCAAAAAGTTCATTGAGACGGAACGTCTGTATAAGCATGGTCAACAAGGACTGGCTTATGAAATTGTGATCAACTCTAATCCCTGCATTGCCTACCTGATGGAAGAAAACACCATCACCATGCAGGCGCTGGTCATGGCGCACGCCTGTTACGGACACAACTCCTTTTTTAAAAATAATTATCTCTTCCGGAGCTGGACGGATGCCAGCTCTATCGTCGATTACCTGATTTTCGCCCGGAATTACATTACCCGCTGTGAAGAACGCTACGGAGTGGATGAAGTAGAAAAACTGCTCGACTCCTGCCACGCGCTGATGAATTACGGCGTCGATCGCTATAAGCGCCCGCAGAAAATCTCGTTGCAGGAAGAGAAAGCGCGACAAAAAAGCCGGGAAGAGTATCTACAAAGCCAGGTGAATATGCTGTGGCGCACGCTGCCAAAACGCGAGGAAGAAAAAACGGTCGCCGAAGCACGCCGCTTTCCCGCTGAACCGCAGGAAAACCTGCTCTATTTTATGGAGAAAAACGCCCCGTTGCTCGAGCCGTGGCAGCGCGAAATTCTGCGCATCGTGCGTAAAGTCAGCCAGTATTTTTATCCGCAGAAACAGACGCAGGTCATGAACGAGGGCTGGGCGACCTTCTGGCACTACACCATCCTGAACCATCTGTATGATGAAGGCAAAGTGACGGAACGCTTTATGCTGGAGTTTTTACACAGCCATACCAATGTCGTATTTCAGCCGCCCTATAATAGCCCCTGGTATAGCGGAATTAACCCCTATGCGCTCGGCTTTGCCATGTTCCAGGATATCAAACGTATTTGTCAGTCGCCCACGGATGAAGATAAATACTGGTTTCCGGATATTGCCGGTTCCGACTGGCTGGAAACGCTGCACTTCGCCATGCGCGATTTTAAAGATGAAAGCTTTATCAGTCAGTTCCTGTCGCCAAAAGTGATGCGTGATTTCCGTTTCTTCACGGTACTTGATGATGACAGGCATAATTATCTGGAGATCTCCGCCATTCATAACGAAGAAGGTTATCGGGAGATTCGATCAAAACTGTCGTCACAGTATAACCTGAGCAACCTGGAGCCGAATATTCAGGTCTGGAATGTGGATTTACGCGGCGACAGATCGCTGACGTTGCGTTATATCCCGCATAACCGCGCGCCGCTGGATAAAGGCCGCAAAGAGGTACTGAAACATGTGCATCGGTTATGGGGCTTTGATGTGATGCTGGAGCAACAAAATGAGGATGGCAGCGTAGAACTGCTGGAGCGTTGTCCGCCGCGCATGAACACGCTGTAATCGAGATGCTGCCCGGTAGTGTTTTCGCTTACCGGGCATCGCGGGATTATCGTCCCTGAATCGCTAAATCGCCGGGAAGATTTTTCTGCATCCGATGCCAAATCTCGCCGCTGTCATGCCCGTAACGCCGCACCGTTTCATACACCTGGTCGTGCGCGCCCTGCTCGCATAACGACGATAATTTATGATAGAAACCCAGTGCCAGACTGCGCGCTTCCGGATTGGCGAAATAGTGGCGACCAATGCGGGTGTATAACCCTTTCATGCCGTTCAGGATCAAGCCGTAAATAGGATTGCCGGAGGCAAATGCCAGACCACGAAAGATGTTATAGTCCAGATCGGCGAATGCATCGGCATGGTCGGCCACTTCGTGGGCAGTGGCCAGCACTTCCTGCGCCTTATCCGGGTGTTGACGCAACGCGGTACGAATAAAGATAGTAGAAATATTGGTACGCACCGACAACAAATTGTCGATCAGTTGCGGAACGCTTTCATGATCAAGGCGGGCCAGCGTTTCAAGGATATTCAGCCCTGACGTTTCCCAAAAATTATTAACCTTTGTCGGTTTGCCATGCTGAATGGTCAGCCAGCCATCTCGCGCCAGCCGCTGTAACACCTCGCGTAATGTCGTGCGCGTCACGCCGATCAGTTCGGAGAGTTCTCGTTCTGCCGGTAAGATCGTGCCCGGAGGAAAGCGGTTATTCCAGATACTTTCAATAATATACTCTTCCGCGAAACCCGCCGGGCTCTGCGCCTTAATGACCATAGTGAGATTTCCATTACACAGCAAAACATAGTTGTACTCATCATACCAGACGGGCGTAACACCTGATAGCGGACGCAATGAAGAAAAAGGGGATCAAGGCACCATTTCTGATATCGCCTGCCAATATCGTTAAGGACTTGCTTGCATTCGTCGCGCTCGCTACTCTCTGTGTTTAAACATAAAAACGCTATTTCATTTTTCTAGGTAAGGAAAAATTTCATGGAGATCTCATGGGGTCGCGCCATGTGGCGCAACTTTTTAGGCCAGTCGCCCGACTGGTACAAACTGGCACTACTTGTCTTTTTAATTGTTAATCCATTCATTTTCTTGGCTAATCCCTTTATTGCCGGTTGGCTGCTGGTGGCAGAGTTTATCTTCACTCTGGCGATGGCGTTAAAGTGTTACCCCCTGCTGCCCGGCGGGTTACTGGCCATTGAAGCCGTTATCATCGGTATGACCAGCGCCGCCCATGTACGTGAAGAGGTTGCCGCCAACCTGGAAGTCTTGTTGCTGCTGATGTTTATGGTGGCAGGCATCTACTTTATGAAGCAGTTATTGCTGTTTATTTTTACCCGTCTGTTACTCAGTATCCGCTCGAAGATGGTTCTGTCGCTGGCCTTTTGCGTCGCCGCCGCATTCTTGTCGGCTTTCCTTGACGCGCTTACCGTCGTTGCGGTGGTGATCAGCGTCGCCGTCGGTTTTTACGGGATTTACCATCGTGTGGCCTCATCGCGCGGCGAAGAGAACGATATGCTGGACGACAGCCATATCGATCCGCATTACAAAACGGTGCTGGAGCAATTCCGCGGATTCTTGCGTAGTCTGATGATGCATGCAGGCGTGGGGACGGCGCTGGGCGGCGTCATGACCATGGTCGGGGAGCCGCAAAACCTGATCATCGCTAAAGCGGCTGGCTGGCATTTCGGCGACTTCTTTTTGCGGATGTCGCCTGTCACCGTCCCGGTACTGGTATGTGGACTGTTAACCTGTATGCTGGTCGAGAAAATGCGCTGGTTTGGCTATGGCGAAACGTTGCCCGAAAAAGTCCGCGACGTTTTACAGCAATTCGACGATCAAAGCCGTAAGAAGCGCACCCGCCAGGATAAAATTAAACTAATAGTCCAGGCGGTTATTGGCGTCTGGCTGGTTACCGCCCTCGCCCTCCATCTCGCGGAGGTGGGACTGATTGGTCTGTCGGTCATTATTCTGGCCACCGCGTTAACGGGTGTAACCGATGAACACGCCATCGGCAAAGCGTTTACCGAGTCGCTGCCGTTTACTGCGCTGTTAACCGTTTTCTTCTCTATTGTGGCGGTTATTATCGATCAACATCTTTTCGCGCCGATTATTCAGTTCGTCTTGCAAGCCTCTGAACACGCGCAACTAACGCTGTTCTATCTCTTTAACGGCCTGTTGTCCTCCATCTCAGATAACGTCTTTGTCGGCACCATTTATATCAACGAAGCGAAGGCGGCAATGGAAAACGGCGCTATCAGCTTAAAACAGTTTGAGCTTTTAGCCGTGGCCATCAATACCGGTACTAACCTGCCATCGGTAGCGACGCCAAATGGTCAGGCGGCATTCTTATTCCTGCTGACCTCCGCGCTGGCGCCGTTAATCCGTCTCTCCTATGGCCGTATGGTCTGGATGGCGTTACCGTACACTATCGTACTGACCCTG
The DNA here is from genome assembly GCF_043356435.1 of Salmonella sp. SJTUF15591. Lineage (NCBI taxonomy): Bacteria > Pseudomonadati > Pseudomonadota > Gammaproteobacteria > Enterobacterales > Enterobacteriaceae > Salmonella > Salmonella sp. SJTUF15591. Next base: position 256,417 of record NZ_JBEUJO010000006.1, on the reverse strand, counting down.
ATAGGGCTACTGTGCGTCGAATTCACTCTTGCGCCGGCCACCGAATGGATGACTCAGGCAGGATGGTTAGCAACGCTTTCGTAACGTTTGGCCGGGCAATACACCGCCCGGCTCCGATTTTTGCCTGATAATTATCCAATTACACATTATTTCATTTCCCGCTAGTGGCGCACGAATTGAATTGGTTTACACTGCGGTCTCTACGCATGTTGCAGGGAAATTATTATGTTGCGATTTTTAAACCAGTGCTCACGGGGTCGGGGCGCATGGTTACTGATGGCGTTTACCGCCCTGGCGCTGGAAATGGTGGCGCTGTGGTTCCAGCACGTCATGTTACTTAAACCTTGCGTGCTATGTATTTACGAACGTTGCGCCCTGTTTGGCGTGATGGGCGCGGGTCTGGTCGGCGCTATAGCGCCGAAAACGCCGCTGCGATACGTGGCAATGGTTATCTGGATTTACAGCGCCTGGCGGGGTCTACAACTGGCGTATGAACATACGATGATTCAGTTGCATCCCTCGCCGTTCATGACCTGTGACTTTATGGCGCGCTTTCCAGACTGGTTGCCGTTGGGTAAATGGCTGCCGCAGGTGTTTGTGGCATCCGGTGATTGCGCCGAGCGCCAGTGGTCGTTTTTAACGCTGGAGATGCCGCAATGGCTGTTGGGGATCTTTGCCGCTTACCTTGTGGTGGCGATAGCCGTCGTCATAGCCCAGGCATTTAAGCCTAAAAAACGCGACCTGTTCGGTCGTTGATACACACGCTCCTTCGGGAGCGTTTTTTTTGCCCGAAGCGTTGTTTGCCAGTGATTAAAAAGTGTATATTAAATACATCTTTTAATCACCACATCAGGGAGATGTCTTATGTCCCACTTACGCATCCCGGCAAACTGGAAAGTTAAACGCTCTACCCCCTTTTTCACCAAAGAGAATGTTCCGGCGGCACTGCTCTCTCATCACAACACAGCGGCAGGCGTTTTCGGACAACTCTGCGTGATGGAAGGCACCGTGACCTACTATGGCTTTGCGAATGAAACCGCGACAGAACCAGAAGTGAAAGTGGTGATTAATGCCGGGCAATTCGCCACCAGTCCGCCGCAATACTGGCATCGGGTAGAGCTGAGCGATGATGCGCGGTTCAACATTCATTTTTGGGTAGAGGAAGACCATCAGGGCGAGGAAATGTATCAACAGAAAAAAGCCTGACATCGGTAAACCAGTCACCACTGGGCGGGTCCCGCCCAGTAGCCAGGTGATTAATGGCGCTAATTAAACGCTAGAGTAGTTTAATTTTAACGTGGTATCCCTCAAGCCCTTTCATCGTTTCTCGCGGCACGAACTCTATTTCGGAAACCTCTTGCCCGGTTTTCTTCCGTAGTTCGGCGACCTTTTTGCTAATGAGTGCCGCGATTTCCTCTTCTGCTTTATGTGTCAACTCTTCGCTGTTCATTGATTTCCTCCTTTGAACTCGCAAACGGCTAAGCGCAATAAGACAGTGTCGTCATGGACGCGCTACTATTTTAAGGTACAAAAAATTATAGGCTATCTTTCTGAGAGTTATCAGGATGTTTCACTTTGAAAGATGCAAAAAAACCGCCTGGCACAGGAGCTGCATCAGGCGGTTGGTTAATAGCACAAGTCGCTATCTACGAGGATCTTCAACCTCATTCTGGGTATCCGGGTCGAGAGGATCGTCTCCCTCTGGCGTATCCGGAATATTTTCACCAGGAAGCGGCTCATCCTCTGGTAATGGATCGACTAAATCAGGACGTTCAGACATAAAGCCTCCAACGAACCATAGTTATTAAAGATACCCTACAGCACTACTTTTGGTTTTTCTTTGGATTTTTTCCTTCGTCTTCGGGTGTCTTATCAGGCTTCCTGGGCTGATCCTTTGAAACGCGCAACGGTTGGTTATTCATGGGGTAACTCCTCAGGATAGGCAGCGATATACTGCTTTGAAAGTATAGAGTCGCCGCCATACGTGCGCGAGCGCAGCGACAAGGCGCGTCAGGGAAGAATAGAAGGCGGTGATAACGCCAGGTGACGGAATTTGCACGCAATTCCTGATTTCAGGGGTCGCCCGGCGTAAATTAAAGAATTGTAAACAATCAGCCGTTTTGCCGAAGACTTATTCTGCCCACGACGGTTTATTTAAAATATGATCCTGCCAGTCCCGTACTTCAGATTCTTTAACCGCGATATGACGGACAGAAATTCGCTCGCCATGCATAGCGGCTTTCGATCCAGTCAGCAGCGGATGCCACGTCGGCAAGGGCTTACCTTCCGCTAACAAACGGTAGGCGCAGGTCATCGGCAACCATTCAAAGTCTGGCAAGTTTTCGCGAGTGAGTTTGATACAGTCGGGTTCAAATTCAAAACGGCGCTCATAATGACGGCACTGGCACGTTTTAATATTTAATTGCCTGCACGCCACGTTGGTGAAGTAGATTTCATCTGTATCTTCATCCATCAGCTTATGCAGGCAGCATTGACCGCAGCCATCGCACAGCGACTCCCACTCGGCATCGGTCATTTCATCCAGGGTTTTACGTTGCCAGAAAGGTGTATCGCTCATTAAAGTATCCGCCATTGCACTAAAGCTGCACCTTATAACCAGTCTGGCCTGCAGATGCAAGTTTTACCGCCGCTGAAGGCGGCAAGCAGATTTTACAGAACGCGGGTAGACAACGTTTCGCCATTAAAACGAATGTCCAGCTCATCGCCGCTTAATAATGGCCCCACGCCTGCCGGCGTGCCGGTTAGCACCACGTCCCCGGCTTTGAGCGTAAAATAGCGGCTCATATAGGCGATAAGAGGCACAATAGGATGAATCATATCCGCGGTCGACCCTTGCTGGCGAACCTCGCCATTAACGTTAAGTCCGATAACCGTATTTTGCGGATCGCCGCAGAAGGCCGCGACAGGGATGAAGCCTGAAATCGGACATGCGTTATCAAAACCTTTGGCTTTTTCCCAGGGCTGTCCGGCCTTTTTCATTTTCCCTTGAATATCGCGCAGGGTTAAATCAAGCGCCACGCCATAACCGGCTATCGCTTTACGTACATGATCTTCGGTCGCCTGGCGGAGCGTTGCGCCAATCAGCACGGCAAGCTCAACTTCATGATGAACAGCGCCCATATCCGCCGGAATCGCCAGCGGCTGGCGAATATCACACAATGCGGTTTCCGGCTTGATAAAAAGCACGGGTTCTTCCGGCGTCGCGCTGCCCATCTCCTTGATGTGATTTGCGTAATTACTGCCCACGCAGACCACTTTACTTACCGGGTAATCAAGCAAGGCGCCTTGCCAGTTACGATGTTGATACATATTTTCCCCTAAGATCATGATGGAATTCAGGCGCGGCGCCGAATACCGTTTAACGGTCAGCGGGCGACGTATTTTGTCCTACCGAAGAAAGATGTTGTTTCAGCAAATCTTCCGGCGGCGGCGGCAATTGTAAATAATAGCCCTGCTCGCTTAACGCCTGTTTTACTTTTTCGAGCTCGGCATTGACTAATTTTTTACGTCCATCAAGCGGCAGCATCATCGCTAACTGCGGCTGACCGAATCCTTTCATCAACGCTTCAGGCACTCGCGAAAAATCGTCTTTTTTTTCGACATACAAATAGGTTTGATCGCGCTTGCTACTTCGATAGATCACACAAAACATACTTTTACTCTGAATTAACGGGATGGTGACTTGCCTCAATATAATACTGACTATAACATGCCTTCTGGACTTCGGAATATCACTCCGTATCGGAGATGATAAATAGCAAATTGAGTAAGGCCAGGATGTCAAACACGCCAATCGAGCTTAAAGGCAGTAGCTTCACCTTATCAGTGGTTCATTTGCATGAAGCGGAACCAGAGGTTATTCGTCAGGCGTTAGAAGACAAAATAGCGCAGGCTCCTGCGTTTTTAAAACACGCCCCTGTCGTTATTAACGTTAGCGGTCTTGAAAGCCCGGTAAACTGGCCGGAACTGCATAAGATCGTGACCTCAACCGGCTTACGCATTATCGGCGTGAGCGGCTGTAAAGACGCCAGCCTGAAAGTAGAAATCGATCGGATGGGTCTTCCTTTACTGACTGAAGGTAAAGAGAAAGCGGTTCGGCCTGCGCCCGCTGAGCCGGCAACGCCCAGCGAACCGCCGCAAAACGCTAATCCCATCACAAAAACGCGATTAATTGATGTTCCGGTTCGTTCCGGTCAGCGCATTTATGCTCCACAATGTGATCTGATTGTTACAAGTCACGTCAGCGCTGGCGCAGAACTTATCGCTGACGGCAATATCCATGTCTATGGCATGATGAGAGGTCGCGCGCTGGCAGGGGCGAGCGGCGATCGGGAAGCGCAAATTTTTTGTACCCATCTGACGGCAGAACTGGTCTCTATCGCAGGTGTTTACTGGCTGAGTGATAAAATCCCGGCAGAATTTTATGGCAAAGCGGCGCGCCTGCGTTTAGCAGACAACGCTTTGACAGTTCAACCGTTGAATTGATCCCTTTTTAACAAGGAATTTTTATGGCACGCATTATTGTTGTTACTTCGGGTAAAGGGGGCGTTGGCAAGACCACCTCCAGCGCGGCCATCGCTACAGGTTTGGCCCAGAAGGGAAAGAAAACTGTCGTCATTGATTTTGATATCGGACTGCGTAACCTCGATCTGATTATGGGGTGCGAACGTCGTGTCGTTTACGATTTTGTAAACGTCATTCAGGGCGATGCGACACTGAATCAGGCGCTGATCAAAGATAAGCGTACTGAAAATCTCTTCATTCTTCCGGCGTCGCAGACCCGGGATAAAGACGCGCTGACGCGCGAAGGCGTCGCTAAGGTACTGGACTCACTGAAAGCAATGGACTTTGAGTTCATCGTTTGCGACTCGCCGGCGGGTATCGAAACCGGGGCGCTGATGGCGCTCTATTTTGCCGATGAAGCGATCATTACGACCAACCCGGAAGTCTCTTCTGTCCGTGACTCGGACCGTATTCTGGGTATTCTGGCATCGAAATCTCGTCGCGCAGAAAATGGCGAAGAACCGATTAAAGAACATCTCCTGTTGACGCGCTACAATCCAGGCCGCGTCAATAAAGGCGACATGCTCAGCATGGAAGATGTACTGGAGATTCTGCGTATTAAACTCGTCGGGGTGATCCCGGAAGATCAATCCGTACTGCGCGCATCTAACCAGGGCGAACCGGTGATTCTTGACGCCACTGCGGATGCGGGTAAAGCCTATGCAGATACCGTAGATCGTCTGTTGGGAGAAGAACGTCCTTTCCGCTTCATTGAAGAAGAGAAGAAAGGTTTCCTCAAACGCCTGTTCGGAGGATAAATTATGGCATTACTGGATTTTTTTCTCTCGCGGAAAAAGAGTACCGCTAATATTGCAAAAGAGCGGTTGCAAATCATTGTCGCGGAACGTCGCCGTAGCGATGCCGAACCGCATTATTTACCGCAGTTACGTAAAGATATTCTTGAGGTCATTTGTAAATACGTACAAATCGATCCGGAAATGGTTACCGTCCAGCTTGAGCAAAAAGATGGTGATATCTCCATCCTTGAACTTAACGTAACGTTGCCGGAAGCCGAAGAGTCAAAATAAGCTCTTTTATGGGAAAATTCCTGGATTAAAAAAGGCAGAAGAATCTGCCTTTTTTATTTTTTTACATTATTCCGAATACGGACATTTATTTCACTGGCCGTTTTCCCGGCAATTACCGTCGTTAACGCGGATACTCCTGCAACAGAAGAGTTAACTTCTCCGCCATCAGTTCGGCGCGCCAGCCGGAAATCAATTCCGGTTGCCCATTTTGCGGTTTTAATTTCCAGTGCCAGTTAAGCAACTGATTAATCTGCCGACGCGATGCCAGTAGCTCGCCGCTGACGTGATGCGACGCGCTCACCTCCGCCACCAGCGCTTTGATGGCCTTAAACGCTTTGCGATAGCCCGGCATGTCCATCAGATTCAACAGGGGTTCCGGCAATGCCTCTTCCGGTAGCGCCTGTGCTTTCGCCACCAGCGATATCAACGTCTTGCCGTGAAAACGAATCTCGCTGCCGGAAAGCCCCAGGCTATCCAGCTCACCGAGACTGCCCGGCATATAACGCGCGACCGCCCACAGGTTTTCTTCACGCACAACAAAGTTCACCGCCATATCGCGCTCACGCGCCTTACGCAGCCGCCAGTCAGCTAAAAGTTGCAGACAGGCTAACTGGCGGGTACGCAGTTGCCAGGCATTGGTGATATCCCGCCATGCTTCTTCCGGCGCCTGAATCTCCTGACGACGCTGCTGCATCAATCGGCATTCATCAAGCGCGGCAGGCAGCCATCCTGCGGCTTCAGTTTCAATCATCAGCTTTTTGGCGATCGGTAACAGATACCAGACATCCGCCGCCGCGTATTCACACTGACGTTCGCTTAAAGGCCGGGCTAACCAGTCGGTACGAGACTCGCTTTTATCCAGCGCCACGCCCGTATACTCTTCTACCATCGCCGCAAACCCCCACGACAGCGGGCGCCCGCAAAACGCCGCCAGGATTTGCGTATCAATCAGGGGTTCCGGCAGTTCGCCAAACGCATTCAGAAATACTTCCAGATCTTCGCTACCCGCGTGCAGAAATTTGGTGATTCCCGTATCGCGCAGCACCGCTTTTAACGGCGACCAGTCGCTGATGCCGAGCGGATCGATCAGGGCGACATTTGCCCCGTCAAATAACTGTATCAATCCTAACTGCGGGTAATAGGTGCGGGTACGGACAAATTCCGTATCTAAAGCAATAGCCGGACATGCGCGGACAGCCTCACACAGGCTCGCCAGCGCATCGTCCGTTTCAATCATTTGGTAATTCAAATCGTGTTCTCTTTGGTTCGCGCCAAAAAAAACGCCGGCTTAACCGGCGTCTCTCGTTAGCTGACTTAACGCTCAGGCTTTATTGTCTACTTTGCCACGGGCTTCGTCACGCAGTTCTCGTCGTAAAATTTTCCCAACGTTAGATTTTGGTAATTCCTCGCGAAACTCTACCTGTTTGGGCACCTTATATCCGGTCAGATGGCGACGGCAGAAGGTGATCAACGCATCGTCAGTCAATGCCGGATCTTTCTTAACCACAAAAAGCTTCACCGCTTCGCCGCTACTACCGGAAGGCACGCCAACCGCCGCGACTTCCTGCACGCCAGAATGCTGCATCACCACATCTTCAATTTCGTTTGGATAAACGTTAAAACCAGAAACCAGAATCATATCTTTCTTACGATCGACAATCCGCAGAAAGCCGTCTTCATCCATAACCGCAATATCGCCCGTATGCAGCCAGCCATCTTTAATGATTTCATCCGTCGCGTCAGGACGCTGCCAGTATCCCAGCATAACCTGCGGGCCTTTCACGCAAAGCTCTCCGGCCTCACCCGGCGCGACTTCGTTGTCATCGTCATCCACCAGTTTGGCTTCTGTTGACGGTACTGGCAGGCCGATACTGCCGCTGTGATAATCAATATCATGCGGGTTGACGCTCACCAGCGGGGCGCACTCGGTCAGCCCGTAGCCTTCCAGCAGGTATTGCCCGGTCAGCTTTACCCAACGTTCCGCAACGACGTTTTGCACCGGCATCCCGCCGCCGGCTGACAGATGCAGCGAAGAAAAATCCAGCTGTTGAAACTCTTTATTATTGAGCAGAGCGTTGAATAGCGTATTAACGCCAGTCATCGCCGTAAATGGATATTTCGCCAGCTCCTTGACCAGGCCGGGGATATCACGCGGATTGGTAATCAGCAGGTTTTGCCCACCCAGCTCGATAAAAAGCAGACAGTTCATGGTTAAGGCAAAAATGTGATACAGCGGCAGCGCGGTCACTACCAGCTCTTTCCCCGGGTGCAGCAGCGGCCCATAGGTCGCTTTCACCTGCTCCAGGTTCGCCAGCATATTGCGGTGGGTCAACATCGCGCCTTTCGCCACGCCCGTCGTACCGCCGGTATATTGCAGGAAAGCCAGATCTTCAGCGACAACCTCGGGTTTTACATACTGCATACGGTAGCCATGCTGTAGCGCGCTGCGAAACGAGATCGCATCTGGCAAGTGGTATTTTGGCACCAGACGCTTGATGTATTTCACGACAAAGTTAACAACCGTACCTTTGGCGGTAGAAAGCTGGTCGCCCATCCGCGTCAGAATAACGTGCTGTACCGACGTTTTCTCGACCACTTTTTCCAGCGTATGGGCAAAGTTAGAAACAATAATGATTGCCGCCGCGCCGCTATCGTTAAGCTGATGCTCAAGTTCGCGCGGCGTGTACAGCGGGTTAACGTTCACCACAATCATGCCGGCGCGTAAAATACCAAATAGCGCGACGGGATACTGCAACAGGTTTGGCATCATCAGCGCCACACGGTCGCCTTTTTTGAGTCCCAGCCCTTGTTGTAAATAAGCCGCAAATGCCCGACTACGTTCTTCTAATTTGCGGAAGGTCATTACCTCCCCCATATTGACGAACGCAGGCTGATCGGCATAGCGCGTCGCCGCATGTTCAAACAGTTCAACCAGGGATTGATAACGGTCAGGGTTGATCTCCGCCGGAACATCAGCAGGATAACGGTTAAGCCAAACCTTCTTCAATGCATCACCTCTAAAATGAGTGTTCGTCGTCATCACAACCCCAGTTAATAAACAAGTCGTTAACATTATATTAACTCAGCGTACCAGTTTATTAATTACGCAACTGAAAGGTTGCGAAGCGCGTCACTATTTATTTTTATTATGTCTCTATGAATGCAGAAACAGCGGACCAGCCGCTGTTTCTTTTATTGATAAAACAAAGAGTTACTCTGTTACTATCGTCTGAACCTCTGCGGGTCCAGGGTTATACCATCCCCAACCGCCATAGCCATAAGGCCAGGCGCGTCCGCCGTAAAACCACGGATCGATCGGCTGTGGAGGCATGACGACCTGCTGAACAAGATGCCAGCGTTTATAGCCGGTAGCCTGCATCAGCATAAATTTATACGGCGTATTGCCGATTTTACCGTCAACCGTGCCGGTTATCGGGCCGACAACGGTAACTAACTGGCCACGGAAGTCCACCGGGTCCAGAAAACCGTTCACATCGGCAAAAATTCTGCCGCGCGAGGCTTCGCCCAGAACAGGACGCGCGCCGCTGTCGAGCGGTACGGTCGCGATTTCAAGCCGGGTTTTTCCCTGCTGATTTTGTACCGCCACAACTTTACCGCCGAAACGCGCCTCTTGCCCGATATAGAGCTGTGGCGCATTCATCACCCGCACCAAATCCTGCTGCGGCGTCGGACTCGAACCTTTAATGGCATCCGGGATAGTCACGCAACCGCTCAGCATAAGCGCAAAAGCGCACGCCAGCGCCCCTTTTATTAACCGTTTTTGAACCGCCATGATGCGACTCCTTTTTCTCGACCTCTATTCCACCCCACAGCATAAAGTATGGGGGGTAATAGTAGTGAGAGTCATTCTTTGCCGGGAAGTTTCTTCCACGCCACTTCGTTACGCAAATAAACCGGCTCGGCATGTTCCACGGCAACGGTCTCTCCTGCCGCCAGCTTTTGACTGGCGATGGGCAACATATCTTCCGCTGCCGGGAGCGACACCTCCCCATCATGAAGCTTCAGGCCGCACTCCTTCGCCAGATCGGGCCATGCGGACCAACCCGTTCCTACGGTCGCCCACTCGCCGGAAAGCTGTTTCAACCGCTCACCGACCCGTTCCGGTTTCAGCACCGCTTCCGTCTCTTCGCCCTGCCAGACGCCCTGCGCATCACGCTGGTATTCCGCCCAGTACACTTCGCCCATCCGCGCGTCAATCGCGGCGAGTACGCGGGTCGCGCCGGTTTTACGCCACGCGCCCTGCGCCATCGTGGCAAGCGTCGAAACACCGATCATCGGCAGATTTGCCCCTAACGCCAGCCCTTGCGCAATACCAATGCCGATACGCACGCCGGTAAAGCTGCCCGGACCGCGCCCAAACGCCAGCGCATCTATCTCATTGAGCGAGACGCCGCTGGCGGCCAGAATCTCCTGCACCATGGGCAGGATACGTTGAGTGTGTTCTCGTGGACAAAGCTCAAAGTGAGCATTGATAGTACCGTTGTTCCACAGGGCGACAGAACAGGCCTCTGTGGCGGTATCGATAGCCAGAATTCGCATGAGGTTTCGTGCTTAGATCAATAAAATAGCGCGCATCTTACCATACTCCGTAACAAATTACTCGGCGGATGGAATCGCAAGAAAGCGAACGGCACGGGCGATATCACGCGTGCGCGGCGCAGGAGGCAGGCTGGCGAGAAACGTGGCGCCATAGGGCCGCATCACCAGCCGGTTATCACAAATCACTAACACCCCGCGATCGTCCGCATCGCGAATCAGCCGCCCCACCCCCTGCTTCAGCGTAATCACCGCGTCGGGCAGTTGAACCTCATCAAACGGATCGCCACCGCGCAAACGACAGTCTTCCATTCGCGCTTTTAACAACGGGTCGTCCGGGGAAGTAAACGGCAATTTGTCGATAATCACCAACGATAACGTATCGCCGCGCACGTCCACCCCTTCCCAGAAGCTGCTGGTGGCGACGAGCAGCGCGTTGCCGGCGCTAACAAATTGCTGTAACAGTTGGCCTTTACTGGTTTCCCCTTGCAACAATACCGGCAGCGTCATGGTGGCGCGAAACTGCTCTGCCAAATCGCGCATCATGGCGTGCGAGGTGCACAGCATAAAACATCGCCCGTTATTGGCTTCGATAATCGGCCTGAGCATAGCCGCCAACTGTCGCGCCGCGCCGGGCTGGTTGGTTTGCGGTAGGTTACGTGGTACGCAGAGTAACGCCTGGCGCGTATAGTCGAATGGGCTGGGCAGTAGCATGGATTCTGCCTGTTCAATTCCCAGACGGGCGGTAAAGTGGTGAAGATCATCATTTACCGACAACGTGGCCGAGGTAAAAATCCAGCTACCGGGCTTCTGTTCCATCACCTCTTTGAATTTGTCCGCCACGGTGAGCGGCGTCAGCGCCAGGGTGAAATGGCGCGAGGTGCACTCATACCAGTAGCTGTATCCCGGCTGATTGATCTCTTTTAAGCGTTTCAGCCGTGAACGGTATAGCGTGGCGCGTTCAAAAGCCGCATCCAGCAGCGCCGAACGGCCCAGCGACAGTTTCGCCACGTCATAACAAAGCTCCAGCGTATCATCCAGCAGTAAAAATGCCCGTTGGATACGTGGGTCGGCTAACAGTTCACGCAAATTTCCCCGGTAGCCGGGCTCCCCCAGTTGCAGACGAAAATCCTGGGCGCTCTGGGCAAGGCGATCGGCGCATTTTTGCAACTGTTGAGTGTCTTTCAGTTCCGTCCGGTAGGCGATGGTGATGTCTTTTGCTAAATCCAGCAACTGACGGCTGGAGAGCGATTGGCCGAAATACTGGCTGGCGATGTCAGGCAGTTGGTGGGCTTCATCGAAGATCATTACTTCAGCCTGAGGGATAAGTTCGCCAAATCCGCTCTCTTTAACTACCATATCCGCAAGAAAAAGGTGGTGGTTTACAATCACCACATCCGCGTCCATCGCCTTTTTACGCGCTTTCACCACAAAGCACTCTTTGTAGAGCGGGCAATCGCTGCCAAGGCAGTTGTCGTTGGTACTGGTGACCAGCGGCCAGGCCTGGGAATCTTCCGCCACGCTGACGCAGGTGCTGATATCGCCATCCCGCGTCTGATTTGACCAGGAGCGCAGCAATATCACGTCGCTTAACGTTTGTACCGGTAAATCGCCGCCCGCCAGCGCTTGTTGTTCCAGACGCTCCAGGCAGAGGTAGTTTGAACGTCCTTTCAACAGGGCCGTCTTACCGGTAAACGCCAACGCTTTTGCTACCGTCGGCAGATCGCGGCTGTAGAGTTGATCCTGCAACGCTTTCGACCCGGTCGAAATAATAACTTTTTTCCCGGCGCGCAACGCCGGAGCGAGGTAAGCATAGGTCTTCCCGGTTCCGGTGCCGGCTTCAACAACCAGAGGCTGCGCATTTTCAATCGCTTGTGTTACGGCAACCGCCATTTGTCGCTGTGGTTCGCGCGGTTTAAAACCGGTTATCGCTTTGGCCAGTTGGCCATCTGCTGCAAAATCGTCCGTCACACTGCCCCCTGTTAATTTGCACAGGGGATTATGTCAGGGTAGAAAGGCTTACGCCAGTTACAGAGGTGACGGCGGCGCCACATTGTGGCAGTCTTGAACCATTCAAATGGAAAGCAAATGAGGAATAAGTGATGTCTATCGTGCGTATTGATGCCGAAGATCGTTGGTCAGACGTGGTGATCTACAATAATACGCTGTGGTATACCGGCGTGCCGGAAAACCTCGACGCCGACGCTTTTGAGCAAACGGCGAATACTCTGGCGCAAATTGATGCGGTGCTGGAAAAACAGGGCTCCAGTAAGTCACGTATTCTGGATGCCACTATTTTCCTGAGCGATAAAGCGGATTTTGCCGCCATGAATAAGGCGTGGGATGCGTGGGTCGTCGCAGGCCATGCGCCGGTACGCTGTACCGTACAGGCCGGGTTAATGAATCCGAAATATAAAGTTGAGATTAAGATTGTCGCGGCGGTATAAGCCGGTTATTCGTCTTCATCCTCAAAACGCGCCACTATCCGTTCGCCGGTATGGTTGGCGCGAAGTTCGCCCGCCACCTGGGCAATCGCTTCTCCGCTGCTCATACCTTGCGACATCAATTCCTGGATACGTTCTACGGCTTTTTGCTGTTGTTCATGACTGAGTGAAGGTAAACCTGCAAACATGATTAACTCCTGCTAAATTGTTAGCGCTAATTATTTCACGCTACCCGGCGGTAAGCCAGTAGTGTTGTAACGAGTCAGGAATGATGAAGACGTTATCTCCCACTGTTATCACCTTACCCTGGCGTCCGGACGCCGCTGAACACTATTTTGCGCCCGTAAACCATTTGCCCTGGGCGATGCTGCTGCATTCAGGTGATGCTATTCATCCCTATAACCGTTTTGATATTCTGGTCGCCGATCCTGTCACCACACTGACCACGCGCGCGCAGGAAACCACGGTATGTACTGCGCGCACGACTACCGTCACTCTCGACGATCCGTTACACGTTTTGCAGACTCAACTGGAGGCGCTGCCTTTTCATCCTCAGTCTGACCCTGACTTACCCTTTCAGGGCGGCGCGCTGGGTCTGTTTGGTTATGATTTAGGGCGGCGTTTCGAAATTCTGCCCGATACTGCCGCGCGCGATATCGCTTTACCCGATATGGCGATTGGCCTTTACGACTGGGCGCTGATTGTCGATCACCATAAACAGGTAGTGTCGCTGATAAGCTATCACGATGCAGACGCCCGATATCGCTGGCTCACCGGCCAGCGCGCGCCGACCCGAACGTCCTTCAGGCTTACCTCGGCCTGGCAATCCAATATGACGCGTTGCGAGTATGGCGAGAAGTTTCGTCAGGTGCAGGCCTGGCTGCACAGCGGGGACTGCTATCAGGTCAATCTTTCCCAGCGTTTTCAGGCGAGCTACGAGGGTGATGAATGGCAGGCTTTCGAACACCTTAACCGCGCCAATCGCGCCCCGTTCAGCGCCTTTCTTCGTTTACATGACGGCGCCATATTGAGCCTTTCTCCCGAGCGTTTTATCCAACTGGAGAACGGTCATATTCAGACGCGCCCGATCAAAGGTACGCTTCCACGGCTTAACGATCCGCAGGCGGATCGTCAGCAGGCGCAGAAACTGGCCAACTCAATGAAAGATCGCGCTGAAAATTTGATGATCGTCGATTTGATGCGTAACGATATTGGCCGGGTCGCCGTACCAGGTTCGGTGAAAGTGCCGGAACTGTTCGTCGTCGAACCATTTCCTGCCGTTCACCATCTGGTTAGCACCATTACCGCCCGTTTACCGGACTCGCTTCATGCTACCGACCTGCTGCGCGCGGCTTTCCCCGGCGGCTCCATTACCGGCGCGCCTAAAGTGCGGGCAATGGAAATTATCGACGAACTGGAGCCGCAGCGACGCAACGCCTGGTGCGGTAGCATCGGTTATCTGAGTTTCTGCGGCAAGATGGATACCAGTATTACTATCCGCACCGTCACGGCAACGCAGGGCCAACTCTATTGCTCAGCCGGCGGCGGTATCGTGGCCGATAGCAACGAAGAAGCGGAATATCAGGAAACTTTTGATAAAGTTAATCGTATCCTGCACCCACTGGAGAACTAATACGTGGATACCAGCCGTCTGACGCTCGATCATTTCTTATCGCGCTTTCAGCTTTTGCGCCCGCAGATGCCCCATGAAACGTTGAATCAACGTCAGGCCGCCGTACTGATCCCTGTGGTTCGCCGCCCCCAACCGGGGCTGCTGTTGACCCAGCGGGCTATTCATTTGCGCAAACACGCCGGACAGGTCGCCTTTCCCGGCGGGGCCGTGGACAATACCGATGCTTCGCTTATCGCCGCAGCGCTTCGCGAAGCGCAGGAGGAAGTCGCCATCCCGCCGCAAGCCGTGGAAGTGATTGGCGTTTTACCGCCAGTAGACAGCGTGACCGGTTTTCAGGTCACCCCGGTGGTCGGCATTATTCCGCCAAATCTCCCCTGGCGCGCCAGTGAAGACGAAGTGTCTGCGGTGTTTGAAATGCCGCTGGCGCAAGCGTTGCAACTGGGTCGATATCATCCGCTTGATGTTTACCGTCGCGGCAATTCGCACCGCGTATGGCTCTCCTGGTATGAGCATTATTTCGTTTGGGGCATGACCGCAAACATTCTTCGTGAGCTGGCGCTGCAAATCGGCGTAAAGCCCTGACTGTACACAACGCCATTCACGTTGCCTCAAGGCGGTAACAATCGCCTCCCCCAAAGAGGCAGCCTGAAGGGCAACGTGTATATACTTAACTTTACGCGCGCAAGACACGACTTGAGATTACTGTCGCAATATTAGTAAAAACGCGGTTATTCATTAGTTTAATTCATGTGAATAGTTAAGCTGATGCCAGCGTTCCCTCTTACACTATGCGCAGTTATAACATCGTAACCGGAAGCCCCGGTTGCCCTGTCAGGAGTATTATCGTGATTAGCCTATTCGACATGTTTAAGGTAGGGATTGGTCCCTCCTCTTCCCACACTGTTGGCCCGATGAAGGCCGGTAAACAGTTCGTCGATGACCTGGTCGAAAAAGGATTACTGGATAACGTTACCCGCGTCGCTGTCGATGTCTACGGCTCGCTGTCGCTGACGGGGAAAGGTCACCATACCGATATCGCCATTATTATGGGTCTGGCGGGTAATGAACCCGCTACCGTGGATATTGATAGTATCCCCGGTTTTATTCGCGACGTCGAAACGCGCGAGCGTCTGTTACTGGCCCAGGGACGTCACGAAGTCGACTTCCCGAAAGATGACGGAATGCGTTTTCACAACGGCAATTTGCCGCTGCATGAAAACGGGATGCAGATCCACGCCTGGCATGACGACACGGTCATTTATAGCAAGACGTACTATTCCATCGGCGGCGGCTTTATCGTTGATGAAGCGCATTTCGGCCAGGAAGCGACGAATGAGGTTACTGTACCTTATCCGTTTAAATCGGCGAAAGAAATGCTGGAGTATTGCAACAGTACCGGCCTTTCACTCTCCGGCATGGTGATGCAAAACGAACTGGCGCTGCATAGCAAGAAAGAGATTGAAGAGTATTTCGGTCACGTCTGGCAGACCATGCAGGCCTGTATTGATCGCGGTATGAATACCGAAGGCGTGCTGCCGGGGCCGCTGCGCGTACCGCGTCGCGCCTCCGCGCTGCGTCGTATGCTGGTTTCCAGCGATAAGCTTTCCAGCGATCCGATGAACGTCATTGACTGGGTGAATATGTTTGCTCTGGCGGTGAACGAAGAGAACGCCGCAGGCGGCCGCGTCGTGACGGCGCCAACCAATGGCGCGTGCGGCATCGTGCCTGCGGTACTGGCTTACTACGACCATTTTATTGAGTCTGTCAGCCCGGATATTTACACCCGCTACTTCCTGGCGGCAGGCGCTATTGGCGCGCTGTATAAGATGAACGCGTCTATTTCCGGCGCGGAAGTCGGCTGTCAGGGCGAAGTCGGGGTCGCCTGTTCGATGGCGGCGGCAGGCCTTGCTGAACTGTTGGGCGCCAGCCCGGAACAGGTTTGCGTTGCCGCTGAAATCGGCATGGAGCATAACCTGGGGCTGACCTGCGACCCGGTTGCCGGTCAGGTGCAGGTGCCGTGTATCGAGCGTAACGCCATTGCTTCGGTTAAAGCGATCAACGCTGCGCGTATGGCCATGCGTCGAACCAGCGCGCCGCGCGTCTCGCTGGATAAAGTCATCGAAACGATGTACGAGACCGGAAAAGACATGAACGCCAAATACCGCGAAACGTCGCGCGGCGGGTTGGCTATTAAAGTCCAGTGTGATTAAACGCCGTTTCCCCTCCCTTCGCCCATCTGCTACGGATGGGCGAAATTTTTATCTCTTCCTCGTCGACTCCACGTTTCCCCACTACACTTGCTGTGTCGCGGTTGGCTTTTGTCGCCAACGCTTATTGGGCGGCCCGCATGCAAACAGCACAACGGATCATCAATCATTATCGCCGTAATCGTTTCATTGTTTGCACGATTTGTGCACTGGTCACGCTCATTCTTACGCTGAGCATCCGATTTATTTCGGAGCGGAACTTAAATCACCATCGCACGGTTGCATTCGCGAATCATGCCGTTGATGCGCTGGATAATGTGCTGCATCCTCTCCTGGTCGGACGAAACATACTGCTACCCTTGCTTGAGCTTCCGTGCGCGACCGCGCATTTGCCGTTGCGTAAGCAAGCCGCCCGCCTGCAAACCATTCGTTCTATCGGGCTGGTAAAAGAGGGAATTCTCTACTGCTCAAGCATTTTTGGCGCCCGTAACACTCCCATACGCCAGCTTCAGCCCGATCTTCCCGCAGCTGGCGATCTGCTGCTACTTTCCACGGACCAATCGTTACTCAAGGGAAGCCCGATCCTCATTCAGTGGTATCCCGCCTCTGCCGATGGCCAGGATGGCGTGATGGAAATTGTGAATATTGACTTGCTGGCGACTATGCTACTTGAGCCGCAGCAGCCGCAAATTACCAGCGCCAGCCTGACGGTCGGCAAACGGCACCTGTTATATGGTCGGGGCGTGGTCGATACTCTTCCGGAATTAAAAAAAGATGAAGAGCGTTACCAGCTTTCATCGCGGCATTTCCCTTTTACTATCAGCGTCAGCGGGCCGTCGGCAGGCGTACTGGCGTTCAAACATCTCCCGACACAGTTACCGCTGGCCGTATTGCTTAGCCTGTTGATCGGTTATATCGCCTGGCTGGCGACGGCCAGCAGAATGAGCTTTTCCTGGGAGATTAATCTGGCCCTTGCCGAACGGGAGTTTGAGCTATTTTGTCAGCCGTTGCTTAATGCCCGCACGCAACAGTGTACCGGCGTTGAGATCCTGTTACGCTGGAACAACCCTCGCCAGGGCTGGATCTCACCGGATGTTTTTATTCCTATCGCCGAGGAGCATAACCTGATAGCGCCGCTGACCCGCTATGTGATTGCGGAAACCATTCGGCAG
Source organism: Salmonella sp. SJTUF15591 (assembly GCF_043356435.1). Taxonomy (NCBI): domain Bacteria; kingdom Pseudomonadati; phylum Pseudomonadota; class Gammaproteobacteria; order Enterobacterales; family Enterobacteriaceae; genus Salmonella; species Salmonella sp. SJTUF15591. The sequence goes on along the minus strand of NZ_JBEUJO010000006.1, from coordinate 238,792 downwards.
CGGCACTACTTCCCCATCAACCATCAGTTTCATATCGGCATCAATGTGGCGGCAAGCCATTTCCGACACGGCGTGCTTCTCAAAGATCTTAATCAGTACTGGTTTAGTGCGGAACCTGTTCAGCAACTGGTGCTGGAGCTCACGGAACGCGACGCGTTGCTTGACGTTGATTACCGCCTGATGCGCGAGCTGCATCGTAAAGGCGTGAAGTTAGCCATCGATGATTTTGGCACAGGAAACAGCTCGCTCTCCTGGCTGGAAAAACTGCGGCCGGATATTTTGAAAATCGATAAATCCTTCACCGCCGCCATCGGTACCGATGCGGTCAATTCAACGGTGACCGATATTATTATCGCGCTGGGGCAAAGACTGAATATTGAACTGGTGGCGGAAGGGGTCGAAAACCAGACGCAGGCACAGCATTTGCGCCAGCATGGCGTGCAAATGTTACAGGGCTATCTCTATGCGAAGCCGATGCCCATTAGCGAATTTCCACAGTGGCTGGCGGGCAGCGCGCCGCCGCCCGCCCGACATAACGGACAGATTATGTCCGCGATGCCGCATCTATAGACTTGATTCCTGCGTGTGACGTTATTCCTCTTCGTCGTGGGCAGGCTGTTCTTTAACAATCCGAACCAGATCGACACGGTAGTCGTTGGCCTCGACAATGGTGATCCGCAGTGGCGGAACATCAATGACATCGCCTACACGAGGAATATGGCCATTAGCGGCGATCACTAACCCCGCGACCGTCGCAATATCGCCCTCTTCGTTCACCAGATGGTCAACTTCCAGCGCCTGCTGTAGCGCATGGAGATCGGTGCCGCCCTTCACTATCCAGCCCTCGGCATCGGCAACGATTTCCGGCGTTTCATCGGCATCCGGGAACTCACCGGCAATCGCTTCCAGCACATCCAGCGGCGTAACCAGCCCCTGCACTACGCCGAACTCGTTCGTGACGATAACGAAACTGCCGCGCGCGCGACGCAAAACGCCTAACAGATTGATAGGATCAAGCGTTTCCGGCACTACTATCGCCGGGGAAGAGGCGGCGATAGCCGCAACGTCCGCGCCCTCTTCCAGCGCCACCAGCAACTCTTTCGCCCGAACGATACCGATAATTTCATCCAGCTCGCCCCGACATACCGGGAACAGGCTATGCGGAGAAGAGAGTAACTGCTGACGGATTTCAGCTACGCTGAGATTCGCATCCACCCAACTAATTTCGCCTCGCGGCGTCATAATGCCGCGCAGGGAGCGCGACGCCAGAGTCAGTACGCCGTTAATCATGTAGCGTTCTTCTTCGGCGAAGGCGCCTTCCGACACCGATATCGCGGCCGGGCTATCCGTCTCATGTTGCGTACTCGCCTGACGTTTACCGCCCATCAGACGCAGGATAGCGTCCGCAGTACGCGCGCGCAGCGGCAACGTGGACTGATGACGAATAAAGTTACGGCGCGCAATCTGGTTAAACACCTCGATAACGATCGAGAAACCAATTGCCGCGTACAGGTAGCCTTTCGGAATATGGAAACCGAACCCTTCCGCCACCAGGCTCAAGCCGATCATCAGCAGGAAACTCAGACAGAGCACCACCACCGTCGGATGCTGGTTGACAAAACGGGTCAGCGGTTTTGACGCCAGTAGCATCACCGCCATCGCAATCACCACCGCCGCCATCATAACCGGCAGATGGTTTACCATACCTACCGCCGTAATCACGGCGTCCAGCGAGAAGACCGCATCCAGGATGACAATCTGCGTGACTACCACCCAGAAGCTCGCATAGCCTTTACCGTGTCCGGTGTCATGCTCGCGGTTTTCCAGACGTTCATGCAGCTCGGTGGTCGCTTTAAACAGCAGGAATATACCGCCCAGCAGCATAATTAAATCGCGGCCGGAGAAGGTAAAATCCCAGACGGTAAAGAGCGGCTTTGTTAAGGTCACCAGCCACGAAATAATGGACAGCAGCGCCAGACGCATAATCAGCGCCAGCGAGAGCCCGATAAGACGCGCTTTGTCACGCTGCTTTGGCGGCAATTTATCGGCGAGGATCGCGATAAAGACCAGGTTATCGATACCCAGGACAATTTCCAGGACGACGAGCGTGAGTAAACCCACCCAAATTGAGGGATCCATTAATAATTCCATGACAAGCTCCTGCTTAAGGAATGACTAAACGGCGCCCACAACATCTCAAAGGATGCAGGCGGTAACGCAATAAACAAAGTAAGGCTATGGCAAGATATGCCAGATTGACAGGCGCAAAACGGCCAAAGAGTGAAATGACGTCGGTGACGATCCATACAACGGGCTGCTGCCCTATACCCCATTCTAATTAAACGGAAGCTAAACATAACAGAGACAACTGGTTTTTGGCAAAGATTTACCTTCCTTTGCAAAGAGATGTAACCGGGATATTTTACACTTCGAAATTTCTCATTATCGAAAACAAAATTACGGATCTCCATCACACAAAATATTTTTTTCGATATCTAAAATAATTCACGAAAATCATGCGTTTTTCGTTGTAACCCTCATCTGAATCGATTCGCTTGCGGACGGCGATTCAAAAAATACATCTGTCAAGTTGATGTGTTGACAATAATAAAGGAGGTAGCAAGTGACCATTGCTATTGTTATAGGCACACATGGTTGGGCTGCAGAGCAGTTACTTAAAACAGCCGAAATGCTGTTAGGCGAGCAGGAAAACGTCGGCTGGATCGATTTCGTTCCAGGCGAAAATGCCGAAACGCTGATCGAAAAGTACAACGCTCAGTTGGCTAAACTCGATACCAGTAAAGGCGTGCTATTTCTCGTTGATACATGGGGAGGCAGTCCGTTTAATGCTGCCAGCCGCATTGTCGTCGATAAAGAGCGCTATGAAGTTATTGCCGGCGTCAACATCCCGATGCTGGTCGAAACGTTTATGGCTCGTGACGACGATCCGAGCTTTGACGAGCTGGTCGCACTGGCGGTAGAAACCGGTCGTGAAGGCGTAAAAGCGCTGAAAGCGAAACCGGTAGAAAAAGCCGCGCCAGCGCCAGTCGCCGCCGCGCCAAAAGCGGCCACGCCGGCAAAACCGATGGGCCCGAATGATTATATGGTTATCGGGCTTGCCCGTATTGATGACCGTCTCATTCACGGTCAGGTCGCTACCCGCTGGACCAAAGAGACCAATGTCAGCCGTATTATTGTTGTGAGCGATGAAGTGGCGGCTGATACCGTACGTAAAACGCTGCTGACGCAAGTTGCGCCGCCGGGCGTTACGGCGCATGTGGTTGACGTCGCGAAGATGATTCGCGTCTACAATAACCCGAAATACGCTGGCGAACGCGTGATGCTTCTGTTTACCAATCCTACCGACGTCGAGCGCATCGTTGAGGGCGGCGTGAAAGTCACCTCCGTGAACATTGGCGGTATGGCCTATCGTCAAGGTAAAACGCAGGTGAACAACGCCGTTTCCGTTGATGAAAAGGATATCGAAGCCTTTAAAAAGCTCAACGAGCGCGGCATCGAGCTTGAGGTGCGTAAAGTTTCCACCGATCCGAAACTGAAAATGATGGATTTAATTGCCAAAGTGGCGAAATAACCGCCGGCATTTAATTAGCTTTCACACTTAAGATAGCAATAGGAGAAGTACAATGGAGATTACCACTCTTCAGATTGTGCTGGTGTTCATCGTCGCATGTATCGCAGGTATGGAGTCGGTACTTGATGAATTTCAGTTCCACCGTCCGCTGATCGCCTGTACCTTAATCGGCGCCGTTCTGGGGGACATGAAAACCGGTATTATCATCGGCGGTACTCTGGAAATGATCGCTCTGGGCTGGATGAACATCGGTGCTGCCGTTGCGCCTGATGCCGCACTGGCGTCCATCATCTCTACCGTTCTGGTCATCGCCGGGCATCAAAGCATTGGCGCCGGTATCGCGCTGGCGATTCCGCTGGCGGCGGCAGGCCAGGTACTGACCATTATCGTTCGTACCATCACCGTGGCATTCCAGCACGCGGCGGACAAGGCGGCTGAAAACGGCAACCTGACGGCGCTCTCCTGGCTGCACGTTTCTTCTCTGTTCCTGCAGGCAATGCGTATCGCCATCCCGGCGGTTATCGTTGCCATCTCCGTAGGCACCAGCGAAGTACAGGGAATGCTGAATGCGATTCCTGAAGTCGTCACAGGCGGTCTGAACATCGCCGGCGGCATGATCGTCGTGGTTGGTTATGCGATGGTTATCAACATGATGCGCGCAGGCTACCTGATGCCGTTCTTCTACCTCGGTTTCGTCACCGCGGCTTTCACAAACTTCAACCTGGTCGCACTGGGTGTCATCGGCGCAGTGATGGCTATTCTTTACATCCAGCTGAGCCCGAAATACAACCGTGTAGCGGGCGCGCCTGCAACGGCTGCTGGCAATAACGATCTCGACAACGAACTGGACTAACAGGTGAGCGAAATGGTTGATATGACTAAAACTACCACCGAGAAAAAACTCACTCCGAGCGATATTCGCGGCGTATTTCTTCGTTCTAACCTGTTCCAGGGGTCATGGAACTTCGAACGTATGCAAGCGCTGGGCTTCTGCTTCTCTATGGTGCCGGCGATTCGTCGCCTGTATCCGGAGAATAATGACGCGCGTAAACAGGCGATTAAACGTCACCTGGAGTTCTTTAACACTCATCCTTACGTTGCGGCGCCGGTACTGGGCGTGACCCTGGCAATGGAAGAAAAGCGTGCGAACGGCGCAGAGATTGACGATGGCGCTATCAACGGTATCAAAGTCGGTCTGATGGGACCGCTGGCAGGCGTCGGCGACCCTATCTTCTGGGGTACCGTCCGTCCGGTATTCGCGGCGCTGGGCGCAGGTATTGCAATGAGCGGCAGCCTGCTTGGTCCGCTGCTGTTTTTCATCCTGTTTAACCTGGTGCGTCTGGCGACCCGTTATTATGGCGTGGCTTATGGCTACCGCAAAGGCGTCGATATCGTTAAAGATATGGGCGGCGGCTTCCTGCAAAAACTGACTGAGGGGGCGTCAATCCTCGGCCTGTTTGTCATGGGGGCATTGGTTAACAAGTGGACGCATGTGAATATCCCGCTGGTGGTCTCCACCATCACCGGTCAGGATGGTCAGACACGCGTTACCACCGTGCAAACCATTCTCGACCAGCTGATGCCGGGTCTGGTTCCGCTACTGTTGACCTTTGCCTGTATGTGGCTGCTGCGTAAGAAAGTTAACCCGCTGTGGATTATCGTGGGCTTCTTCGTCATTGGTATCGCCGGCTACTCCGTAGGACTGCTGGGCCAGTAAGGCTGTTGTACACTACCGGGGCCAAACGGCCCCGTTTTTTTATTTCTCTGGAGGATAAATGACTATCACGGACCTGGTGCTGATTCTCTTTATTGCCGCATTATTGGCTTACGCTCTCTACGATCAGTTCATCATGCCCCGTCGCAATGGCCCCACTCTGCTTTCTATAGCCCTGCTTCGCCGTGGTCGCGTAGACAGCGTTATCTTCGTTGGGCTGGTCGCCATCCTTATTTATAACAACGTAACCAGCCACGGAGCGCAGATGACCACATGGTTATTAAGTGCGCTGGCGTTAATGGGGTTTTATATATTCTGGATCCGCACGCCACGGATCATCTTTAAACAACGTGGCTTTTTCTTCGCCAATGTCTGGATAGAATATAACCGTATTAAAGAGATGAATTTATCGGAAGACGGCGTACTGGTGATGCAATTAGAACAACGACGCTTGCTTATCCGTGTACGCAATATCGACGATCTGGAAAAAATATATAAACTTCTTATTGAAAATCAATAAGCTAAGATATAGCCTCAACTATGTTTTTTCGAATTTTATTTCGAATCATAATATAGCTAAGGCTATATTTCCTATTGACCAATTGTTATTTAATTTAACGTTTTATTGATGAACAAATCTAAATGAAAATCGTTTTCAATTAGAAGACAAATAATATTTTATCGCTGTTGTTTTATATTCTAAAAATATGTTAATGTTGCGCCGTCAATTGGGGAGTAGCCGATTTCCAGACTCCGGAAATGTACGCGTCAACATACTCGTTGCAAAACGTGGCGCGTACGGACCAGCCGCCGCTGGTCAGGCGAGACCATAGGCGCATCAACTGCTGTGTATTTCGTCACAGAATGGCGACATGCATGTTTGCTGGGGGCAGTGATGTGTTTAATGGATACCCCGGTCAGGACGCTGTCATGCACTTTACTGCTACTGTTCTTCTCGCTTTCGGCATGTCGATGGATGCTTTCGCGGCATCAATTGGCAAAGGCGCCACCCTACATAAACCCAAATTCTCAGAAGCGTTGCGTACCGGTCTTATCTTTGGCGCGGTTGAAACGCTGACCCCGTTAATCGGCTGGGGGCTGGGGATATTGGCGAGTAAATTCGTTCTGGAATGGAACCACTGGATAGCCTTTGTTCTGCTGATCTTTCTGGGCGGACGCATGATCATCGAAGGTATCCGCGGCGGTAGCGATGAAGATGAAACACCGTTACGCCGCCACAGCTTTTGGCTATTAGTCACGACGGCTATCGCGACCAGCCTCGATGCGATGGCGGTTGGCGTCGGTCTGGCGTTTTTGCAGGTAAACATCATCGCTACCGCATTAGCTATCGGTTGCGCCACGCTTATCATGTCCACCCTCGGAATGATGATCGGTCGCTTTATCGGCCCAATGCTGGGTAAGCGTGCTGAAATTCTCGGCGGGGTCGTACTGATAGGAATTGGCGTCCAGATCCTCTGGACGCATTTTCACGGTTAACGGTTACGCTGCCAGAGATGAAGGTTGAAATCCGTCTGGCAGCTAAGTCCGGCGCTGGCGGCCAGTTGTTCCCACACTTCTGGTCTGGCGCGCCAGGCAAATGGCGTCATTTGCAACAGTGCTACAGCCGCTTCGGCGGTGAGCTGCATGTGATAAGCAAGGCGGGTACTCTGCTGCAATGTGAATCCGTCGAGCTGCTCGGTATACGGCGCATGTAAACGCACCTCATCATAAATGAGCCCTTTTAGTTCCATCAGATGATGCGGTCCAGGCGTGGCGGTAACGACCCAACCACCAGGTTTCACCACGCGCGCCAATTCCTGCGCCTTACACGGGGCGTAGATTCTGATCACCGCATCCATTGACGCATCGGCAAAGGGCAGTCGATGGCTTGACGCCACACAAAACTTCACCTGCGAATAGCGCTTCGCCGCCGCTTTGATCGCCGTTTTAGCAACGTCCAGTCCAAACGTGGTGACTCCCGGCAACGCCTCGGCAAAAGCATGAGTGTAATACCCCTCGCCGCAGCCAATATCCAGAATCGCCGTGGCCGACTGATCCAGCCGCTCGCGCAACAGGTTAATCACCGCATCGCGCAGCGGCTGATAATGGCCCGCATCAAGAAACGCTCTCCTCGCCTGCATCATTTCGGCGCTGTCGCCCGGATCGCGCGAACGTTTATGCTGTACCGGCAGCAGATTGATGTAGCCCTCTTTCGCCACATCAAACTGATGGCGCTGTGGACATATAACGCTGTTATTAATCTGCGTAAGCGGCTGATGGCAAAGCGGACAGGTAAACGACATGACAACTCCGGACTGGGGCGCTAAAGGGCGCAAGTGTAACGCGAATTGCGCCCCGGGAAAATCCTTTACGAGCCCGGAACCGCAACGTGGCTGCCATGCATCACCAGAAGGTGATCTGAATCGGCTGGCATACCGTCTGGCTCAACATTTTCCAGCCGCAGCACATCGCCCATGAGCTGGCTGAATACGGGCGCAGATACCGCGCCGCCATAATAAGCCCCGTTTTGCGGATTATTAATCACCACCACCAGCGCAAACCTGGGGTTACTTGCCGGCGCGACGCCTGCGGTATATGCCACATACTTATCGACGTATTTACCATCATCGCCAATTTTTTTCGCCGTCCCGGTTTTGACCGCAATACGGTAGTCTCTTACTGCGGCTTTTGTTCCGCCGCCGCCAGGCAACGCGACGCTCTCCATCATATGTTCCACCTCGTGCACCAGTTCTTCCGGCATTACCCGCGTGCCGATCACGGGCGGATCAACTTTGGTGATCGATAACGGACGGTAGATACCAAAGCTGCCAATCGTGGCATAAACATGCGCCAGTTGCAGCGGCGTCACCATTAATCCATAGCCAAAAGCGAAGGTAGCGCGATCTAAATCACTCCAGTAACGGCGTTTCGGTAATAACCCGCTGCTCTCTCCGGTGAGACCCAGTCCGGTAGGCACGCCGAAACCAAAGCTTTTATAAGTATCCATTAATTTCTGCACCGGCATCGCCAGAGAAAGGTGAGAAACGCCGGTATCGCTGGATTTTTGCAAAATGCCGGTTAATGTCAGTTCCGGATAGTAACCGACGTCGCGGATACGGTGTCCATCGAGAGTAAAAGGATGGGTATCGATAACGCTGTCCGGCTGCACGATACCCTGCTGTAACGCAGTCATAATGACCAATGGCTTCACAGTAGAACCGGGTTCGAAAGTGTCGCTAATCGCGCGGTTACGAAAATCGTCCAACTGCGCGCCTTCACGGTTGTTCGGGTTGAAATCCGGGTAGCTCGCCATCGAGAGAATTTCACCCGTTGGGATGTTAATCAATACGGCAGCGCCGGATTCCGCTTTGTTCCAGATGACGGCGTTATCCAGCGCATCTTCGGTAACCGTTTGCAGACGTTCATCAATGCTAAGCTGAAGTTCATGAGCAGGAACCGGATTCACTTCCGTAATGTTCTCAATAACGTGACCAAATTTATCTTTACGCACCAGTCGGGAGCCCGGTTTTCCCGTCAGTTGCGCGTTAAAGCTCTTTTCAATACCTTCTATTCCCTGCCCGTCGATATTGGTAAAGCCGATCAAATTGGCCGCTACGTGTCCGGCAGGGTAAAAACGGCGCGACTCTTCCCGCAGGTTAATACCCGGTAGATTCAGTTTATCTATCCATTCGGCTTGCTGGGGTGAAACCTGGCGCGCGAGGTAGATAAAACGGCCAGCCGGGTTACTGTTTACCCGTTCCGCAAGCGTACTGAGCGACAGATGTAAGGCGCTGGCCAGCGCCTGCCAGCGCTCATTGTAGCCAACGCCGCCTTTGCTTATGATAGTCTTCGGATCGGCCCAGACAGCATTAACCGGAACGCTCACCGCTAAGGGCCGCCCTTCTCTGTCGGTGATCATGCCGCGTGGAGAGGCCGTGGTCACTTCACGAAGCGAGCGCATATCTTCTTGTTTCACCAGTTTCGACGGCGTAACAATTTGCAGCCATGCCACCCGCCCTAACAACAATGCCATACTGAGCAGAATGGCAGTGCAAAGTAGTGCAAAACGTATGGGCGTAAAATTACGGGTATCGCCGTCGCTTTTCTTTTTCACCTGATCTCCAGCCGAATCATTTTTCAGGTGATTGATTTAACGGGAAACGGCCGGAAAAACCAGAAAAAACAATGCTAATAACCTCGCGCCTTTGCAACAAATCGCTAACGAGAGCGCATCCAGACACATTTTGAAGGATATTGAATTAAAAAGCCCCGCTTTTAGCGAGGCTTTATATCTGAGGCTGACGCGACAAACGCATCAAATCAGTGGTGTCGATCAGATAGCTGTTACGTTAACAGCAGCCGGACCTTTCTGGCCGTCCTGAATTTCGAACTCAACGTTCTGGCCTTCAGCCAGAGTTTTGAAACCATTGCCCTGGATAGCGGAGAAGTGTACGAACACATCTTTGCTGCCGTCAGCCGGAGTAATGAAGCCAAAACCTTTGGATTCGTTGAACCACTTAACTTGACCTTTAATCTTTGCCATTTGCAAAATTCCTTAGAGTGTTTTCTTTGCCCGTAGGCATAACATAGATAAAACTGAGACATTACTGCTTGAGGCACTAATATAAGGTTCGGCAGAGAAGCGGTATTCAACGTCAACGTGTTTACTCAGGACTTCTTTACTGAAAATGCCACACATAAACAGAACTGTACCTCGTTTAACCCAAAGCCTGTTATCACATACAACGTTAATTATGGCAAGCCATTTTTAAACGTGTCTCGATCCGTCGCACAAATTACGAGAACCTTCACAAATTGACAGCACGTTTATGCAACAAAATTGCGAAAGATATATCCTCACGCGCTGACGGACTCCTGACAACGTCACTGCTGAAAAGCCATTTTTCTACCATAGCTCAATAACTTCGCTTCTTCCAGTGCATCAAATCACATTTAAAAGCTGTATTTTTCATATCACTTTTTATGCTAAGTTATGCATAAATTGTCACAATGATAAAAAACACCTTTTAATCAAAATAATAGAAAAGAAAAGCGATTTTCGACACCGCTTTTTGTGATGTTCTGCGTCTTTACAGAATGCCTTAAAATAATGAACAAACAATGACAATCCATAAAGAGAGAGAAACGTTTCGCTTTTAATAGAGAATGAGCGGTATCACAAAAATGCCATATGTCCATTTGTTATACATATAAAACTATGTTGCATATAAAGCCATATATTATGTAAGGTGTTGATGCTGTAGTATCAGTTGCAAACGGCAACGCGGAGAGATCCGACGGGGAAATGGGGCGTATGGCACTGGCGCCATTTGCGCCCCGGTAAGCATTATCGTTCTGCAACCAGACGAATGATGTCCTCATCCTCTTTTGGTTCGCTTGCCGCTGTTGCGGGTTCCGCTTCTTTTTCTGGTTCGTTTGCTTCGCAAAGGCGACGTAACAACGCGTTTTGCCGCTTCTGTTGATCCAATAACGCTTCGAGCAGTTCTATCTGCTCGTTGGCACGGGAACTTGCCCGGTTGACAAAGAACCAGAGCACCAGCCCCACCACCAGAACCACCATTGATACTATTAAAGATGCAAGAGAAAACGCACCAGAGTTTAAAACGTCGTTCATTTCACCACCTCAATGTAGAGACGTCATTCTACCACTGCTACACGGGAAGGAAATCTCTGGTGTAAAACGTTTACCAGGGAATAAATTTATTGATGGCGCAAATACCGCTGAAAAATTGTACATCCTGATCGCACATGATATTAAACACCTGCGCCCACAGCAACAGGCATACTACCACCACGATGCCGAGAACGACCCATCGAAATTTTTTCACTCCACTCTCCGATCTTACATCTTATGTCGCTAAATTATCATGAGTTACTTAAACCAGGAGTAACTGTAGCGGCATTATATGTTTTTAGGAATGATTCACTTGTTTCAATCAATGTACACGCTACTCTTATTCTAACTAAAAAAGAAAAGAGGTAGTAATGCGTTTGATCATTCGCGCAATTGTATTGTTTGCCCTGGTGTGGATAGGCCTGCTGATGAGCGGCTATGGCGTCCTGGTGGGAAGTAAAGTGAACACTGCGGGGCTGGGTTTACAGTGCCATTACCTGACCGCACGCGGCACCAGCACGGCGCAATATCTCCATACCAACAGCGGCATTATTGGCTTTTCCGACTGTCCCATTTTCAGAAAAATCGCCACCGTGGTGGATAATGGCTAAGCGGCAATAAATAATTTCACAGTGAAACTATCGCCAATAATTCCCCTATATTGGCTGTTGTTCATAAGTACTGTTAAATAATATTTTAATAACCGTTAAATAAGCCGACAGATATTATCTACTTTTACGATTTCATCCCACCCGATGTTATAAAAAAAGCAGCTACATTTTTCGTAGCTGCTTTTTTTTAACGTCATGCTAATAACGTTGCTTAGAAGGGATAATCGTTGTAACCCATTTGTTCAGAAATTTTACGCGCGGCGGCGTGTAACATAGCCACATATTCCTGTAGGCGTTCTTCTGAAAAGCGCAGCGTCGGGAACGAAATGCTTAACCCTGCGATGACTACGCCAAAACGGTCAAATACCGGTACGCCGATACAACGTAACCCTTCTTCCTGTTCTTCGTTATCTTCACCGTAGCCTTGCGCACGCACTTCATCCAACAGCGGCAGCAACGCTTCAGTGCTGGTAATCGTGCGCCCAGTGCTTTGCTTATACTCTACGCCGTCGAGAACCTGCTTAACCTCATCACGGTCGCGCCAGGCCAGAAGCACTTTACCGATGGCCGTACTGTACAGCGGATTACGACGCCCAATACGTGAGTACATCCGCAGATTGTACATAGAGTCAATTTTATGGATATAGACAATGCTGTCTTCATCCAGCGCGCCAAGATGGATAGTTTCTTTTGTCAGACGAGACAGTTCGCGCATCTGAATGTCCGCACTGCGGATGAGATCAACATTTTGCAAAGCTCGCGCGCCCAGCTCAAACAGCTTTAGCGTCAGAGAGTATTTTTCAGACTCCCCCTCCTGAGCCACGTAGCCCAGCGTTTTCATGGTTTGCAAAAAGCGATAAACGGTGCTTTTCGACATCATGACGCGCTGCGATAGCTCGGTAATCCCTATTTCACGCTCTTCACCCAGCGCCTGCAGAATGCCGAAAACTTTCAGCACAGAAGATACAGAATCAGGCTGCTTATCCAGATCTGCGTTTGCCATTTATCACCTCATTACGAGCGTTTTATAAAATTCAGAACGAGTTTTTATTATAATTTCACGCCAGGTCGCCCGCAATCCATCTTTGCTTACTTCGTTACAAATCTGCGACATAACAACTCAGTATTAATGCTAACATTATTATTCAGCTCATAATTCCCCTTATTACAAAATACTTATGGAAAAAACACGGGCCGATGGCCTGCCCCTCCCGCAGAGATATGGCGCTATCCTGACGATTATTATCGGTATTTCGATGGCGGTTCTGGATGGCGCAATCGCTAATGTCGCGCTGCCAACCATTGCGACTGATTTACATGCCTCCCCTGCCAGCTCTATCTGGATTGTCAATGCGTACCAAATTGCCATTGTCGTCTCACTGCTTTCCCTGTCTTTTTTAGGCGACATGTTTGGTTATCGCCGGATCTACAAATGTGGTTTAGTGGTATTTCTGCTTTCATCATTGTTTTGCGCGCTTTCAGACTCGCTGCAGATGCTGACGCTGGCGCGCATCGCGCAGGGATTTGGCGGCGCGGCGCTAATGAGCGTAAACACGGCGCTGATTCGTCTTATCTACCCCCAGCGTCATCTGGGACGAGGCATGGGAATTAACTCTTTTATCGTCGCAGTCTCTTCCGCCGCGGGTCCGACGATCGCCGCAGCGATTTTGTCCATCTCATCATGGAAATGGCTGTTTCTGATTAATGTCCCGTTAGGTATCATCGCGTTAATTCTGGCCATACGCTTTTTACCAGCAAACATCGCCCATGACACTAAGCCGCGCTTTGACTTACCGAGCGCGGTAATGAATGCGCTCACATTTGGCCTGCTGATTACCGCATTGAGCGGATTTGCCCAGGGACAGTCGCTAACGTTGATTGGCGCAGAGCTGCTCGTTCTGGTCGTGGTCGGGTTTTTCTTCGTGCGCCGCCAGCTTTCTTTGCCCGTCCCTTTGTTACCCATCGACTTGTTACGAATTCCGCTTTTTTCACTCTCGATCGGCACGTCAATTTGCTCGTTCTGCGCGCAAATGTTAGCCATGGTCTCGCTACCTTTTTATCTGCAAACCGTGCTGGGCCGTAGCGAAGTAGAAACCGGCCTGTTATTGACGCCCTGGCCGCTGGCAACGATGGTAATGGCGCCGCTGGCGGGATACCTGATAGAACGTCTTCATGCCGGTTTGCTGGGGGCGCTGGGAATGGTGATAATGGCAGCCGGGTTGTTTGCGCTGGTCATGTTGCCAGCCTCCCCCTCCGATCTGAATATTATCTGGCCGATGATCCTTTGTGGCGCAGGGTTTGGCCTGTTCCAGTCGCCGAATAATCACACCATTATCACTTCCGCGCCGCGTGAGCGCAGCGGTGGCGCCAGCGGGATGCTGGGCACGGCGCGACTGTTAGGCCAAAGTACTGGCGCCGCGCTGGTAGCGCTGATGTTGAACCAGTTTGGCGATAGCGGTACGCATCTTTCTCTGCTCGCAGCGGCGATCCTGGCGACTCTCGCGGCGGTGGTGAGCGGTTTACGTATTACGCAACCACGCGTTCAGGCGTAAAAAAAGCGCGTCATTCGACGCGCTTTTCATACTTGCCAGTGGGCTTATTATTTCAGGTACTCACCGCTACGCAGCGCTTCAATGCGTTTATCCAGCGGTGGGTGCGTCATAAACAGCTCGCTTAACGATTTCGATTTACCGTTAATACAAAACGCCATCATGCTGGTCGCTTCTTGCGGCTCGTAGCTGGTTTTCAGGCGCTGCAACGCGGCAATCATTTTTTCACGGCCAACCAGCTTCGCCGATCCCGCATCGGCATGAAACTCACGGTAACGGGAGAACCACATGGTGATGATGCTCGCCAGAATACCGAAGACCAGTTCCAGCACCGTCGCAACGGCGAAATAGATTAGCGGATTACCGTTACTTCCTTCGCCTTCATCGCGGTTGCCGCCCAGAAAACCAGCAGCAATTTGCGCGATAATGCGCGAAATAAAGATAACGAAGGTGTTAACCACCCCCTGAATCAACGTCATCGTCACCATATCGCCATTGGCAATATGGCTGATTTCATGCGCAATGACGGCTTCCGCTTCGTCAGGGCTCATGTTTTGCAACAAACCGGTGCTCACAGCGACCAATGAGGCGTCACGGCGTGCGCCCGTCGCAAACGCGTTAATGTCCGGCGCATGGTAGATAGCAACCTGCGGCATGGCGATACCGGCCTGGCGCGCTTGCGTTGCTACGGTGTTCATCAACCAGCGTTCTCTTTCATTGCGAGGCTGTTCAATAACTTCCCCTCCTACGGATTTTAACGCCATCCATTTGGACATCAGCAATGAAATAAAAGAACCGCCAAAACCAAACAGCAGCGCCATGATCAGCAAGCCTTGCACGCTGCTCGACTGTATCCCTGTCAGGCTCAGAACCAGCCCGAAAACGACCATCACGGCCAGGTTCGTCAGCAGGAAGAGCGCGATTCGCATCATAAT
This sequence comes from Salmonella sp. SJTUF15591, assembly GCF_043356435.1. Taxonomy (NCBI): domain Bacteria; kingdom Pseudomonadati; phylum Pseudomonadota; class Gammaproteobacteria; order Enterobacterales; family Enterobacteriaceae; genus Salmonella; species Salmonella sp. SJTUF15591. The sequence continues at coordinate 223,756 of NZ_JBEUJO010000006.1, read as the reverse complement.
TTTCTTTTAACCTCAATTTAACAAAGCGCACTATGCGATTACCCACATCGTATGGGTCTTATGGCTATTTTCAAGCATCACCAGGCGGTAAGTCACGAGAAAAACACAACTTTACATTTTGTAGCATTATCCTGACGACTTCTGCGCTTGTTAAAAAAAAACAGGCACAATTTTTTGTGCCTGTTTAGCGTTACTTATTGGCTGCCGCCTGCTCCGCTGGTTTTTCTTTTTCAAGATGCGCCAGGTCCAGAGCAATCTTTACCGTTTCATCAAGGTACGGGTCCGGCTCCTGGTAATCCTTTGGCAGATCGTCCAGTTTCTTCAGCAACGGTTTACCCTCGCGTTTAAACCGATCGTTAATACGCGCCAGACGCAGAGCGTCTTCTTCATTGTTCTCTTTCTCACGCTGCGCATAATTCAGAGAGACGATGTTGCGCTTATCCTTCATGGCATTGAAACGTGCGATATCCTTCATGATGTACTGAAACTCAGGATCTTTGGCGATACGCGCGTTGTGTTCTTTCAATAATTCCGGGCCAAACGGGGCCAAATCGTCCGATTTCACGTATTTCGCCGCATCAATGCTATCCCACGGCAAGGCGTTATCTTCAAATTTTTCTCCGGTTTCCGTCTCTTCATTGCCAGTCGGCATGATGATATCCGGCGTGACCCCTTTACGCTGCGTACTACCGCCGTTGACACGGTAAAACTTCTGAATGGTGTACTGCACCGAACCCAGCGCAGGCCATTCCGGGCGAAGCATCTGATCGTAAATTCGGTTTAGCGAACGATATTGCTGTACCGTCCCTTTACCGAAGGTCGGCTCACCGACAATCAGCGCGCGACCATAATCCTGCATCGCGGCAGCAAAGATTTCCGATGCCGAGGCACTGAAACGATCGACCAGCACCACCAGCGGGCCTTTGTAGTAGACCACGCCGTCGGTGTCGCTATCCTCACGCACTTTGCCGTTATTGTCGCGCACCTGAACTATTGGACCAGAAGGGATAAACAGACCGGAAAGCGAAACGGCTTCCGTCAGCGCCCCGCCGCCGTTTGAACGCAGATCGATAACGATGCTGTTAACGTTCTGTTTTTCCAGCTTCTGAAGCTGAACTTTGACATCATCGGTCAAGCCAACATAGAAGCCTGGAATATCCAGTACGCCAACTTTTTCCTTGCCGACGGTTTTCACCGACATTTTAACCGCGCGATCTTCAAGACGAATCCGTTCACGCGTCAGCGTGATAATACGCGTTTTCGTCCCTTTACCAGCCGGCAGTATTTCCAGTCGGACCTTGCTGCCTTTTGGCCCTTTGATCAGCGCCACCACATCGTCAAGACGCCAGCCAATCACGTCGACCATCGGTTTTCCGGCCTGCCCTACGCCGACGATACGATCGCCGACGCTAATCGACTTGCTCTTCGCTGCCGGGCCGCCGGCGACCAATGAGTTAATGACAGTATAATCGTCATCCATTTGCAGCACCGCGCCGATACCTTCCAGAGACAGGCTCATTTCGGTATTAAACTGCTCGGTATTGCGGGGAGAAAGATAATTCGTATGTGGGTCGATTTCACGCGCAAAAGCGGTTATCGCCAGCGAGAACACATCTTCACTGTTGGTCTGCGCCAGGCGACGAATAGCGAATTTGTAGCGACGCGTCAGCGTTTCGCGAATTTCTTTGTCGCTCTTGCCGGTGAGTTTCAGACTGAGCTCATCGAATTTCACTTTACCATCCCACAGCGCATTTAGCTCAGCCTCATCTTTCGGCCAGGGCGCTTTACTGCGGTCCAGGTTAAACGTATCGTTTCCGGTGAAATCCATTGGCCGTTCCAGCACTTTTAGCGCGTACTGGTAACGTTCAAACCGGCGCTTTTGCGCCAGGTTATAAAGATCGTAAAAAACATCCAGCTTACCCGTGCGCAGCTCATCGCCCAACACGGTTTTCTTTTTCGCAAACTGCTCGACATCGCTCGCCAACAAAACGTTGTGGCTATAGTCGAGAAGATTCAGATAGCGATCAAAAATCTTTGCCGAAAATGCCTCATCCAGATCGAACTGGCGATAGTGGGAGCGGGTAAAACGCGACGTTACGCGCTCACTCACCGTCGCATGTTGCGTCTCTTCCTTTAGTACGGGAATTTGATCGGCACGCGTAATATCTTCCACGGCGAAGGACTGGCCTGCTAATGCAAGCAGGCCAGCTAACGCGGTAAGCCTAAAAAAAGTGTTCATGCCAGGCCTGGCCTCCGTTTCAGAACACCAGGTGTTCTGCGCGTACAATCAAAGACATACCCGAATTCAGCTGTACACGGACACCATCTTTGGTGATTTCTAATACGGTGGCATCCATCGCATTATTACCCGCTTTCACCTTGAGGGACTGCCCTACGGTCAATACTGAAATATCAGAAACCGGCGTGTGCTTCTCTTCGCGAGGCGCACGCGGCGCTTTCGTCGTCGGTTTATCAGCGCGAGGTTTACGTTCAGCGCCTTCTTTACGACGCGCTACCGGGCGAGGTTTACGCTCGCGTCGCGGCGCGTCTTCTTTTTCGCCAGCCGCCGCGGCAGCTTCGCGTTTTTTCGCTTGCTGCTCTGCGCGCTGCGCCTGAACACGGGCTTTGGCCTCTTCAAGCTGCTTACGCGCATGTTCGACATGCTGTTCTTCCAGCTCGCCGCACGGATTGCCATCAAGGTCGACGCGCGTTGCGCCCGGCTTAACGCCGTACAGGTAACGCCAGCTTGAAGTATAAAGACGTAAAGCGGAACGAAGTTGCGTTTTGCTGAGGTTCATTTCGCCCCCAACTCGCTCTACCAGATCCTGAAAAATACCAATTTTCAGCGGGCGAGCTTCGCCTTCCGCACTAAAACAGTGAGGAAAACGCTCGGCCAGAAACGCGATAACTTCTTTACTGCTATTCAACTTAGGTTGATTTTCCATGAAATTTCCTGATTACAACGGACGTAGCCAACAAGCAGCAGGCATGAACAGGCGTCATTATAATGACGCCATCAGTAATTGCTACGTTATCCGTTGATTATCCTGCGACGCTCGCAAAGAATTTTTTGTAATCCGTCGTTGCAAGCACGGTTTCAAGCTGTGCGACCAGCGTACGCAGGCCGTGTTCATCTTCTTCGGTAAAACGGCCAAACGCCGTGCTATCTATATCCAGCACGCCGATAATCCGTTCGCCAACCGTGACAGGCAGCACAATTTCGGCGTTGCTGGCGGCATCACAGGCAATATGGCCGTCAAACGCATGAACATCATCAATACGTTGAACCTTATTCTGCGCTACCGCTGCGCCGCACACGCCGCGACCAACCGGAATCCGCACACAGGCGATTCGCCCCTGAAACGGCCCCAACACCAGCGTATCGCCTTCGAGGAGATAAAATCCCGCCCAGTTCACCTCGGTAAGACGTTCGAACAGTAGCGCGCTGGTATTCGCCAGCGTGGCCAGAAAGCTGGTTTCACCTGCCATTAACGACTGAAAATCGCGGTTTAACGCCGCGTATAGTTCTGTTTTGCTCATTATATAATCACTTCGTGGTCTTACTCCTAAACACAGGCTATTAAAATAAGCATTAAATGCGTTCTTGCTCAAGATTATTCCTGTCATGAGTTAAGATTACATTATTCTAACACTTTGATTCACGATACATGGCTCTGAACACCTCACACGTCACGCCAACAAAAAAGCTAACGATCAGGTCAATTAGCGAAGCGCTGCCGCGCAGTCACTACCAGCGCTGCCCTGAATGCGACATGCTGTTCAGCTTGCCGGAGATGAGCGCTCATCAAAGCGCTTATTGTCCTCGTTGCCAGGCCAAAATTCGCGATGGGCGCGACTGGTCGTTGACGCGGCTGACCGCGATGGCGGTAACCATGCTGCTATTGATGCCGTTTGCCTGGAGCGAACCGTTACTCCATATCTACCTGTTGGGTGTACGCATTGATGCCAATGTGATGCACGGCATCTGGCAAATGACGCAACAGGACGATCCGTTAACCGCCGCAATGGTGCTCTTTTGCGTGGTGGGCGCGCCGCTTATTCTCGTTTTTTCAATTGCTTACCTGTGGTTTGGCAGCCTTCTCGGCATGAATCTGCGTCCAGTCCTGCTGATGCTGGAAAAACTGAAAGAGTGGGTGATGCTGGACATCTATCTGGTCGGTATTGGCGTTGCCTCTATCAAAGTGCAGGACTATGCCTTTCTGCAGCCGGGCATCGGGCTTTTAGCGTTCGTCTCGTTGGTGGTTCTTAGCATTCTGACTATGATTCATCTGAATGTGGAGCAACTATGGGAACGATTTTATCCGCAGCGCCCTGCTCAACGTGCGGACGAAAGATTGCGCGTCTGTCTTGGCTGCCACTTTAGCGGCTATCCGGATGCGAAAGGACGCTGCCCGCGTTGTCATATTCCGCTACGGTTACGCAGAAAACAGAGCATACAGAAGTGTTGGGCGGCCTTGCTGGCGTCTATTGTCTTTTTGCTGCCGGCAAACCTGCTGCCTATTTCGGTAATCTACATTAATGGCGGGCGTCAGGAAGATACTATCCTGTCGGGCATTATGTCGCTTGCCAGCAGCAATATCGCCGTCGCCGCCGTCGTTTTTATCGCCAGTATTTTGGTGCCGTTTACCAAAGTCATCGTGATGTTTACGCTACTGTTGAGTATCCATTTTAAATGCGAACAGGGACTGCGGACGCGAATTCTGTTGCTGCGTCTGGTGACATGGATAGGCCGCTGGTCGATGCTGGATCTTTTCGTTATCTCGTTAACCATGTCTCTGATTAATCGCGATCAGATTCTGGCTTTTACTATGGGACCGGCTGCGTTTTATTTCGGCGCAGCGGTAATTTTGACTATTCTTGCAGTGGAATGGCTGGATAGCCGCTTACTTTGGGATGCACATGAGTCAGGAAACGCCCGCTTCGAAGACTGAAGCGCAAATTAAAACCAAACGCCGTATTTCACCTTTCTGGCTGCTACCGCTTATCGCGCTAATGATCGCAGGGTGGCTAGTATGGGATAGCTACCAGGATCGCGGCAATAGCGTGACTATCGATTTTATGTCGGCGGACGGTATCGTACCAGGCCGGACTCCCGTTCGTTATCAGGGAGTAGAAGTCGGCACCGTGGAAGATGTCAGCCTGAGCAAAGATCTGCGCAAAATTGAAGTTCGCGTCAGTATCAAATCAGATATGGAAGATGCGTTGCGCGAAGAGACGCAATTCTGGCTGGTGACGCCCAAAGCCTCGCTGGCGGGCGTTTCCGGCCTGGATGCGTTGGTCGGTGGGAATTACATCGGTATGATGCCAGGTAAAGGCAAGCCCAGAGATCATTTCGTCGCCCTGGATACACAGCCTAAATACCGGCTTAGCAACGGCGATCTGATGATTCATCTCAATGCGCCGGATCTCGGTTCGCTTAATAGCGGTTCACTGGTCTATTTCCGTAAAATCCCTGTCGGACGGGTGTATGACTATTCGATTAACCCTAACAAACAGGGCGTGACGATTGACGTTCTGATTGAGCGACGGTTTACCGATCTGGTGAAAAAAGGCAGCCGTTTCTGGAATGTCTCCGGCATTGACGCCGATCTAAGCCTGAGCGGCGCGAAGGTGAAACTGGAAAGCCTCGCGGCCCTGGTCAATGGCGCGATTGCGTTTGATTCGCCGGACAATTCCAAACCCGCCGCCCAGGATGACACGTTCGGCTTATATAAAGATTTAGCCCACAGCCAACGAGGGGTAATCGTTAAACTTGAGCTGCCCAGCGGAGACGGTCTGAAGGCGGAATCTACGCCGCTCATGTACCAGGGACTGGAGGTGGGTGAGCTTTCTAAACTGACGCTCAACCCTGGCGGTAAAGTCACCGGAGAGATGACCGTCGATCCCAGCGTTGTTCCGCTGATGCGGGAAAATACGCGTATTGAGTTACGCAATCCCAAACTGTCGCTGAGCGACGCGAATATCAGTTCGTTGTTAACCGGAAAAACCTTCGAGCTGGTGCCGGGCGACGGCGAACCGCGCAGTGAATTTGTGGTGGTGCCGGGTGAAAAAGCCCTGCTGCATGAGGCGAATGCCTTAACCCTGACGCTGACAGCCCCGGAAAGTTACGGCATCGAACCGGGCCAGCCGTTAATTTTACATGGTGTAAAAATTGGCCAGGTCATTGAGCGCAACTTATCCAGTAAAGGCGTGTCATTCACCGTCGCGATTGAACCGCAGCACCGGGATTTGGTACAGGGCGACAGTAAATTCGTGGTCAACAGCCGGGTGGATGTCAAAGTCGGCCTTGACGGCGTAGAGTTCCTCGGCGCCAGCGCCAGCGAGTGGATTGACGGCGGAATTCGTATTTTACCCGGTACGAGCGGGAAGATGAAATCCACCTACCCGCTCTATGCTAACCTGGAAAAAGCGCTGGAAAATAGTCTCAGTGACTTACCGACTACCACCCTGACGCTGACAGCCGAAACGTTGCCGGATGTCCAGGCAGGTTCCGTCGTGCTGTATCGAAAATTTGAAGTAGGCGAAGTCATCACCGTTCGCCCACGCGCCAATACCTTTGACATCGACCTGCATATTAAGCCGGAATATCGCCACCTGTTAACCAGCAATAGCGTGTTCTGGGCGGAAGGCGGCGCGAAGGTGCAACTTAACGGCAGCGGCCTAACGGTACAGGCCTCGCCACTCTCCCGCGCGCTGAAAGGGGCCATTAGTTTTGATAACCTGAGCGGCGCCAGCGCTAGTCGGCGCAAAGGCGATAAACGCATTCTTTATGCTTCAGAAACCTCCGCTCGCGCGGTAGGCGGACAAATTACGCTGCACGCGTTCGACGCCGGAAAATTGGCGGAAGGGATGCCCATTCGTTACCTCGGTATTGATATCGGCCAGATCCAGACGCTGGAATTGATCACCGCACGTAATGAAGTGCAGGCAAAAGCCGTACTTTATCCGGAGTATGTACAGACATTTGCCCGCGCCGGGACACGTTTTTCCGTTATCACGCCACAAATTTCCGCGGCGGGCGTCGAGCATCTGGATACGATTCTCCAGCCCTATATTAACGTTGAGCCAGGACGCGGCGCGGCACGGCGCGACTTTGAACTGCAGGAAGCCACGATTACCGACTCACGCTATCTGGATGGGTTAAGCATCGTCGTGGAGGCGCCAGAAGCAGGCTCGCTTAATATTGGTACCCCCGTCCTGTTTCGCGGTATCGAAGTGGGAACCGTCACCGGAATGTCCCTGGGGTCGCTCTCCGATCGCGTGATGATCACCTTGCGCATCAGTAAGCGTTACCAATATCTGGTGCGTAATAACTCCGTATTCTGGCTTGCCTCCGGCTATAGTCTCGACTTTGGTCTGACAGGCGGCGTGGTGAAAACGGGGACATTTAATCAGTTCATCCGTGGCGGTATCGCCTTCGCTACTCCACCAGGTACGCCGCTGGCGCCAAAAGCGCAAGCCGGTAAGCATTTCCTGTTACAAGAGAGCGAACCGAAAGAGTGGCGTGAATGGGGTACCGCTCTGCCACGTTAAACACCCGGCTCCGGCGTACTCGCGCCGGAGCGTTTTATGCTACACTGCGCGCCTGTTTTTTTGCCGGCGATACACCTGTGGCTCAACACGCTGTCTATTTTCCTGACGCTTTTCTGACGCAAATGCGTGAAGCAATGCCTTCCACGCTCTCTTTTGATGAATTTATTTCGGCCTGCCAACGCCCGTTGCGCCGCAGTATACGCATCAATACGCTTAAAATATCCGTGGCTGATTTCCTTGCCCTAATCGCGCCCTACGGCTGGTCGCTCACGCCAATTCCGTGGTGTCATGAAGGATTCTGGATCGAGCGCGATGATGAAGAGGCATTGCCGCTTGGCAGTACCGCTGAGCATTTAAGCGGCCTGTTTTACATTCAGGAGGCCAGTTCGATGCTGCCGGTCGCGGCCCTGTTCGCCGATGATAATCATCCGCAGCGGGTCATGGATATGGCGGCAGCACCTGGCTCCAAAACCACGCAGATCGCTGCCCGCATGGGGAACCGCGGCGCCATTCTGGCCAACGAATTTTCGGCCAGCCGCGTCAAAGTTCTGCACGCTAATATCAGCCGATGTGGAATCGCCAATACCGCACTGACGCATTTCGATGGCCGCGTATTTGGCGCTGCGTTACCGGAGATGTTTGACGCTATCCTGCTGGATGCGCCCTGCTCTGGCGAAGGCGTAGTACGTAAAGATCCTGATGCGCTAAAAAACTGGTCGCCAGAAAGCAATCTGGATATCGCGGCGACACAGCGGGAACTGCTCGACAGCGCTTTTCATGCTTTACGACCCGGCGGCACGCTGGTCTACTCCACCTGCACGTTAAATCGCCAGGAAAACGAAGCGGTCTGCCTCTGGCTGAAAGAGACCTACGCCGACGCCGTTGAATTTTTGCCGCTGGGTGATCTGTTTCCTGACGCTGACCGCGCCCTCACCCCGGAAGGCTTCCTGCACGTCTTCCCGCAAATTTACGACTGCGAAGGATTCTTTGTCGCACGTCTGCGTAAAATGTCATCCCTTCCAGCCATGCCCGCGCCGGGGTATAAAGTGGGGACGTTTCCTTTTACCCCCCTCAAAGGCCGCGAAGCATTACACGTTAGCCAGGCGGCCAACGCCGTCGGACTGCTATGGGATGAAAATCTCCATCTTTGGCAGCGTGAAAAAGAGGTCTGGCTGTTCCCGGCAGAGATTGAATCACTGATCGGAAAAGTCCGTTTTTCCCGGCTCGGCATTAAGCTGGCCGAAAGTCATAATAAAGGCTATCGTTGGCAACATGAGGCGACGATAGCCCTTGCCTGCCCGACTCATGCTCACGCGTTCGAACTCTCTGCGCAAGAGGCGGAGGAGTGGTATCGCGGTCGGGATATTTATCCGCAAACACCCCCTGCCGCTGATGATGTCCTGGTGACGTTCCAGCATCAGCCGCTTGGTCTGGCAAAACGTATCGGCTCAAGAATAAAGAACAGTTACCCGCGTGAACTGGTGCGGGATGGCAAACTCTTTACTGGTAATAGTTAAAAGGCGCACAAAAAAACCGCACTTTTTGACTGGCGCTTTTGCGTACGTTGACTACGCTGAAAAATGGACGACTAAACTGGTCGTACCACAATTAGCGTATTAACGGAGAGCACGATGATGAAAACCAGTGTGCGCATTGGCGCTTTTGAAATCGACGATGCCGAATTACATGGCGAATCGCCGGGGGAGCGAACGTTAACAATTCCCTGTAAATCCGATCCGGATTTATGTATGCAACTGGACGCCTGGGATGCCGAAACCAGCGTTCCCGCCATTCTCAACGGGGAACATTCCGTTTTGTTCCGTAATCATTACGATCCTAAATCTGATGCCTGGGTCATGCGTCTTGCCTGACTCAAAAAGAACCCGTCGCCAGGCGGGTTATTTATTCTTCCTTTTCTCATTTCCCCCCTGCGCTAACCTCTCCTACACTATCGTGTAAAGTAGTTAACATTGAGGATGTAATGTTCGCGCTGGTACTTTTTGTATGTTACCTGGATGGAGGATGCGAGGATATTGTCGTGGACATCTACGATACCGAGCAGCAGTGTCTTTATTCGATGGACGATCAACGGATTCGCCATGGCGGCTGTTTTCCGGTAGAGGATTTTATCGACGGCTTCTGGCGACCTGCGCAGCAATATAGCGATTTTTAACCCTGGTCGCTGATACCGCTATTGTATCCGCGCTAACGTCAATTGCCCGCCAAATACCGCGCCCGTATCAATATAGTGTACGTTGGCGAAATCCATGCGCCGACGCAACGGCGTATGGCCAAACCAAAAATGATCGGCACCGCTAATCCCGCCGCGCTTATTTATGAGTCGTTCGCGGCTCCAGAGAACCTGATGTAAATCGACCTTTTTTTGCCATTGATAGGTTGACGCGGGGTAATCAGCATGAGCGATCACATGCGTGCTATGGCGGCAGCGAACTTCCAGTATCCAGGGCAGCCGCTGACAAAGGATAAAAAGCGCTTCAGCTTGCGCAACGTGTTCAGCCGTCAGGCGGGTAAACCAGTCGCCACCATTCATCAACCACAGCGTCGACTGCGATGAGGCCCGCGCATCCAGCGCCATTTGTTCATGATTGCCGCGAACCGCCGTCATCCAGGACTCACGCAGTAAAGCCAGGCAACCCAGGCTGTCCGGGCCTCTATCAATGAGATCGCCCACAGAAACTAACAAGTCTTGTTGCGGATCAAATCGACACTCACGTAACCTTTTCATTAACATTGAAAAACAGCCGTGAATATCGCCGACCACCCAGACATGCCGCCAATTCTTTGCCTCTATTCGCTGATAAATCTCTTCAGGCCGCATCATGTTTTTCCTGTCGTTCATTACCCAGGACAGATATAAAAAGATAGCGTGTGCAGATTTTTTTTGCTTAGTAAACGTGCTCTGTTGTAAATAGCGAATTTCATCAGTAGTGAGTAAATGCTTTGTTATCACCGCACTAAAATATAACTGGCTGCGCCAGGGGAGTATTATCCCCTGGCGCAGCGAGCTACTCACTATCGCCTGTTCACCTTCAATATTCTTCCTCCTTAAAAGCATGCCAAAAACATAAACCACATATCGACACCACAGACTTCAGCACACTCTTGAGCTGAGTGAGTTGCAAGGCAAACCAGCGCCAATGCAGGTGTCGTTACCGTGGCGACCATCACCCCCACAAACAGGAGCAGCATAATTTTTTTTAAAGGCGGCATAACCTCTCCTGACAGTTAACAGACCATTAATCCTTATCGAGACATCATCCGTGCGCGGGTATCATAGACTTAACAACACGCAGCGTTACAAAAAAAACTGTCTGGTTATGTAGGTATTTAGGGTAATAACAATTATTTTAAGATTTAAGGGTATCCATTTTATTTTTATATTAAAATAAAGATGGCGACGTTTTGTTAAAAGCGTCGCCATAAAAATGAATATATACTTTCAGAAAATCTGCTATTAATTTATATGGTTAATAGCAGTATTGTGTTTGCTATCTTCAGGAGGCATTCTGAAGATGCTTATTCGCAATATTTTCTATAGTTAACTGAAATTGTTGTGGCGTCGGCATCGTCCCCTTATTAAACAGCGGCGCAACCTCTTTCATAACGATTTTCTCAGCATACGCTTTAAAAGACACCTGCTGATTATGATTTATAAACATATGCGGATATTTAATGCTCGCTGCAGCAATGAGGGGGACGACAAAAGGATTCGCTCCTGCCCCACCTGGAGTAAATACGCCGTTTTTTATCTCCCCAGGTAGCCCCGCATTCTGCGCAGCCTCTCCTATCTCTTTCAGAAAGGGGGTAATACTGACCCCTTTACTGATGAGTAATTTACAACAGTGATCTTTATTATTACTGTACACGGCTGATAACATGGCTTCGCATGTCTGACGAGCATAGGCCGGATCTTTACTCGCATTACCTTTGATATCCAGGCTATTGAGCTTTTGCAGCATAAAATCTTTAACAGTTTTACTGGTTAATACTGCCCTACCCTCAGAGGCGTTCCCACGATGAAAATGGGTAGTCGGTATGTCTGTTTGCAGATGCAGGCTAAAGCGATCTGACAGACTCGTCGACAGGCTGATAAAGCTATTTCTAACGGCAGTAATACTTTTTGCAAAAATGTCCTTTTCCGTTGTTTTTTCTTTTACTGGTTCAACGTCACTTCTATGGATTCTGTAGTGCTGGGTGGATAGTGTTATATTAGTCACGGTAGTTCTCCTTTTAGATAACTATGCATAGCTACACTTTATTTATATTTCTTGCTTTCAAAAAATAGCCACCTTCTCCACAACCATTTTTACTCATTGATCTGTATAAATTTTATTTTCCTGATGAATTTTGTTCTTCTGTCACTTAGCCTGTTTTTTTTCGGCACAAGGTGATCGACTTTTATCGAGGAACATTTTTATCGGGACAATCCTGAACAGGCAAAACATCACTTCAATTCAACTGCTGCGTCACACAAAACATTCATGAATATTATTATTTATGCTGATGTTGTTACGATTTTGCCCCCATTCAAACGCTGACTGTCAGTTATCCTGCCAGCGAGTTAGCTGCTTTTTCAAAACCTATAAAGTCTCCACGCCAAACCTCTCCACCACTGTAATCCTTATCTAAATATCAATTAATTAACTGATTTTTATATATTATGACTTTTCATGGCGTTCAGAAAAACTACAAATAAAATGGATTGACTCATCTATTAGTGGTCAAAAAAACGCGCTACGAGAAATAATCAGTAACAATTGCGACACTATTCCAATCATAACGTAAACTATATGATACCAGGTGATTATTATTGCTTTTAGGTAACATCTTTGTATGGCTGCTTTTAAGTAACAATACTCTAACACAACATATAACATTATAACTTACAATAGGTTAACAAATGGAATTGCAGCTTATGCTTAACCACTTTTTCGAGCGCGTCAGAAAGGATGCAAATTTCAACGCATTTCTAATCGATCTGGAATATAATAATATCGCTTATTACATCTATTTTGTTGCTACCGGTAATGTGAAAATTATCACTCATGCAGGCCACTTCATTTCTATTAAAAGCAATAGAAAGCTGATTAAAGTCAATTCAACACCGAATACGCAATTAATAAAATTGACTTCAGCCAAACACTTTTCGGGGGAGCATTCCTATGAAAAATACTGTACCGATCTGGCAACAGCAGGCGTTTTTAAATGGATTGTGGAATTAAACCAAAAAACTCGACAATACTGGTCGAAAGACAACCAATTATTATATATAGAAAATGTGGTCATGCCGCTTTAACAAGCCAGGGTAATAATAGCGTCAGTCGTGACATCCGGCGTGTTGCGACTGCGGGTTATCCATTTAGAGACCATAATGAGAGTCTGACTGCGAGAGTTACCCTGTGCAGTCCGACCGACGCAGCAACGTTTGACACGATGCTCGACAACAGCATCTCCTGATGCAGGAGAAATGATATTCAAAGCGATATCGACTAAAAGCTCAAAATATTTGCCTGCTATTTATATTCTATCTAATTAATACCCTCCAGGAAGTGTGGCATAATTGCAGAATCTGTCAGGATTCCGGGAACATACCGGAGCGTAATCGAAAAACCATCTGGAGATGTATGAGCAAGGATGAAATCAGTTATCAAATTCTTTACCGGTACTCTCTGGAAAAGCTATACAGTACTCTTACCAGAAGAGTAGATAACGTGCTGTCATTCGCCCTCGTTTTTCTCGGGGTCGGCGTCACCATAAACGTCGGGAGTCCCTTTATTCTGGGGCCAGGCATTGTGGGTATCGCCATACTAAAAAGAGTACTCCGCTTCGGCACGCGATCAGCACAGGCCGACCGGCAGTCCCGCGCCTGGCTGAAACTTTTTAATACTCAGCACCGCTTTCCTTCAGATAAAACACTGTTCCTTGCCTTCACATCGCTTGAGCAAGGCGCGAGCGAAGTATGGTCCATGCTTATTGGTCCTGCCATCGTCATGACTGAGACCGCCCTCGGAAAAACGCCCATTGAGCCATTGACGGCGGGTGAAAAACTCTGCGCATTTTTGAGTGGCGCGACGAAATCCCAGCCAGCAGATCGCAATTGACCTGTCTTCTAAACGCCTGCGCCATACCACAGAGATTTAGTATAAAATTAATTAATGGAGTACTAACGCTGTCAGCAGGTTTCTCTGAGTGAAAGATTCGTATTATACGCACAGCCCAGTTTACAGTTTATATAACAGCGCTATATGTTTTTGTATCCGTACCATGCCGCCTACAAGCGGCTGTCTGAGTACCTCTAGCCGTGCCAGGGGGTATTAGCTCAAATGTGAGCTGACATATCTATGGCACAGCGCCAAACCTAATCTGACTGTCCGCCCTGTGCCAGAAGCGGACGCTGAACATGGTGTGTACAGGCCAACAATACGATATATTTTAAAGCTACCTGATTGCAGCTTTCATAAGGCTAGGGGTATTCAAATGCAGCAAAGCTATAAATCAGGCTTAATTAAATAATGCCTTTGCGAACCTACTTTAGGAAAGTCCGGTAGCGACATTTGAAGTATATAACCCTGTTTTTCATAAAAAGGGAGAGCCTGGAAGCTAAAGGTATCTACAAGTCCATGAACACAGCCTTTGCGCAAACCTTCTTTTTCGGCCATCTCCATAAGTTTGCTCCCCAGACCGCAGCTCCTTGCAGATTCACTTACCCAAAGATAGTCGATGCAGAGCCACGGACCTTTTCTGTCAGCAATTAATCCGCCTACCATTTCGCCGCTTTCGTTTCTGCAGTAGACCCCAAGCTGCCCATTTTTACTAAAATCGACGAACTGAGCATTGTAGCTTCTTAATCCGGCTAATAGTTCTTCTTTATCAAATTCAGTAACTTGATGTGTAATTTGAATGTCCATACATATCCAATTGAACAAGTTTGCATTTGGAATATAACGTTATAAATAAGTTAATTAAATGTATCAATAGAAAGTTTATTTTTACTCCTGCGGGACAGGTCACGTCCGCTACTCGCTTAAAGCAAACTGTCAGTTGGAGTCTGAGCTGGTACAATTAATGTGCCACTGGTTAGAAATCAGTAATACGATTTTATCAGGCTGATGCTCTGGCCTGTCAGGATTTGAGGTATCCACCCGGTTTACCAGCCCCCTGTATTTGGCACCAGTGGAACCCACTTCCCGATCCAGGATATCCAGTACCCACCACCGAACCTTTTTCCCCAAAAGACCTGAGCAACCTCAAGCGCCTTGTCTGGATGATAACCACGGTATGAAGTTTGATAACGCGTGGAATCAGGGCGTTTGGTACGCTCTCCGTTCAGCAACTGGACGCCCTTCTCCCCAGCCTTTCAGCGTTGAAAATTTGCCAGCGCTGGGTGAAAAGTGTAGGCGAATTATGAAAATCACTTCTGCCGTTTATACTTCGAAAAGACGTTATCAAAAAAGTGGTTCGCAAGCGCGGAGTTATTAAACCTTTACTTAACGAAAGACGCTTTAAGTTGCTTGAATTGCAGCAGAAAGAAAACGACGGCTTGCTGATGCTGGACAAATTAAGCAAGCATGGCATCAATGGACTGATACGCCGTCAATAAAAGGAAGGGTGCATGGACGATCCCGTCACATCACCAATCACAACAGAAGAGCACAAAACAACATTTCACAGCGTAAAGGATAAAACACGATGCCATTTTCAATCAAACACATATGTTCAGGCCCAAAAGGACACTACCCAGAAATCTCCGGACCTATACAGAACAAGCCAGTACCGAGGAATTGCACACTGACCTCAACAACATGCGATATACAGAGCTATACAGTATTCAGCAGATGGTCCTGCAGTTATGAAATGCGCCCACCCGGTGCAGAAGAAAGAACCCCACGACTAAAACTTTCAGCAACGGAGCTCTTATGGCTATCTAAAACAATAGAAACAGAGAGGTGCAACACAAAAGAATGAGCCTGTCAGTAATTCTGTGTAACTGCCCAGTTATTAAAGGTGATCGTTCAGGCGGTCACCGAATTCGATAATAAAACGGCTCATCGCCAGCCGCCAGTTCTGGATCGGCCTACTCCATTTTTTCGACGCATACTTGATTGCCAGATAAATAACTTTTCGTACTGAGTCATCCGTCGGGAACACCTTGCGTTTCTTAATCGCGGCACGGATCACGCAGTTCAGGGATTCGATTGCGTTTGTCGTATAGATGGCCTTGCGGATATCCGGCGGATAACTGAAGAGCGTATTGAGGTTTTCCCGGTGCGCACGCCAGCTTTTGCTGATTTGCGGATATTTATCGTCCCGGACTTTCGCGAACGCATCCATCGCCATCAGTACCGCATCTTCGGCCGGGCCTGAGGCCGCTGGTGGCGGCTTTGTAGTCTTTCCAGGACACGTATTTCAGGCTGTTACGCACCATATGAATGATGCACAGCTGGATATGGGTCTGCGGGAAGACGCTGTTTATCGCACCCGGGAAGCCCTTCAGACCATCCACACAGGCAATCAGGATGTCCTGAACATCAGGACGAAGCAGGTCTTCATAGCGGGTGGTGTACCGAGGCGAAAGCATTTCTCGCTTCATAGCCCACTGTTGCGGCATCCCCTGCCCGGCGAAGTACAACGTCCCCCATTCGCCTGGCGCGGTGAATATCATGTTCAGTTAAGGCGCTAGATAGCTACCCAGCATCTCCTCCACAAGAGGTCGCAGGCCATCCAAAAATGTCTTTTTCGCGCTCTCCATCGCTCTTGCTCCGATAGTGCGCTCTGCATCGGTATTACCGACAAGCCCAAACGGTCTCAGCTCTGTGTCAGACAGCATCCGGTACGTTTCCTCATAATCCGATATTTGCTTTTCACGAAGCGCGTTAACGCGTTCCGGCGCTTTGCGCTCCAGCACGCTGTGTAACGGCCCCCACTGCAGTATCCACTCCCTGAGCTCGCTTTTTTCAGCGGCTTTCACCTGAAGCTCCGCAGCCTGAAGGTCTGAAACCGTCACGCCGGATACGCCAAAGAAACGCATTTCTGCCGTCACGCTGGTCAGCCCGAGTGCTTTCTTCAGCTTATTCTGATACGCCAGATAGACTTCAACATCATCGGCCAAGGCCAGCATTCCGGCCTTTTCCCGGGCAATCTGTTCCAGTTTTTCCAGACGGAACATCTCACGCCCCGTGGCAACCAGCGCCGCGAGATTGTTATCGTATTGCCCTTTTTCTGCATCATGTACCAGTTGTACGTTCTTCATCTGGTGCAGAGCAAGTGTGACCCGATCCTGGCAGCTTGCTGTTGCCTCTGTTGCCATGGCAAAGGTTTTTGCTCTCAGCGCCTCATCTTCAGCCAGTTGTACCAGCCAGGACGATATCTGTGCCTTAAACCCCGCGTCCTTCATGAAGTTTTCCGTCTCACTCAGTCTGTCCAGGAAGAGGCTGAAGGCAGCAGCGTTATCTTCCTGTCCGAACATATGCCATCTGTCTGCAGGAGCCGGTTCGCCCTCCCGGGCAGGCACCAGCCAGCCAGCGGCCGCCAGGTGCAGTGCCCGGGCTTCCCGGGGGGCTGAGGCTCCCGCCATATCGAATAGTATCCTGGGGCCTGAATAGCCTGGCGCGCTGGTGATCTCCCGCAGCGCCTGCAGAGTGCGTTCAGACAGAGGATTGCCTTCCAGATTTACGCTTGCCTCTGAAGACAGACCCGTGATGCTTTCCGGCAGGCGGGTCAGTTGGTTATTGCGGGCATACAACCGTTGTAGGCCTGACGGCAGCGCCGGCAGGCGGGTCAACTGTGGGTTAGCATCAACCGACAGCGTCTGCAGTCCTTCCGGCAACGGCGGCAGGCGGGCCAGTTGTGGATTGCGATCGAGCGTCAGCAACTCCAGTCCTGCCGGCAACAGCGGCAGGCTGGTCAGTTGATTATCTGATACCGACAGCACCTGTAGTCCTGCCGGCAACGGCGGCAGGCTTGTCAGTTGGTTACCTGCTACTAACAGCCTCCGTAGTCCTGCCGGCAACGGCGGCAGGCGGGTCAGTTGATTACCTGCTACCGACAGCATCTGTAGTCCTGCCGGCAACGGCGGCAGGCTGGTCAGTTGGTTACGTGCTACCGACAGCATCTGTAGTCCTGCCGGCAACGGCGGCAGGCTGGTCAGTTGGTTACCTGCTACCGACAGCGTCTGTAGTCCTGCCGACAACGGCGGCAGACTGGTCAGTTGGTTACCTGATACCGTCAGCACCACCAGTCCTGCCGGCAATGGCGGCAGGCTGGTCAGTTGGTTATCTTCGACAGTAAGCACCTCCAGTCCTGACGGCAACGGCGGCAGGCTGGTCAGTTGGTTATCTTCGACAGTAAGCACCTCCAGTCCTGACGGCAGCGTCGGCAGGCTGGTCAGATAATTATTATGAGGAATAACCAATGTTGTTATATGCGCTGGTAAACAGTCTGGTAAGGCGGTAAGGCCTGACTCTCCCACATTAAGCTCTCGACTGCCGTTATTCAGGCAGGTACATATTCTCTGTACCGTCGCAGCACGACCGCGTAACTCTTCTGCTGGCGCAGCCCCCTTCCATTCTGACCAGACAGCATCATACTCTGCTGGTGTCTGTGGAGCCGCCGGAGCCGGAAGGGGGGATACCTGGAGTGTCCCGGATGCCCCTTCCGCATGTTCTGTACATTCCTCTCCCTGTTCTATGTCCATGGTGAAGCGATATGTTTCATTGTGCCCCTGGCAATTCACGGTATAGTTCCCGGCGTCATCAAGGGTGACCGACAATATCTCCTGGTTGTCTGCATCCAGGATACAGAAGTGGCTTTCCCCGTGGCGGCCGGAGTGAATGCTTTCCTCGTATCCGGCATACACGAGCATCCTGAGCTGTTCAAATCTGCTGACTACATCCTCCCGCGTCGTTCCGACCGAAGGGTGGCAAATCGTCCAGATACATTCCTGCGCTTCAGTCTGGTGCGTTGAGCAGAAAAACTCCTTAATTTTTTCCCATAAGCTCATTTCAGGCGGGGTTGCAGATTGGGCTATACAGTTAATACGAAGATTAGTAATTGTGGCGGGAAGACATCCGCGTCCAACATGCAAGGGCATAATAAAAAAAACTTTATAAATTTACACATAATGTCTGCTGGCGGACATCCTCTTTCCCTGGTCTTAATTTCACAATAAGGTTATCGACGGATTCATGGTCGTCCTGCCATGGCGGGCTTCAGTAGGTGCAGAAGAAAAATCCGTTATGATGACCGGATGGCGGGACTGTCATTTTGCAGCTAAAGGTGTCGATTTTTTCAGGGGCGCTTTCTACGATGACCAGATCATCCGGCATCAGCGCCCGGGCGTTCAATTTTGGCAGGCAGATCCCTGACCCTTGAGGCGCCAGGGTTACGTCCGGGAACGGTTATCGATCGCTGCCGGCTGGTAAGCAGAACCGATTTCATGATCAGTGCAGGAATCAGGAAAAATAGCCCGACCGGGAATATTCATCCGGATGGATTGACAAAGACATTTGTAAAAGCAAGAAAAGCCTCCGGTGTTAACTTCAGCAATAATCCACCGACATTTCACGAGATCCGAAGTCTGGCCGGGCGGCTGTACAAAAACGAGCACGGCGAGGTGTTCGCCCAAAAACTCCTGGGCCACACATCAGCGAACACCACGAAACTCTATCTCGATGAGCGTGATGATAAAGCTTATATGATGCTCTAATACTCCAATTTTCCTTGTGAAATAAATGTTAAATTTAATTTGATTGTGATATAACCAAAAAGACCGGAATACAGAAATTCGGACAAATTTCGGACATTTTCGGACAAGCGTTTTTAATTGTTTGATTTGTAAGGAAAATAAAAAGAGACCGAATACGATTCCTGTATTCGGTCCAGGGAAATGGCTCTTGGGAGAGAGCCGTGCGCTAAAAGTTGGCATTAATGCAGGCTAAATCGCCTTGCCCTTTAAGAATAGATGACGACGCCAGGTTTTCCAGTTTGTGACGAAGGTGATTGAAAAAACCTGGCGTTTTGTCTGTCATCAGAGATAAAAAAACCGTAAGCCTTTTCGTGAAGGTTTACGGTTTTTTATTAAAAATCAGTCAGCTATTGGATGGATCACAAAGCTTTTGCGCACGTTCGATAAACGGCGCCAGACTCATTTTCTCACCGGGCTTCGCCGGGTTATCGATTTGAATGACGGCAATAGGCTGAGCGCGCGTTTTACCCTCCGCTACTTGCTGTTCGGCAATGGCATTCAAGGGATACTGCACCAGCGTACTGGGGTTGATCACATAGAGCGCCTGGCCAGGCCGACAGGTCAACATGACCTCTTCCCGATTAAACGCCCACTTGTCTTTTCCTACTTCAAAACGACTTACGGTAATCACCTGCGGCGCCGCCAACGCTACGCCCGAAGTGGCCAGCAGAAGCGCCGGAAGGAGTATTTTTTTCATTCGTTATGCCAGTCCATCAGAAAGGTTCGAGGGTTGCAAACAGGCTGACGATCGCCAGAACTATGCCTCCAACTCCCCATTCAATTTGCGTCATCCTGACAAACCATAGGTCAGTCCGGGGATTTTCCTGTCGCATACGTGGTACGAGAACATACCGATTCGTCAGCGCAATTGCTACCATAAGCACCACCAGCGCACATTTTAACAAAAGCAACTGTCCATAGGTGGTCTGCCAGATAGCGGTAAATCCCGTGATAAATAGCGTGTTGCCAATGCCTGTGAGCAGTACGCCCGCCACAAAAAAGTGACCATAACGAGAAAAACGCATCATGGCGCTAATGGCATGTTGACGCCAGCGTCCCTGAGCCATGCGCATACAATAAACCACTGGCAACAGCCCACCAAACCAGGCTGCGGCACAGAGTAAATGCAGAGCATGGTTAATCTGCTGTAATGTTCCCGCTACACCGTCGCGCATCGTCGCATGTCCAACGCCTGCCAGCAGGATAAACTGAGCAACGGTGAGAATAAGAAGCCGTCGTTGCATTTTTACCGGCGCAATGACTACCACCGCCAGCGTGACCAGCGCGAGGATAATTTGCCATATCCAGACCGCGCCAAAGCGGGTTTGCAATACCGCGCCCCACACCGAGACGGAAAAAACATCGGGCCAGCCGCCGCCCATCAGTCCGCCCTGAATCGCCAGCATAAAAGCCGCGCTGATAACGCTCCAGGCGGCAGCATGTCGTTGCAGATGTAAAAATCGACGCGTCATTAAACGACGAATTGATGCGGGTGCCAGCCAGGCGCCGTAAAGCGCGCAGCCGTAGACCAACATCAAACTAGCAAAATGAATAAATCGGAGAGTTATCCAGACGAATGTCAGCATCATTTATTTCACGCTGAAGGTGTATTTCCCTTTTGTTTTATGTCCATCCACCGACACAACGTGCCAGTCTACCGTGTAAGCGCCAGATTTTAACGGCTGCTCAAGCGGGATAATCAACTGCGTTTTATCCTGTTCATTTCGCTTTGCCGGGCGCGTTTTGATGAGCTCTTGCTGAGGGCCAGTAATGGTTGCGCCGCTGAACCCTGGCTCAATCCCTTCAGAAAAGTTCAGGGTCAGCGCCTGTGGCGAGGCCGTAACGGCAGCATTCGCCGCTGGATACTGATGCGTCAGGTGCGCATGTGCCCAGGCCGCTGGCGTCGCAAATGTCGATGCCAGCAGCAGTAAAGCTAAACGTCGCGATGGTGCAGAAGAAGCCATATTCACTATTCCTTTTTGTTATACCTACGTTACAAAGAATAACCTTCAACAATCAATGAGTCGAGGATCATCATTTCCATCTTGCCATTACCGCGGACTCTTAGTACCTTCTGGCGGCAACAAAAAAGGAGACGCGTATGAAAACGAATCTGGCTCAGCTTGAACAAGCGGAAATGGATAAAGTCAATGTGGACCTGGCGGCAGCCGGGGTGGCATTTAAAGAGCGCTACAATATGCCAGTTGTCGCGGAGGCGGTCGAACGTGAGCAGCCAGAGCATCTACGCGCCTGGTTTCGTGAGCGGCTGATTGCCCATCGTCTGGCTTCCGTATCACTATCCCGACTCCCTTACGAACCCAAAGTTAAATAAAAATTATATAACGTTACACTTCCTTACATGCAGACGACTACATTATAAGGCGATTCTTAACCTATGCTTTTTAGAATGGCTGTAGAGACTATGAAAAGGAAGTCATTATGTCCTCCTGGAAAATTGCTGCTGCGCAGTATGCGCCCTTGAACGCCTCGCCGGCGGAGCATGTCGCCCATCATCTGGAATATATTGAGCTTGCGGCTCGTCAACAGTGCGAACTGCTGGTCTTTCCGTCGCTGTCGCTATTAGGCTGCGACGAAAGAAATAAATCGTTGCCCGCCCCGCCTGACGAGGCGCTTTTACAGCCGCTCACTCATGCGGCCGATACCCACCATATGACTATCATTGTGGGTATGCCTGTTGAGCATAACTGCCGCTTCGTAAAAGGCATCGCTATTTTTGCCCCATGGCTAACGTCGCCGCTCATGTTTCACAAAAGTCATGGCGCCTGTATTGCCAGGCAGCGAAGCGCTATCAACGTGGTGGATGAGCAGCCAGAAGGTGGTGATATAGATCCCTCATTTACGTTATTCACAACCAGTCAATGTCTTAACGAACCTGAGCTCCATGCTTCTACCTCACGCTTACAACGTTTTTCGCATAAATATGCGCTGGCCGTACTGATGGCCAATGCCTGTGGCAGTAGCGCGCTGTGGGATGAAAGCGGGCAACTTATTGTTCGTGCCGATTGCGGTTCGCTATTACTGACGGGCCTGCGCACAACGGAGGGTTGGCAAGGCGATATCATTCCATTACGCTAAGGTCTTTCGGTGAGGAATGAATCATGTTGCGGATTATAGACACGGAAACCTGCGGGCTGCAGGGCGGGATCGTAGAGATAGCCTCTGTTGATGTCATTGATGGCAACATTGTCAATCCCATGAGTCACCTGATACGCCCCGATCGCCCTATTACGCCGCAGGCGATGGCGATACACCGTATTACCGAAGCCATGGTCGCCGATAAGCCGTGGATTGAAGATGTCATACCGCTTTATTACGGTAGTGAGTGGTATGTCGCTCACAATGCCAGTTTCGACAGACGCGTATTACCTGAATTGCCGGGTGAGTGGATCTGTACCATGAAGTTGTCGCGACGCCTGTGGCCGGGAATAAAATACAGCAATATGGCGCTCTATAAATCGCGCAAACTAAGCGTACAAACGCCGCCGGGGCTGCATCATCACCGGGCGCTTTATGATTGCTATATCACCGCCGCCTTGCTGATTGATATTATGCGAACCACCGGCTGGACCGCGGAAGAAATGGTCAATATCACGGGCCGTCCTGCGCTGTTAACCACTTTCCCGTTCGGTAAATACCGCGGTAAGGCGGTATCTGAAGTCGCAAAACGCGATCCGGGCTATTTACGCTGGCTTTTTAATAACCTTGATAATATGAGCCCGGAACTTCGCCTGACGCTTAAACACTACCTGGAAGATGTTCAGGCTGGCGAGCAACGCAGCAATGGAACACCACAATAACCCGCGACGCTCACAAGCCGTTGCGGGCGCGCATCTATGCGCTATGTAAGGTTCCCTGCGCCAGGCCGATTAAAAAGGCGAACTCCAGCGCGACGCCTTCGTAGGATTTAAACCGCCCCGACTTACCACCGTGCCCGGAGTCCATATCCGTACATAACAGCAGCAGACGTTGGTCCGTTTTTAGCTCGCGTAATTTTGCCACCCACTTCGCCGGCTCCCAGTATTGCACCTGGGAATCGTGCAATCCTGTCGTCACCAGCAGGTGCGGATAGTCCTGCGCTTTGACATTGTCATAAGGACTATAGCTTTTCATATAGTCATAATACTTAATATCCTGCGGGTTCCCCCACTCTTCAAACTCTCCTGTCGTTAGTGGGATCGACTCATCCAGCATCGTGGTTAATACATCAACAAAGGGTACCTGGGCAATAACGCCGTGGAAAAGCTCGGGGCGTTCGTTGATAGCGACGCCCATTAGCATTCCGCCCGCACTCCCGCCCATCCCATAACACAGCGACGGCGAACCGTAACCCAGTTTTAATAAGGCATCGCAGGCATCAAGATAGTCATTAAAAGTATTCCGCTTTTTGAGGAATTTACCATCTTCATACCACTGCTGCCCCAGCTCACCGCCGCCGCGAACGTGTACGATTGCGTAAACAAAACCACGATCCAGCAAGCTCAGTCGGCTGCTGCTGAAGTCGGCGTCAATACTGGAACCGTAAGATCCGTAGCCGTAAACCAGAAGCGGATTTTGCCCTTTACGAAAATACTTCTGATGATAAACCAGCGATACCGGCACTTCGACACCGTCGCGTGCGGTGATCCACAGGTGTTCGCTCTGATAACAGCCAGAATCAAACCCAGGCACTTCCGTCTGTTTAAGTACCCGTCGCTCTCCGGTATCCATATCCAGTTCAAACAAGGTATCTGGCGTCGTCATTGAAGAATAGCCGTAACGCAGCCGGGAGGTCTCAGGTTCGGGATTATAGGCAAGCCAAGTCACGTAAGCCGGATCGTCAAAGGCGATGCCTATCACTTCACGGGTTTTACGGTTAATTTGCCGCAGGCTGGTAAGCCCCCGTTGACGCTCTTCGACCACTAACCAGTCGGTAAACAGGGTAAACCCTTCCAGCATAATATGCTCGCGCGGAGGGATCAGCTCTTCCCAGGCGTTTTCATTGCGCACGCGGGTACGGTACAACCCAAAGTTTTTACCGTTCCGGTTAGAACGCAGGTAAAACTTATGTTGATAGTGATCGAGACTATATTCGTGGTCTTTGCGGCGCGGTAAGAATGAAAACGGCTCGGCATCGGCCAGTTCCGCGTCAAGTAATAGCACTTCGCTAGTGGTGGCGCTGGCAAGATGAATTACCACATAATGCTGCGAAGTGGTTTTATGCAGGCTGACATAAAAGGTGTCGTCTTTCTCTTCATATACCAGTTCATCTTGCGATGACGGAGTGCCAATCGTGTGCCGCCAAACCTGATAGGGCAGCAGCGTCTTCTTATGCTTACGCACATAGTAAAGGGTCAGGGAATCATTGGCCCAGACAAATTCAGGCGCAACGTTATCCAGCAGTTCCGGATACCAGTTACCGCTTTCGAGGTTACGAAAACGCAACCCATACTGACGACGGGATAAATAATCTTCTGCCAGCGCCATGATGGTATTATCCGGCGTAATGGCAAGTCCGCCGAGCGTATAAAATTCGCTGTGCGCGGCCCGCTGGTTCGCATCGAGCAAGGTTTCCCACACATCCCACTCTTCGCTTAACGCCGATTGTCGTTGATAGATGGCATATTCGCAGCCGGGTTCATAGATATAACGGTAGCGATAGCCATTTTTCACATACGGAGCGGAAACTTCTCTGGGCGGGATACGATCGATAATTTCTTTTAGAATGCGGTCCTGTAACGCCTGCTGAGAGGACATGACCTTCCGGCCATACTCATTTTCCTGATGCAGGTAATCAAGGACTTCCGGCTGCGAGCGAGTGTCATCTCGCAGCCAGTAATAATTATCAATGCGCGTATCGCCATGTACGGTCATGGCATAGGGAATTCGATTGGCTTTTGGCAACATGTCGTTTTTTCTTTTGCGTTAATATTTGTTATATATCACGCGGCAAACACAGCGGCGTAGCATGGTAGTCCCGGTCGCTCACCTCGGTAAGCGCCTGAGATGTCACTGCTTCGCCGCTATCCTGCAACATGAATGACGTAAACTATCCATCCTATAAGGGTGGCAAAAGACACGCATGATGCAAGCGAAACATGTTACTTAATGGCAGGTTATCAGCCTGGTAGCGCCTGTTTTTGCTGCTGCAAGTCCTGCTCGATACCGTCCCGAACCTCCTGAGGAATTTTTAGTGCGTCTCCTAACGCATTCAGATAGCTACGTTCCATAAAGTGGTCAATATCAATGGCGGCGCAGCTCAGGAAGTAGATTTCCAGGGCTTCTTCTTCATTACGAACGCCCTGTGCCAGACGTTGTGGATCAAGCGGCTGCTCAATAGCTTTCTCGATAAACACACGCCCTTGCTCTTCAACACCTGACTCTCGCAGTTGGTGCTCAATCGCCGCGCGTTCTTTGGCATCAATATGCCCATCGCTTTTTGCAGCAAAAACCAGCGCCAGGATCAGTCGCTCAGTGCGAACATCCAGCGGCGTACTTTGGCTGCCGAATTGCGGCTCCCCCTGATGCGCGGCGCGTACTTTATCTTTGTACTTATTCCACAATACGGAACCCGCCACCGCGCCGCCGCCCACCAGCAAAGCGCCAGTACCGTATTTGGTTAATAATTTGCGCGAAGACTTATTGGCGACCAACAGTCCAGCCAGACCGCCCAGCGCGCCGGGAACCAGCAGTTTATTTAACCCCTGTTCACCGGAAGGCGATGCGGAAGCGCCTTTTTGCCCAAGAAGTGATTGTAATTGGTTCAACCAGTTAGCCATAGTACCCCTCAAATACAGACCAATAATGGTCAAGCGTACCTGAGGGGATGTCAGGAATTGTCTGTTCCGGCAAAAGAAGCGCAAATTACGCTGCTAGCGGGGCTTATATTCCGCCTTGCCGGCTTTGCAATCAACGATAACCTGATAATGAATATCGGCACTTTTACCGCGAACGGTTAGCGGAACTGTCCATTTATCATTTTGACCTACAACGTCCTGCACATTAACCCACGCGACCGGGTCAGCCTGCCCGACCTTTTTTTGGTCGTCTGCCCACCGCACGATACGATTTTGCTGGTAGTCGCGCTTCACGCTTGCCGCAATCCCGGCGGCATCCAGCCCTTCGCACTGCGGAAACTTAACCGATTTACTCTCGGTGGATGCCGCAAATGCCGATACGCTGGCGGATAACAACAGCAGGCTCAACAACGCTCCTCTTTTATTCATACTTTTCTCCTTAGCACAATGATTCAGGAAAAGCATGGTACAAAACGCCGGGAGCGCAAGTGTGGGTTCAGGCGGCTTGCTTTTTCGTTTTACTCGCGGCGTCCTTTTCAACCGCCTGCGGAGAAGGCAACTTACCGGTTTTGAGGATAGTGCTTAGCACCTCTTTATGTTCCGCCAGCCACAGCGACAACGCCTCGCGCTGCCCATCTTCCAGCACGACTGGCGACTGCTCAAGCCAGGTATCAAGAAGATCGGCAGTATCGAGCATTTTGTCCCAGGCGTCGGCTTCCTTTTTACTGGTAAATGACATCTTCTCCTCACCCTCGCGAATGACTACGTATTTAACTTCAACCGCCATTTTGCAGCCCCTTATTTACCTGTGTTTATATACAGTATATTGCAAGGTGGCAAGAAAAGCAATCTATTCGAAAAGACATACGCAAACGTTTTCGTATATACTGCGCGCAGGTAAATAAGGGGACAGAAATATGACGCTATTAGGCACTGCGCTGCGTCCGGCAGCAACGCGGGTGATGTTATTAGGGGCAGGAGAATTGGGAAAAGAGGTGGCGATTGAATGCCAACGCCTGGGGATCGAGGTTATCGCCGTCGATCGCTATCCTGATGCGCCCGCCATGCATGTGGCTCACCGTTCACACGTCATTAATATGCTGGACGGCGAGGCGCTACGTCATGTGATAACAGAGGAAAAACCGCATTATATCGTGCCGGAAATAGAAGCGATCGCCACGGATACGCTGCGCGAGCTGGAGGGCGAAGGACTGAATGTCGTGCCTTGCGCCCGTGCAACGCAGCTCACGATGAACCGCGAAGGGATCCGTCGCCTGGCCGCAGAAGAATTAGGTCTGCCGACATCGACGTATCGCTTTGCCGACAGTGAGGCCAGTTTTCATGATGCGGTAGCCGCAGTGGGTTTTCCTTGCATCGTCAAACCGGTCATGAGCTCTTCCGGCAAAGGCCAGAGCTTTATCCGCTCGGCCGAACAGCTCGCGCAGGCATGGGAGTATGCTCAACAGGGCGGACGCGCTGGCGCGGGTCGCGTGATTGTGGAAGGCGTGGTTAAATTTGATTTTGAAATTACGCTGCTCACCGTTAGCGCCGTCGATGGTGTGCATTTCTGCGCGCCGGTCGGTCATCGTCAGCAAGATGGCGACTATCGCGAATCCTGGCAGCCACAGCAAATGAGCGAACTGGCGCTGAAGCGGGCGCAAGAGATTGCCCGCCATGTGGTACTGGCGTTAGGCGGTCATGGACTGTTCGGCGTTGAACTCTTCGTCTGTGGCGATGAAGTCATTTTCAGCGAAGTCTCCCCTCGCCCGCACGATACCGGAATGGTCACGTTGATTTCTCAGGATCTCTCTGAGTTTGCGCTGCATGTGCGCGCCTTTCTGGGAATGCCCGTAGGCGCTATTCGCCAGTATGGTCCCGCTGCCTCGGCCGTGATTCTGCCGCAGCTTACCAGTCGAAATGTGACGTTTGATAATGTACACGCGGCGGTAGGAGCCGGAGTACAGGTACGGCTGTTTGGTAAGCCTGAGATCGACGGCACCCGTCGTCTTGGTGTAGCGTTAGCGACAGGTGAAAACGTTGAAGAAGCGGTGATAAGAGCGAAAAAGGCCGCCAGCCGCGTGACGGTAAAAGGCTAATGCGTCATCGCCTGATGGCGACGTTAGCGCATTTTTATCAGGCCTGCCAGATCGCCACTCGTAAGCCCGATAAGCAAGCGCCATCGGGCATTTAACGGCTTACTGCTTCGCGCCTTCTACCGCTTCGCGCGCCAGTTTGGTGATGCGATCGTAATCACCCGCTTCCAGCGCGTCAGCCGGCACCAGCCAGGAACCGCCGATGCACAACACGCTTTTCAGCGCCAGATAGTCACGATAGTTTGCCGGAGAGATGCCGCCGGTTGGGCAGAAACGTACCTGAGAGAACGGACCGGCAATCGCCTGCAACGCTTTAGTGCCGCCATTCGCTTCCGCCGGGAAGAATTTGAACTCTTTCAGACCATAGTCCATGCCCAACATCAGTTCAGAAACGGTGCTAATACCGGGAATCAATGGGATAGTGCCTGCCGTCGCGGCTTTCAGCAGTGGCTCAGTCAGTCCCGGGCTAATCGCAAACTGCGCGCCCGCTTCCGTCACCTCCGCCAACTGCTGCGGATTGAGAACGGTTCCGGCGCCGACAATCGCTTCCGGTACTTCTTTAGCGATAGCGCGAATAGCATCCATCGCGCAGGCCGTACGTAAAGTCACTTCCAGAACGCGAACGCCCCCGGCCACCAGCGCTTTAGCCATCGGCACCGCGTGCTCCAGTTTATTGACTACAATGACCGGGACAACCGGGCCGGTGGTCAGGATTGCTTCTGCACTTGTTTTCCAGTTTTTCATCGGAATTCTTCTCTCGCCTGATTACTAGTGTGTCATCTTAAAAAGTGATACAGGTTGCGCCCTGCTCCGCACCCGACAGCTTTTCGCGCAGCGCGCCAAACAACTCACGCCCCGTTCCGACGCGCGACGCGCTCAGGGCCGGAATATGAGGCTGACGAGCGGCAAGTTCCGCCTCGTCGACCAGCAGAGTTAACTCACCTGTCTGCCCATTCACGCGAATGATGTCGCCATCGCGCACTTTTGCCAGTAAGCCGCCATCGTAGGCTTCCGGCGTTACGTGGATAGCTGAAGGCACTTTACCCGAAGCGCCTGAAAGTCGTCCATCAGTAACTAACGCGATTTTGAAACGGCGGTCCAATAATACACCAAGTGGCGGCATGAGTTTATGTAATTCTGGCATTCCATTCGCTTTTGGTCCCTGATGACGCACGACAACGACACAATCCCGGTCAAGCAGGCCCGCGTCAAACGCAGGCAGCACATCATGCTGACTTTCAAATACCATGGCAGGCGCTTCAATGATCTGGTTTTCAACCGGTACCGCAGACGTCTTCATTACTGCGCGCCCCAGATTACCGCTTAGCACCTTAGTACCGCCGTGAGGAGAGAACGGCTTATCAAAAGAGGCAATGACATCGTTATCCAGTGACCTTTCCGCGCCTTCACGCCAGTCCAGCTCGCCGTTGTTGAGCCAGGGCTCCAGCGTATAGCGTTTCAGGCCGAAGCCTGCGACAGTATTAACGTCTTCGTGCAGCAATCCGGCATTGAGCAGCTCACGCATCAATACCGGTACGCCGCCCGCCGCCTGGAAGTGGTTAATGTCCGCCGGACCGTTCGGGTACAGACGCGCCATCAACGGAACCACTTCCGACAAATCCGAGAAGTCATCCCAGTTGATCAGAATGCCCGCCGCGCGCGCCATTGCAACCAGATGCATGGTGTGGTTGGTGGAACCGCCGGTAGCCAGCAGCGCGACAATGCCGTTCACCACGACTTTTTCGTCGATCATTTTACCGAGCGGCATCCACGTATTGCCGTTGCCGGTAAGACGTGTTACCTGACGTGCGGCAGCGGCAGTCAATGCCTCGCGCAGCGGCGCATCCGGATGCACAAACGAAGAACCCGGCAACTGCATTCCCATAAACTCCACCACCATCTGGTTGGTGTTGGCGGTGCCGTAAAATGTACAGGTGCCCGGCGCATGGTAAGAGGCGGCTTCTGACTCCAGCAGCGCCATTCTGTCTACTTTTCCTTCCGCATATAGCTGACGAATACGGACTTTTTCTTTATTCGGCAGGCCGCTCGCCATCGGGCCTGACGGAACAAAAATCGCGGGTAAATGACCAAAAGAGAGCGCGGCCATCGCCAGCCCCGGAACGATTTTGTCGCATACGCCGAGGAATAACGCGCCGTCAAACATATTGTGAGAGAGGCCTACTGCTGCCGACATCGCTATCACTTCGCGGCTGAGTAATGACAACTCCATGCCATCCTGCCCTTGTGTAACGCCATCGCACATTGCCGGTACGCCGCCTGCGACCTGACCTACCGCATTCACGGAATGCAGGGCCTGACGAATAATCTGCGGATAATGTTCATACGGTTGATGCGCAGAGAGCATGTCATTGTAGGAGGTAATAATGGCGATATTATTGCGCAACATACTTTTCAGCGAGGCTTTGTCCTCTGGCTGACAGGCGGCGAAGCCATGCGCCAGGTTGCCGCAGGCCAGTTGAGAGCGGTGGACCGTGGCGGTTTTCGCCTGCTCAATGCGGGCAAGATAGGCTTTTCGGGTCTGCTGCGAGCGTTCGACAATGCGCTGTGTTACGCGTAACAAATTAGGATTCATAGAGGCTCCTGAAATTTATCTGTCCGGCTACCGGGTTTACCATGCGTTTCATCAATGTGGAAAGACAGTAAAATACATGATGTCCGGGGATAATGGGGCAAAATCGTTTCAGGCAGTGTAATAAAAAAAGCCTCGCAGGTGAATCCACACGAGGCTTAAAAGTGCAAAAATGATTCTACAATCTGTGTTAGATCATGTTACCGGTAAAATACCACCTAAGAGTGAGTGGCAAATTTACTCAAACTCATTCCACGAACGACCGTCACGGGTAATCATCGCCACGGACGCTACCGGTCCCCAGGTGCCCGCCTGATACGGCTTCGGCGCGTCGTTGTCCATCGCCCATGCTTCGGTAATGGAGTCCACCCACTTCCAGGCTTCTTCCACTTCGTCACGGCGGACAAACAGCGCCTGAATGCCACGCATCGTTTCCAGCAGCAGGCGTTCATATGCATCCGCCAGGTGCGTCTGATTAAAGGTCTCGGAGTAGCTCAGATCAAGCTTCGTGATCTGCAGATTATGCTTATGATCCAGCCCCGGTACTTTGTTAAGTACCTGAATATCTACGCCTTCATCCGGCTGCAGGCGAATCGTCAATTTGTTCTGCGGCAGGTCTTGCCAGGACTCTTTAAAGAGGTTCAGTTCAGGCGTCTTGAAATAAACCACGACTTCAGAGCACTTGGTTGGCAGACGCTTGCCGGTACGCAGATAGAATGGCACGCCCGCCCAACGCCAGTTATCGATGTCGACGCGGATAGCGACAAAAGTTTCGGTGTTGCTGCTTTTATTCGCGCCCTCTTCTTCCAGATAGCCCGGCACCTTTTGCCCCTGCGCAAAGCCCGCGGTGTATTGACCACGAACCGTTTTTTCACGCACGTTGGAGCGATCAATACGGCGCAGCGATTTCAACACTTTGACTTTTTCATCGCGAATACTGTCGGCGCTCAGGTCAGACGGCGGTGACATGGCAATCATGCAGAGAATTTGCAGCAAGTGGTTCTGGATCATATCGCGCATCTGACCGGCCTGGTCAAAATATCCCCAGCGCCCTTCAATCCCCACCTCTTCCGCTACGGTAATCTCAACGTGATCGATAGTGCGGTTATCCCAGTTATTAACGAATAACGAGTTGGCAAAACGCAGCGCCAGCAGGTTGAGAACCGTTTCTTTGCCCAGATAGTGGTCGATACGATACACCTGGCACTCTTCAAAGTATTCGCCGACCCGATCGTTAATCTCACGCGAGGTCGCCAGCGAAGTACCCAACGGTTTCTCCATCACGACGCGCGCTGGTTTGGCGTTGAGTTTAGCCTCCCCTAACCCTTTGCAAATAGCGCCAAACGTGCTGGGCGGCATCGCAAAATAGTTAATGGTGGTGCGGTTTTTTTGATCCAGCATATCGCCCAGGCGACTAAACGCAGGCGTATCGTTCACGTCAAGATTACAAAAATCCAGACGGCCGCTCAGCGTATCCCACAAGCCTTCATCAATTTTTTCCTTCATGAAGGTTTCCAGCGCCTCACGCACGACGTGGGTATAAGCTTCTTTATCCCAGTCCGCGCGCCCCACCCCAATGATCCGGGTATCCGGATGGATCTGGCCGGCTTTCTCAAGCTGATACAGGGAAGGCAGCAGTTTCCGGCGCGCCAGGTCGCCTTTCGCGCCGAAAATGACCAGGTCACATGCCTGGGCTGTTTGCGTTACCGCCATGTCATTCTCCTCAGTTAATCTCCTGGTACTTTAGCCAGGATATCGTTGTAATTTTATTACACAGCACTGTACTGCTTTTACGAGATTACGGAAACCGTAAACGCCTTTTCATAGGTGAACCGGCGTTTGATTGGCAATATAATCGGCAAAACGCCTAATAAAATTGTCGCTTTTCCACACAAGCTGGAACTTAAAATCCGACGTCGGTCATGTAATGAAAAAAAACGACACCTTTTTTAGCCATTTTGCCCCCTTTGACAGCCGCCAGGAGTAATATCTAACAAAACGCGCTCGGTTTCGCGCATCATTGAAATCGCTAATACCCATGAGCCTTGCTAATCATGAATATGCTGGAAAAAGTCCAGTCTCAACTGGAACATTTAAGCAAATCTGAACGAAAAGTCGCCGATGTTATTCTGGCCGCCCCAGGCAGATCGATTCACTTAAGCATTGCCATGCTGGCCCAGGAAGCTAACGTTAGCGAGCCAACGGTGAACCGTTTCTGTCGCAGCATGAATACCCGCGGCTTTCCTGATTTTAAACTGCATCTGGCGCAAAGTCTGGCAAATGGCACCCCCTATGTTAATCGTAATGTGGATGAAGATGACAGTGTTGAGGCCTATACAGGAAAAATCTTCGAGTCCGCCATGGCCAGTCTCGACCATGTTCGTCAGTCGCTGGATAAATCGGCCGTCAACCGCGCCGTCGATTTACTGACCCAGGCAAAAAAAATCGCCTTTTTTGGCCTTGGTTCCTCCGCCGCGGTCGCGCATGACGCCATGAATAAGTTTTTTCGCTTCAATGTGCCGGTGATTTACTCCGACGATATCGTGCTGCAACGGATGAGCTGTATGAATTGTAACGATGATGACGTCGTCGTGCTCATTTCGCATACTGGCAGAACCAAGAGCCTGGTGGAACTGGCGCAGTTGGCGCGGGAAAACGATGCGATGGTGATCGCCCTGACCTCCGCTGGAACGCCGCTGGCGCGCGAAGCCACGCTGGCCATTACCCTCGACGTACCGGAAGATACAGACATTTATATGCCCATGGTCTCTCGACTTGCTCAGCTGACCGTGATAGATGTGCTGGCAACGGGATTTACTTTGCGTCGCGGGGCGAAATTCAGAGATAACTTGAAGCGTGTCAAGGAAGCGCTCAAGGAATCGCGTTTTGATAAAGAATTACTCATCAGGAGTGATGACCGCTAAAAGCAATAACAATGTTCTACCCTTTTCGTCATCCGGGGACGTTCATTTTATACCGTTAAGGTTTCAGAACGACCGGATCAATGTTCACGCAACACCAAGTTGTTTTAGTCAACGGAGTATTACAT
Source organism: Salmonella sp. SJTUF15591 (assembly GCF_043356435.1). Classification (NCBI taxonomy): domain Bacteria; kingdom Pseudomonadati; phylum Pseudomonadota; class Gammaproteobacteria; order Enterobacterales; family Enterobacteriaceae; genus Salmonella; species Salmonella sp. SJTUF15591. Next base: position 189,912 of record NZ_JBEUJO010000006.1, on the reverse strand, counting down.
GTCCAGAAGGCTTCGCAGAACCAAAATCGTTACCACGTTAGGCCCGGCAACTGACCGCGATAACAACCTTGAGAAGGTTATCGCCGCGGGCGCAAACGTAGTACGTATGAACTTCTCTCACGGCTCGCCGGAAGATCATAAAATGCGTGCTGATAAAGTCCGTGAGATTGCCGCCAAACTGGGGCGTCATGTGGCTATTTTAGGCGACCTGCAAGGGCCAAAAATTCGCGTTTCCACTTTTAAAGAAGGCAAAGTGTTCCTCAATATCGGGGACAAATTTCTGTTAGACGCTAACCTGGGTAAAGGCGAAGGCGACAAAGAAAAAGTCGGCATTGATTACAAAGGGTTGCCGGCAGATGTCGTTCCTGGCGATATCCTGCTGCTTGACGATGGTCGAGTGCAGTTGAAAGTGCTTGAAGTCCAGGGCATGAAAGTCTTTACCGAGGTCACCGTCGGCGGCCCGCTGTCTAACAATAAAGGCATTAACAAGCTCGGCGGCGGGCTTTCTGCTGAAGCGCTGACCGAAAAAGACAAAGCCGATATTCAAACCGCTGCGCTGATAGGTGTTGACTATCTGGCCGTCTCCTTCCCGCGCTGCGGCGAAGATCTGAACTATGCACGCCGCCTGGCGCGCGACGCCGGCTGCGACGCGAAAATTGTGGCTAAGGTCGAACGCGCCGAAGCGGTATGCGATCAAAACGCCATGGACGATATCATTCTGGCCTCTGACGTTGTGATGGTCGCACGTGGCGACCTGGGCGTTGAAATCGGCGATCCGGAGCTGGTTGGTATCCAGAAGGCGCTGATTCGCCGTGCGCGTCAGCTAAACCGCGCAGTCATCACCGCAACGCAGATGATGGAGTCGATGATCACCAACCCGATGCCGACCCGTGCGGAAGTGATGGACGTGGCGAACGCCGTCCTGGATGGCACGGATGCGGTTATGCTGTCTGCCGAAACCGCAGCCGGTCAGTATCCTTCTGAAACCGTTGCCGCAATGGCGCGCGTCTGCCTGGGCGCAGAAAAAATCCCCAGCATCAATGTGTCTAAACACCGTCTCGACGTGCAGTTTGACAACGTTGAAGAAGCCATTGCCATGTCTGCGATGTATGCGGCAAACCATCTGAAAGGCGTTACCGCAATCATCACCATGACGGAATCCGGTCGTACCGCGCTAATGACTTCCCGTATCAGCTCCGGCCTGCCGATTTTCGCCATGTCGCGCCATGAACGCACGCTGAACCTGACCGCGCTCTACCGCGGAGTAACGCCGGTGCATTTTGATAGCGCGGCTGATGGCGTTGTCGCGGCGCATGAAGCTGTTAATCTGCTGCGCGATAAAGGGTATCTGGTTTCCGGCGACCTGGTGATCGTGACTCAGGGCGATGTCATGAGCACCGTCGGCTCAACCAATACCACGCGTATTTTGACCGTTGAGTAAAACTCCCCCACACCTGTTCATCAGGTAGTACAGGGTTTGTCAGCATAAAGCCTCTCTTACGAGAGGCTTTATTTATTTGATGGGATAAAGATCTTTACGCTTATACGGCTGAATCTCGCCTGGCTTGCGGGTTTTGAGCAGCTTCAGGATCCAGGTGTACTGTTCCGGATGCGGGCCGACAAAAATTTCGACCTCTTCGTTCATCCGTCTGGCGATAGTGTGGTCGTCAGCCGTGAGCAGATCGTCCATTGGCGGGCGAATCTGGATAGTCAGGCGATGCGTTTTACCATTATACACTGGGAAAAGCGGTATCACGCGTGCGCGGCACACTTTCATCAGCCGACCAATCGCAGGCAGCGTCGCTTTGTATGTCGCAAAGAAATCAACGAATTCACTATGCTCCGGGCCGTGATCCTGGTCCGGCAGGTAGTAGCCCCAGTAACCCTGACGAACAGACTGAATAAAGGGTTTAATCCCGTCATTACGCGCATGCAAACGTCCGCCGAAACGCCGACGCACTGTGTTCCAGATATAGTCAAAAACCGGATTACCCTGATTATGAAACATCGCCGCCATTTTTTGCCCCTGAGAGGCCATCAGCATGGCTGGAATGTCGACGCCCCAGCCATGCGGTACGAGAAAAATGACTTTTTCGTCGTTACGACGCATCTCCTCAATGATTTCCAGACCTTCCCAGTCAACACGCTGTTGAATTTTTTTCGGACCGCGCATCGCCAACTCAGCCATCATCGCCATTGCCTGTGGCGCGGTGGCGAACATCTCATCGACAATCGCTTCGCGCTCAGCTTCGCTACGCTGCGGAAAGCACAACGACAGATTAATTAGCGCCCGGCGACGAGAACTCTTCCCCAGCCGTCCGGCAAAACGCCCCAGCGTCGCCAGCAAAGGGTCGCGGAATGATGCCGGTGTTAATGCGATCCCCGCCATTGCCGCCGCGCCCAACCAGGCGCCCCAATACTGCGGATAGCGAAAGGATTTTTCGAACTCAGGGATATACTCACTATTATTTTTTTTGGTTTCCATGCTTTTCCAGGGTCTGCTGACGCGAAAAGGAATTGTGAATAGTGTAGCGACGTCTGCGTCTCACACAAAACAAAAAAGCCGGCACACATCGCGTACCGGCTCTGTCAGCGCATTTGTTAATCGAAGCGCAGTTGCGGCAGAACCTCTTTCACCTGTGCCAGGTATTCACGACGATCTGACCCCGTCAGACCTTCCGTGCGCGGCAATTTTGCTGTCAGAGGGTTAACGGCTTGCTGGTTGATCCATACCTCATAATGCAGATGCGGCCCTGTGGAGCGCCCGGTGTTACCAGAAAGCGCAATACGATCGCCACGTTTCACTTTTTGCCCCGGTTTCACCAGCAGCTTACGCAAGTGCATATAACGTGTGGTGTAGGTGCGTCCATGACGAATCGCAATGTAGTAACCGGCAGCGCCGCTACGTTTAGCGACCACGACCTCGCCATCCCCCACCGACAGCACCGGCGTACCCTGCGGCATCGCAAAGTCAACGCCACGATGCGGCGCAACGCGTCCGGTAACCGGGTTCAGACGGCGCGGATTGAAGTTGGAGGAGATGCGGAACTGTTTGGCGGTCGGGAAGCGTAAAAAGCCTTTCGCCAGGCCAACCCCGTTACGGTCATAGAATTTACCGTCAGCGGCGCGAATGGCGTAGTAATCTTTACCATCGGAACGCATCCGCACGCCCAACAACTGACTCTGTTCACGCTTGCCATCCAGCATCTCGCGCGACATCAGAACCGAAAATTCATCGCCCTTTTTCAGCTTGCGAAAATCCATCTGCCACTGCATGGCTTTTATCACTGCGCTGATTTCGCTGCTGGTTAAACCGGCCTCTTTCGCGCTGGCGACAAAGCTACCCCCTACCGTGCCTTTCAGCAGACTGTTGACCCAGTCCCCCTGCTGCATTTCACTGCTCATTTTAAAACCGTTGGCAGTGCGATCGTAGGTACGCGTTTCACGGCGGGAGACTTCCCATGTCAGACGCTGTAAATCGCCATCGGCGGTCAGTGTCCAGGAAAGCTGTTGGCCAATTTTCAGATTGCGCAGCTCCTTATCAGAAGCGGCAAGTCGGCTAATATCGCTCATATCGATGCCGTACTGATTCAGAATGCTGCTTAACGTATCGCCTGTGGAGACGACGTATTCATGGACGCCGACTTCGCCTGCGGTTTTATCGTCCAGCTCATCCTGAGGAATAGCTTCATCTTCCTGCGCGGCCTGATCAATGGGTTCGCTGGCCTCCGGTAAGAGGGAACGAATCTCGCTTTTCTCCAGTTCAATAGTTTTAACGATTGGTGCGGATTCTGGGTGGTAAACATAGGGCCGCCATACGGCGACGGCCAGTGTCAGAACGGTAAGTGACCCCAGCATAACGCGGTGGGGTCGGGGCAGATTATTAAATGCCAGGGCGACAGAGCGGGCTATCTGTTGCACGTATTCACTTCCTCGTTAATCTCCTTTCAGGCAGCTCGCATACTGGTTGGCTAATTGGCTTAAAAACGCTGAATAGCTTGTTTTACCCAGTTTAATGTTCGTCCCGAGGGGGTCCAGTGTTCCCATTCGAACGGATGTCCCTCTCGCCACGGCTTCCACGACCGCTGGCCTGAATTGTGGCTCAGCAAAAACGCAGGTTGCTTTTTGCTCAACCAACTGTGTTCTTATTTCATGTAAACGCTGCGCGCCAGGTTGTATCTCAGGGTTCACGGTAAAGTGACCGAGCGGGGTGAGTCCGTAGTGTTTTTCGTAGTAACCGTAGGCGTCATGAAAAACGAAATACCCTTTCCCCTTGAGCGGCGCGAGCTCGTTACCGACCTGTTTATCGGTTGCGGCTAATTGTGCCTCAAAATCCTTCAGGTTGGCGTCGAGTTTGGCTCGACTTTGCGGCATAAGTTCCACTAATTTTTCATGGATTGCAACCGCTGTAGCCCGCGCTATCTCTGGGGAGAGCCAAAGATGCATGTTATATTCGCCGTGATGGTGATGTACGTCACCTTTTTCCTCATCGGCGCCCGTATGCGCATGTTCATCCTCATCATCATCCGCGCCCTTCATGAGTAACGGTTTTACATCGGCAAGTTGCGCAATGGTAACCTGCTTATTATCAGGGATATTCCTGACCGACTTCTCCATAAAGGCTTCCATTTCCGGGCCAACCCAGACGACTAAGTCCGCGCCCTGTAAGCGTTTTACGTCTGATGGACGCAATGAATAATCATGCTCGGATGCCCCATCCGGAAGTAATACTTGCGTATCCGTAACGCCATCAGCAATGGCGGAAGCGATGAACCCAAGCGGTTTAAGCGAAGCGACAACGGCGGCGTCGGCAGCCTGGGTTGCACTCCCCCAAAGCGCGGCGGATAATGCTGCGAAAAGAAGCGTATTTTTCTGTAACATAATGCGACTAATCATCGTAATGAATGTGTGAAATGTGATATTATAACATTCTATCACTTCTGCAAGCCTAAAATTAACATGACAAGTTTAGTTTCACTGGAAAACGTCTCGGTCTCATTTGGTCAACGCCGCGTCCTCTCTGACGTGTCACTTGAATTGAGCCCCGGAAAAATTTTAACGCTTCTCGGCCCTAACGGCGCGGGGAAGTCAACGCTTGTACGCGTGGTTTTAGGACTGGTAGCCCCTGATGAAGGGGTGATCAAGCGCAACGGGCAACTCCGTATCGGCTATGTCCCGCAAAAGCTCTATCTCGATACCACGCTTCCGCTGACGGTAAACCGATTTTTACGTTTACGTCCCGGCACGCAAAAAACGGATATTCTCCCGGCGCTTAAACGCGTTCAGGCCGGACATTTGATTGACGCGCCCATGCAAAAACTCTCCGGCGGTGAGACACAGCGCGTACTGCTGGCGCGTGCTCTGCTTAACAGTCCGCAGTTGCTGGTACTTGATGAGCCGACGCAAGGCGTGGATGTCAACGGCCAGGTCGCGTTATACGACCTTATCGATCAGCTGCGTCGCGAACTCGATTGCGCCGTGCTGATGGTGTCGCATGACCTACATCTGGTCATGGCAAAGACGGATGAAGTGTTATGTCTGAACCATCATATTTGCTGTTCCGGCGCGCCGGAAGTGGTGTCTATGCATCCGGAATTTATCTCTATGTTTGGCCCGCGAGGCGCGGAGCAATTAGGGATTTATCGCCATCATCATAATCATCGCCACGATTTACAGGGTCGTATTGTACTGCGCCGGGGAAATGGTCACTCATGATTGAATTATTACTGCCCGGCTGGCTGGCCGGGATGATGCTGGCCTGCGCCGCTGGTCCTTTGGGCTCATTTGTGGTCTGGCGTCGGATGTCCTATTTTGGCGATACGCTGGCTCACGCGTCGCTTCTGGGCGTGGCTTTTGGCCTGTTGCTGGACGTTAATCCCTTTTATGCGGTAATCGCCGTTACGCTGCTGCTGGCCGCCGGTCTGGTATGGCTGGAGAAACGCCCTCACCTCGCGATTGATACCTTACTGGGCATTATGGCGCACAGCGCCTTATCTTTAGGACTGGTCGTGGTCAGCCTGATGTCCAACGTCCGCGTTGATTTAATGGCTTATCTGTTTGGCGATTTGCTGGCCGTCACGCCGGAAGATCTTATCTCGATCGCTATTGGGGTCGTTATTGTGCTGGCCATTCTCTTCTGGCAGTGGCGCAACTTGCTGTCAATGACTATCAGTCCGGATCTTGCCTTTGTCGATGGCGTGAAGTTACAGCGCGTGAAGCTGCTATTGATGCTGGTAACGGCGTTAACTATTGGCGTGGCGATGAAGTTTGTCGGAGCGCTGATCATTACGTCGCTGCTGATTATTCCCGCCGCAACCGCGCGTCGCTTTGCCCGTACGCCGGAGCAGATGGCAGGCGTCGCCGTTGGTGTAGGTATGATAGCAGTTACAGGTGGACTGACCTTCTCAGCCTTTTATGATACCCCGGCAGGGCCATCCGTAGTGCTGTGTGCCGCGCTGCTGTTTATCTTCAGTATGATGAAAAAGCAGGCAAGCTAAGCGTGTGTTGCCCGGTGGCGCTGCGCTTACCGGGCCTACAAAATCGCCAGGTCTGATGAGCGCAGCGACTTCAGGCGCTAAGGCATCTCTGGCGGCGTGATCCCGAAATGGTTCCAGGCGCGCACCGTTGCCATACGCCCACGCGGCGTACGCTGCAAAAAGCCTTGCTGAATCAGATACGGCTCCAGCACATCCTCAATGGTTTCACGCTCTTCGCCAATCGCCGCCGCCAGGTTATCCAGTCCCACCGGACCACCGAAGAATTTATCAATAACCGCCAGCAGCAGCTTGCGATCCATATAATCAAACCCTTCCGCATCGACGTTCAGCATATCCAGCGCCTGCGCGGCAATTTCCGCTGAAATAGCCCCGTCATGCTTCACCTCGGCGAAATCACGCACACGTCTGAGCAGGCGGTTGGCTATACGCGGCGTACCGCGCGCCCGACGCGCCACTTCCAGCGCGCCGTCATCGCTCATCTCAAGCCCCATGTGCCTTGCGCTGCGACCGACGATGTGCTGCAGATCGGGCACCTGGTAGAACTCCAGGCGCTGCACAATACCAAAACGGTCGCGTAGCGGCGAGGTCAGCGACCCGGCGCGCGTCGTCGCGCCAATGAGCGTAAACGGCGGCAGATCGATCTTAATTGAACGTGCAGCAGGCCCTTCGCCAATCATAATATCCAACTGGTAATCTTCCATCGCCGGATAGAGTACTTCTTCCACCACCGGTGAAAGCCGGTGAATCTCATCAATAAACAGCACATCATGCGGTTCAAGATTGGTGAGCATAGCCGCCAGATCGCCTGCTTTTTCCAGCACCGGGCCGGACGTGGTTCGGAGATTGACGCCCATTTCATTGGCAACGATATTCGCCAGAGTCGTCTTACCTAACCCTGGCGGGCCGAAAATCAGCAAGTGATCTAGTGCGTCGCCACGCCGTTTTGCCGCCTGAATAAAGATCTCCATCTGGGAGCGCACCTGCGGTTGGCCGACATATTCCGCCAATAACTTCGGGCGAATGGCGCGATCGGCGACGTCTTCTGCGATCGTGGCGCCTGCTGAAATCAGGCGATCTGCTTCTATCATCCTTTACCTCATAACGCGGCGCGTAACGCGTCGCGAATCAGTGTTTCACTGCTTGCATCCGGACGGGCGATCTTGCTTACCATCCGACTGGCTTCTTGCGGTTTATAACCCAGCGCCACCAGCGCAGCAACTGCTTCTTGTTCTGCATCTTCCGAGGTTGGGCTGGCCGGCGACGTCAATACCAGATCGACCGCTGGCGTAAAGAGATCGCCATGTAGCCCTTTAAAGCGGTCTTTCATTTCGACAATCAGCCTTTCGGCGGTTTTCTTGCCGATACCCGGCAGCTTCACCAGTGCGCCAAGCTCTTCGCGCTCAACCGCATTCACAAACTGTTGCGCCGACATGCCGGAGAGGATCGCCAGCGCCAGCTTAGGCCCGACGCCATTCGTTTTAATTAGCTCTTTAAATAGCGTGCGCTCTTGCTTATTGTTGAATCCGTACAGCAACTGCGCATCTTCACGCACCACAAAGTGGGTGAAGACGATTGCCTCCTGCCCGGCCTCCGGCAGCTCGTAAAAGCAGGTCATAGGCATATGTACTTCATAGCCTACGCCCCCTGTCTCCAGCAGCACGATCGGGGGTTGTTTTTCGAGAATAATGCCTCTGAGTCTGCCTATCACATGACGCTCCTGCGTAAAGGGCTGAAAAGATAATGCACTATCATAAAAAAAGACTGGATGTTTATCCAGATGAAAAACACGTATCCCGATATTTCTCTACTCCGACAACCCGCGATGGTTAACGACGGGTACGCTCCCCGCTGCGTACAAAATAAGTCGTACACTCATTGACAACTTTTTGCGTCCTACGCGAATAACTTTTTGCCAACATGCCGTGGCGCACGTTCGGTAGTCTTCAATAATGAGTATCCTGATAATACTAATAATGTATCCAGTACGAATGCCAACAGCGGAACATCGGGCCTCCCAAAAACAGACCCGAGAATAGATTTAATAATATTAACCACTAGCGCTGAATTTAATCGCATGTTGTTTTATCGTCGCGCGCAACAGATTTTAATTCGCCATGACACAATAAATATTGTACAAACTCATTTTTCATGCCATCGAAATTCACGGCTGGCATCCCTTCTGAATAACTATAATAAATATTCACATACTCTTCGCTACTAAAAAGTGCCTGTCGTTTTGCTGCTAACCCACGGCCTTTTGCTGCAATATACTGAAAGCAGTGGCCGCTGGCGCCACAGCTCCGCCCATCATCAACAATATATATATCGGCAGCGTTAAACAGCTGTTCCAGCCAGCACTGGCGAATCGTTCCGGCCGCACAAACCAAAAATAATGATGCGCTAATCATCCACCCTGATTTTTTTACCGATGTCATAGCCAGGAAAGCCATAAAGCACGCTGCCTGCAGGCACAAAACCAGTTCTTTATTCCCGGCAACCAAATGCCACTGGTTAAATACTAAGGTAATGAAAACTGAACTCAATGTTGCCAACAGTCTGGTCCTGAACCGCCTGGCAGGGAGAAGTAAAAATAATAATGAAATCGTCCCTGGCTTTAATAAAAAAACAACAGTATTAGCCTCTGCCATATCAATACTCAAACAATAACAAAAACTAATAAACAGATGAAAGATAATAGCAACAAAAATATAAGAAAAATAAAATACCCAACCTATTCTCATTGGTTTATCATCAACCACGTCATACTCCCTGTCAATATGAGAGATCAGATGATGAGAAATTTACCACCTTAATTCTCCCCCAAATATATTTGCGACATTAATTCCAATAAATGAAATATTCACCATACATATTTCGATGACACTAAGGCTTGTCATTTATCTGGTATAATGCTAACTACCCTGTAGAATAAATAAAAGGAATTTATTTCAAATAATGGAATGCAGAGATGAAAAAACATTATTCTGTCCAATATGAAACCGGGGATATCGTCTTTACCTGTATAGGTGCCGCGCTTTTCGGCCAGATATCCACCGCTTCACAGTGCTGGAGCAACCATGTTGGGATTATTATTGGTCATAATGGTGATGACTATCTGGTGGCGGAAAGTCGCGTCCCCCTCTCAACCGTCACCACGCTGTCACTGTTTATACAACGTTCAGCCGGACAACGTTACGCGGTTCGTCGTCTGCGCGGCGGCCTGACGGTCGAGCAGAAATTCGCCATCATGGAGCAGGTTCCCGCCCGGCTGAATAAGTTTTATCACACGGGGTTTAAATACGAGTCATCGCGCCAGTTCTGCTCGAAATTTGTGTTTGATATCTATAAAGAAGCATTGTGTATTCCGGTAGGCGATATTGAGACATTCGAAGAATTACTTCACAGCAATCCTGATGCGAAACTCGCCTTCTGGAAGTTCTGGTTTTTAGGTTCAATCCCGTGGGATCGTAAGACGGTGACGCCAGCCAGCCTGTGGCAACATCCCAATTTAGAATTAATTAGCGCCTGTGGAATTGAAACCCCTCAACGCGAGGCTGAGGGAGAATGATTTAGCGCAACCTTCCCCGCGCCAGATTGAGTCGGCTCTCGCTCATTTGCATCGCGTTCTGGCTAACGTGGCAATGCGTAATGGCGATAGCCAGCGCATCTGCGGCATCGGCCTGCGGGTTAGCGGGGAGCTTCAGCAACGTACGAACCATATGCTGTACCTGGCTTTTTTCCGCGCTACCAATACCGACGACGGTTTGCTTCACCTGACGCGCCGCGTATTCAAACACGGGCAGTTCCTGGTTGACCGCGGCGACAATCGCGACGCCGCGCGCCTGTCCCAGCTTGAGGGCTGAGTCGGCATTTTTCGCCATAAACACCTGTTCGATAGCAAAATAGTCCGGCTGGAACTGCGTGATGATTTCCGTCACGCCTGCGTATATGAGCTTCAAACGAGACGGCAAATCATCGACTTTGGTACGAATACATCCGCTGCCCAGATAGGTCAGTTGTCTTCCTACCTGGCGGATAACGCCATAACCGGTAATGCGCGAGCCGGGGTCAATACCGAGAATAATCGACACGCTATACCCCCTGCCCGCCGGCGTTTAACAGCACCATTACAGGGTCGCCGCCACCTCATCAGAGATCTCACCGTTATGGTAGACTTCCTGAACATCGTCACAGTCTTCCAGCATATCGATCAGACGTAGCAGTTTCGGCGCGGTTTCCGCATCCATATCCGCTTTAGTTGACGGGATCATGGACACTTCGGCGCTGTCTGCTTTCAGACCCGCCGCTTCCAGCGCGTCACGCACTTTGCCCATCTCTTCCCAGGCAGTGTAAACATCAATCGCGCCATCATCATAGGTCACAACATCTTCCGCGCCGGCTTCCAGAGCGGCTTCCATGATGGTGTCTTCATCGCCTTTCTCAAAGGAGATGACCCCTTTCTTACTGAACAGGTACGCCACTGAGCCATCGGTACCCAGATTACCGCCGCACTTGCTGAAAGCATGACGCACTTCCGCTACGGTACGGTTACGGTTGTCGCTCAGACACTCAATCATAATGGCCGTGCCGCCAGGACCATAACCTTCATAGATGATGGTTTCCATGTTCGAGTCTTCATCACCGCCCACACCGCGAGCGATGGCGCGGTTCAGAGTGTCGCGGGTCATGTTGTTGGCCAGCGCTTTATCTACGGCCGCGCGCAGACGCGGGTTGGCATCCGGATCGCCGCCGCCCAATTTAGCTGCCGTTACCAGTTCACGAATAATTTTAGTGAAGATTTTACCGCGCTTGGCATCCTGCGCAGCTTTACGATGTCTGGTGTTGGCCCATTTACTATGACCTGCCATAAATATTTCCTCAAAAAAAGCGCGCCTTTTCAGGCGACGTTAATGACAAACTCTTCAATCGCTTGCCGGTTACTCCAGGACTTGGTAAGCGCCGCCGCGTCAGGCGCATCAAGCCACTGGTACGTCAGATGTTCAGTGAATATCACCTGCCGCTCATGCGGTAACGCAAGGCAGAACCAGAATTCTGTATTGTGCATGACGCCCGGCGCATAGCGATGACGTAAATGTGAAAAAATTTCAAACTCCACCGTACGTTGGCAGTCGATTAAGGTCAGTTGCTCTGCCGCAACATCAATCGTGACCTCCTCTTTGACTTCACGTACGGCGGCCTGCAACGCGGTCTCCCCTTCTTCTATGCTGCCAGTCACTGACTGCCAAAAATCCGGGTCGTCGCGTCGCTGCAACATTAGCACCCGTTTCGTATCCTGCGCGAAAATAACCACCAGGACCGAAACGGGGCGCTTGTACACTTTATCCTTCACGCGACCTCGTTGTTGGCTGTTGGGTGACGCCGCGCATTGATGAGACTCCCCCTTGCGGGCCGTCGCGATATCACGCGAATGATGTCGTGTACATTGTTCATATCAGTTATTCTCGGCTTTCTTCACAACCTGAATCCCCAACTCCGTCAATGCTGCCTGGTTAGCGAAACTCGGCGCTTCGGTCATCAGACACGCGGCGGCGGTCGTTTTCGGGAAGGCGATAACATCACGAATATTATCGGTGCCGGTCAACAGCATGGTCAGACGGTCCAGACCAAACGCCAGGCCCGCATGCGGCGGCGTACCGTATTTCAACGCATCCAACAGGAAGCCGAACTTCTCGCGCTGCTCCTGCTCATTGATACCGAGAATACCAAATACGGTTTGCTGCATTTCACCGTTGTGAATACGCACCGAACCGCCGCCCACTTCATAGCCGTTAATCACCATATCGTAAGCGTTAGCGACGGCTTCTTCCGGCGCAGTTTTCAGTTCAGACGCCGTCATGTCACGCGGGGCGGTGAACGGATGGTGCATCGCGGTCAGACCGCCTTCGCCGTCGTCTTCGAACATCGGGAAGTCAATCACCCACAGCGGCGCCCATTTGTCTTCGTCGGTCAGGCTCAGGTCTTTGCCCAGTTTCAGACGCAGCGCGCCCAGCGCATCAGCAACCACTTTTTTGTTATCTGCGCCGAAGAAGATCATGTCGCCGTCCTGCGCGCCGGTACGTTCAAGGATAGCCTCGACGATGTCGGCGGTCAGGAACTTGGCCACCGGACTGTTAATCCCGTCCAGACCTTTCGCGCGCTCGTTAACTTTGATATACGCCAGGCCTTTCGCGCCGTAGATCTTAACAAAGTTACCGTAATCGTCGATCTGCTTACGGCTAAGCTGTGCGCCGCCAGGCACACGCAGCGCTGCCACGCGGCCTTTCGGATCGTTAGCCGGGCCCGCGAAGACCGCGAACTCTACCGATTTCAGCAGGTCAGCGACATCCACCAGTTCCATCGGGTTACGCAGGTCTGGTTTGTCGGAACCGTAACGACGTTCCGCTTCGGCAAACGTCATGACCGGGAAATCCCCCAGATCCACGCCTTTCACTTCCAGCCACAAATGGCGCACCAGCGCTTCCATCACTTCGCGCACCTGTGGCGCGGTCATGAAGGAGGTCTCGACGTCGATCTGAGTAAACTCCGGCTGACGGTCAGCACGTAAGTCTTCATCACGGAAGCATTTGACTATCTGATAGTAACGGTCGAAACCGGACATCATCAGGAGCTGTTTGAACAGCTGCGGCGACTGCGGCAGCGCGTAGAATTTACCTTTGTGCACGCGCGAAGGCACCAGATAGTCGCGCGCGCCTTCCGGCGTGGCTTTGGTCAGCATCGGCGTTTCAATATCAAGGAAACCGTGATCATCCATAAAACGACGCACCAGGCTGGTAATTTTGGCGCGGGTTTTCAGGCGCTGCGCCATTTCCGGACGACGCAAATCCAGATAGCGGTACTTGAGACGCGCCTCTTCGGTATTAACGTGGTTAGCGTCAAGCGGCAGTGAGTCTGCGCGGTTGATGATAGTGAGAGAGGACGCCAGCACTTCAATTTCGCCGGTCGCCATATCCGCATTGACGTTTTTCGCGTCACGCGCACGCACGGTGCCCGTAACCTGAATGCAGAACTCATTACGCAGTTCAGAGGCCAGCTTTAACGCGTCCGCACGATCCGGATCGAAGAACACCTGCACAATACCTTCGCGGTCGCGCATATCGATAAAGATCAGGCTGCCAAGATCACGACGACGGTTGACCCAACCACACAGAGTCACCTGCTGCCCCACGTGGGACAGACGTAGCTGTCCGCAATATTCTGTACGCATGAGATATCCCTTAACTTAGCCGCAGGCGGATTGTTGCCTGCCATGCAGGCGACGAAGTCGCAGCTTTAGCTGTATGTCACAACTGGATGAAAAAAGGCGGCTATTATACTGGAAATTCTGCCGCACGATAAGAGTCAATCCAGCATGGGAGCGATAACTTGCCCGTTTCATGCGGTATCGACGCCTGGTTCATACTGACTGTACCCGGGTTTTTCACGCGGGTATTGCGTATGCTCACAAAAATTAACAATATTTGTCGCCGCTTTCCTCTTTAATCGCGCTTAAGGTGTAGTGAAATCCGCTATTTTTAGGAGAGTGATTATCATGCTGAAACTCAACGCGACCACAACCGCCCTGGTGGTTATTGATTTACAGGAAGGAATTCTTCCGTTTGCCGGCGGCCCGTATACGGCAAATGAGGTGGTCGCCCGCGCCGCGCGGCTGGCGGAAAAGTGTCGTGCCAACGGCTCGCCCGTGGTTATGGTACGCGTTGGATGGTCTGATGATTATGCCGAAGCGTTAAAACAGCCGGTGGATGCCGCAACGCCTGCGCACGCGTTGCCGGAAAACTGGTGGACCTGGCCTACGGCATTGGGTAAAAAGGACAGCGATCTGGAAGTGACTAAACGCCAGTGGGGCGCGTTTTACGGCACCGACCTGGAATTACAACTTCGCCGCCGGGGTATCGACACCATCATATTGTGCGGAATCTCAACCAATATCGGCGTCGAATCCACAGCGCGTAACGCCTGGGAGTTAGGATTTAACCTTATTATTGCCGAAGATGCCTGTAGCGCCGCCAGCAGTGAGCAGCATCAGAGCAGTATGACGCATATTTTCCCGCGCATTGGCCGGGTACGCAGCGTAGAGGATATTTTAAACGCCTTATGATCTACATTGGCCTGCCGCAATGGTCGCACCCGAAATGGGCGCGGCTCGGCATCACCAGTCTGGAAGAGTATGCCCGCCACTTTAATTGCGTGGAGGGCAACACCACGCTTTACGCGCTGCCGAAAGCGGAAATTGTCGAGCGCTGGTATGCGCAAACTACGGACGATTTCCGTTTTTGCTTTAAATTTCCCGCCACTATTTCTCACCAGGCCGCGCTGCGTCATTGCGACGATCTGGTACAGGCGTTTTTTACCCGCCTGGCGCCGCTGGAAACGCGTATTGGCCAATACTGGCTGCAGTTGCCCGCCGCCTTTGGACCGCGCGATCTCCCCGCCTTATGGCAGTTTCTTGATGCGCTCCCCGCCACGTTTACCTATGGCGTAGAAGTTCGTCATCCGTGTTTTTTTGACAAAGGTGAGGATGAACAGCGGCTCAATCGCGGGTTACACGCGCGCGGCGTAAACCGCGTGATCCTGGATAGTCGTCCGGTACATGCCGCCCATCCCCACAGCGAGGCCGTCCGCGACGCGCAGCGAAAAAAACCCAAAGTTCCGGTACATGCAGTCGTGACGGCCAGCCATCCGATGGTGCGTTTTATCGGTAGCGATAATATGGCGCAAAACCGTGAGTTTTTCGCAGCCTGGTTGCAGAAACTCCCGCAGTGGCGGCAGACCACCACGCCTTTTCTGTTTTTACATACTCCGGATATCGCGCAGGCGCCGGAACTGGTGAATACGCTTTGGCATGATTTACGCAGCGTCTTACCGGAAATCGGCACTGCTCCGTCCATTCCACAGCAATCTTCTCTTTTCTGAAAATGCCCCCTATCATAGACAGTGCCATCAGCCATTTTAAAAGGGAGTTTGTATGGTAAGCGCGCTGTATGCCGTTTTGGGTGCGTTATTATTAATGAAGTTCTCTTTTAATGTCGTTCGCTTGCGAATGCAGTACCGTGTCGCCTATGGCGACGGCGGTTTTAGCGAATTGCAAAGCGCCATCCGTATTCATGGCAACGCGGTAGAATATATTCCTGTCGCGCTGGTGCTGCTGCTGTTTATGGAAATGAACGGCGCCGAAACGTGGATGGTGCATATCTGCGGCATCATTTTAATCGCCGGTCGGCTGATGCATTATTACGGTTTTCACCACCGCCTGTTCCGCTGGCGGCGGGCGGGGATGAGCGCTACCTGGTGCGCATTGTTGCTGATGGTGCTGGCAAACCTGTGGTATATGCCCTGGGAGTTGGTTTTCTCCCTGTATTAGCGCACAATATGCGCCTTTATTTTTCCCGGATGTATACGTTATGTCTCACCGCGACACGCTTTTTTCTGCGCCTATCGCCCGTCTCGGCGACTGGACTTTTGATGAACGAGTAGCCGAAGTTTTCCCCGACATGATTCAGCGTTCGGTACCAGGCTACTCCAACATCATCTCCATGATCGGCATGTTGGCTGAACGCTTTGTGCAGCCGAACACGCAGGTCTACGATCTGGGCTGCTCGCTGGGCGCCGCGACGCTGTCTGTTCGGCGTAATATCCGCCATGAGCATTGTCGCATTATCGCCGTCGATAACTCCCCGGCCATGATAGAACGCTGCCGCCGCCATATTGATGCATATAAAGCGCCAACGCCGGTTGAAGTTGTTGAAGGCGATATCCGCGATATCACTATTGAAAACGCCTCGATGGTGGTGCTGAATTTTACCCTGCAATTCCTTGAACCTGCCGAACGCCAGGCATTGCTGGATAAGATTTACCTGGGGTTGAATCCCGGCGGCGCGCTGGTACTGTCGGAAAAATTTAGCTTTGAAGACGCGAAAGTGGGCGAGCTGTTATTCAACATGCACCACGATTTTAAACGCGCGAATGGGTACAGTGAACTGGAGATCAGCCAGAAGCGCAGTATGCTGGAAAACGTGATGCTCACCGACTCGGTGGAAACACATAAAGCGCGCCTGCGTCAGGCGGGTTTCGAACACAGTGAACTGTGGTTCCAGTGCTTTAATTTCGGGTCGCTTGTCGCGTTAAAAGCCGGAGTTGCCGCATGATCGAGTTTGGTAACTTTTATCAGCTCATTGCTAAAAATCATCTCTCCCACTGGCTGGAAACATTGCCCGCGCAGATTGCCGCCTGGCAACGCGAGCAGCATGGCTTGTTTAAACAGTGGTCGAACGCGGTAGAATTTTTACCGGAAATGACGCCCTGGCGGCTGGATTTACTGCACAGCGTCACGGCGGAAAGCGAAACGCCGCTCAGCGAAGGTCAGCTAAAGCGTATTGATACATTGCTGCGTAATCTGATGCCGTGGCGTAAAGGCCCGTTCTCGCTTTATGGCGTAGATATTGATACCGAATGGCGCTCCGACTGGAAGTGGGATCGCGTACTGCCGCATCTGTCAGATTTAACCGGCCGGACGATCCTTGATGTCGGCTGCGGCAGCGGCTATCACCTGTGGCGGATGATTGGCGCGGGCGCACATCTGGCGGTCGGCATCGATCCTACGCAGCTTTTCCTCTGCCAGTTTGAGGCGGTGCGTAAACTGTTGGGTAACGATCAGCGCGCGCATCTGCTGCCGTTGGGCATTGAACAACTCCCGGCGCTGAAAGCATTTGATACCGTCTTCTCGATGGGGGTGCTTTATCACCGTCGCTCGCCGCTGGAGCATCTGTGGCAGTTAAAAGATCAGTTGGTCAACGAGGGTGAACTGGTACTGGAAACGCTGGTCGTCGACGGCGACGAAAATACCGTTTTAGTGCCCGGGGATCGCTATGCCCAAATGCGTAATGTCTATTTTATTCCTTCCGCGCCGGCATTAAAAAAATGGCTGGAAAAATGCGGCTTTATTGACGTGCGTATCGCCGATGTCTGCGTCACTACCACCGAAGAGCAGCGCCGTACCGAATGGATGGTTACCGAGTCGCTGGCCGATTTCCTCGACCCGAACGATCGCAGCAAGACGGTGGAAGGCTATCCCGCCCCGCAGCGCGCGGTGCTGATTGCGCGTAAACCGTGATGGATTGCCGAATGACCGTTACGTATAGCACCGTTTCTCCAAAATAGTTCAAGTTGCAGCAAGGCGGCAACGCAGCAAATCCCCGGGAACGTAGGTAGCTACGTGACCGGGGTGCGCGAGGCGGCCAACGCTGCTGCGGCTTGAAATATGAAGGAGAAAAAAAGGCCCCTGTTGAATTGGCAGGGGCCTGGTACGAGCAAGCATCATATTGGGCGACATGATGCAACGGTAAAAATCATTTGGCCTGATGGCGAACAATGATTCCTTTCATTTCAGCGACCGCCGCACCCTCTACCCTATAGCGAGAATACTCGTCCGCCTGTATATCGGCAGACATCGATAACCCCTGATTGCGATAGCGCATCGGCGAAGGCAGTAAGACTCCGGCGGAACTGTGTACTTCCCGTACTCCGGCATCGAGGAAATTCTGCAGGTTATTTGCACGAACCCCCGCACCAGCCATAATGGTTGGAGCATCCCCCTGGGCAATAAGTTCCATAATTATTGATAAACCTTGCGCCGCATCGGCTTTTTGCCCGGAAGTCAGTACTCTTGCTACGCCTGCGTCAGCCAGATTCTTTAGCGCATTGAAGGGATTAGCGCACATATCGAAGGCGCGGTGGAATGTCACCGCCAGCGGCCCGGCCGCCGCCATTATTTTTTCCATTCGCGACATATCGACATCCCCATCAACGGTCAACACGCCAGTAACCAGCCCGGGAAACCCCAACTCTCTGACGAGGCGGATATCTTCCAGCATGGCGGCAAATTCGCCGTCAGTGTAATAAAAATCCCCGCCGCGAGGACGAATAATCGGATGTACGGGAATCGTAATATGCTCACGCACGCTGCGTAAGACACCCAGCGAAGGCGTAAGCCCCCCTTCTTTCGGCGCGGCGCACAGTTCGATACGATCCGCGCCGTTTCGCTGCGCGGTGAGCGCGCATTCCATGCTGTAACAACAGATCTCAAGTAACGCCATATTCACTCCGCTCGGCAGGTTAATGGGCCGCCTGTTCGCTGGCGACAATCGCTTCAATCGACCATGGATGAAATTTTACCGTGACGCGGCCATCGGTCACAGCCAGCGTAGGGTTTGGCAAACGTTCATGCTCGCCCTGTGGCGAACTGGTTTTAACCACGATCCCCGGCTGACTAAGCCCCTCATCCGACAACAATGCGAGAGCCCTCGCGTTCAAGGTCTCCGGCTCGCCGGGCAGCACGATTTCAATATGCTCCCACCCTTCGTGTGGATAGCGTTTTTCTCCCGGCCACGGTAATTCAATAACAGAAAACCGCCAGTGTTCCACACATACCGGTTCATGCAGTTTAAACAGACAAATCGGCCTGCCGTTGATGATATTTTCCGACAGTAGCTCGCCGCATTGTTCAAAACCGCGACGCCAACGCTCCGCCGTCGTATTCTGGTGACAGCGCAATGAAATGTGATCGGCCTCAAGGGCGCTAATCTGCAGACCAAGGCGAGTGGAAAGTTCTCTGAACGCCAGAGTGAATCGCGGTAAATCTGCGGAAATATCATGCAGTTCATCAATGTGTTGCCAGTTCGCCATATCAGGACGCTCTTCTTGCTGTGAAAACCGCTAATTTACGCTGTTGCGCCCCGGCAACCAACCTTTGATTTGATTGGGCGTTTATTGAATGCTTATGCAGATTATTGTTGCGTATATTTCAGGCGACGCGCCGCGCGCGCAATGCTGACGCCAACGGGCATTTGCAGTATACTCCCGCCCTAATTCTTAAACTGGCGCGGGCAATACAGCCCGCTTCATAAACGTAAGGTATTCCGGTGAATATTCAGGCTCTTCTCTCAGAAAAAGTTAGTCAGGCCATGATTGCTGCAGGCGCGCCTGCAGATTGCGAGCCCCAGGTTCGTCAGTCAGCCAAAGTTCAGTTCGGCGACTATCAGGCCAACGGCATGATGGCAGTTGCGAAAAAACTGGGTATGGCCCCCCGACAACTTGCAGAGCAGGTGCTGACTCATCTGGATCTCAGCGGCATCGCCAGCAAGGTTGAAATCGCCGGCCCTGGCTTCATCAATATTTTCCTCGAACCGGCTTTTCTCGCTGAACAGGTGCAGCAGGCGCTGGCCTCCGAACGTCTGGGCGTTTCTCAGCCGACTCGCCAGACGATTGTCGTCGACTACTCCGCGCCCAACGTCGCGAAAGAGATGCACGTTGGTCATCTACGCTCCACGATTATCGGCGATGCGGCAGTACGCACGCTGGAGTTTCTGGGCCATCATGTTATTCGCGCTAACCACGTCGGCGACTGGGGCACCCAGTTCGGTATGCTTATCGCCTGGCTGGAAAAACAGCAGCAGGAAAACGCGGGCGACATGGCGCTGGCGGATCTCGAAGGATTCTACCGCGATGCGAAAAAGCATTATGACGAAGATGAAGCGTTTGCCGAGCGCGCGCGTAACTACGTCGTCAAATTGCAGAGCGGTGATGCCTATTTCCGTGAGATGTGGCGTAAGCTGGTTGATATCACGATGACGCAAAACCAGATCACCTATGATCGTCTGAACGTCACGCTGACGCGTGACGATGTGATGGGCGAAAGTCTGTATAATCCGATGCTGCCGGGCATCGTCGCCGATCTGAAAGCCAAAGGCCTGGCGGTTGAAAGCGAAGGCGCAACGGTGGTTTTCCTTGATGAGTTTAAAAACAAGGAAGGCGACCCGATGGGCGTCATTATTCAGAAGAAAGATGGCGGTTATCTGTATACCACTACCGATATCGCCTGCGCCAAATACCGCTACGAAACGCTGCACGCCGACCGCGTGCTCTACTACATTGACTCCCGTCAGCACCAGCACCTGATGCAAGCCTGGACCATTGTGCGCAAAGCCGGTTATGTACCGGATTCCGTTCCGCTGGAACACCACATGTTCGGCATGATGTTGGGTAAAGACGGTAAACCGTTTAAAACTCGCGCGGGCGGTACGGTGAAACTGGCGGACCTGCTGGATGAGGCGCTGGAGCGCGCGCGTCGTCTGGTGGCGGAGAAGAACCCGGATATGCCGGCTGACGAGCTGGAAAAACTGGCTAACGCCGTCGGTATTGGCGCGGTGAAATACGCCGATCTGTCAAAAAACCGCACCACTGACTATATCTTCGACTGGGATAATATGTTGGCTTTCGAAGGCAATACCGCTCCTTATATGCAGTATGCCTATACGCGTGTGCTGTCTGTTTTCCGTAAAGCGGATATCGACGAGCAGGCGCTGGCGAGCGCGCCGGTTATCATTAGCGAAGATCGCGAAGCGCAGCTCGCTGCCCGTCTGCTGCAGTTTGAAGAAACCCTGACGGTGGTCGCGCGTGAAGGTACGCCGCACGTCATGTGCGCGTATCTGTATGACGTCGCCGGGCTGTTCTCCGGCTTCTACGAGCACTGCCCTATTCTCAGCGCCGAGAATGACGCGGTTCGCAATAGCCGCCTAAAACTGGCGCAACTGACGGCGAAGACGCTGAAACTGGGTCTGGATACGTTGGGTATCGAAACCGTAGAACGCATGTAAACGCGCCGTCGTTAACATCATCAGGCCTGACTCCGGGTAACGGACTCAGGCCTTTTTATTGCCACAGCGGTATATCTGTAACAAATCACAAGGAATGACACATTTCTATAGAGAGATGGAACATCTTTTACCTGTGCTGGCGCTGACCGCCCCGTATCATTAGGCGGCGGATTGTTCAGGTACAGGTAATGACTTTTAAAGACTTTGATGCGGAAGAGAAACTCTTCCTGAGACGTGTGATTGTGGCGTTTGGTGTAGTGGTTGTCTGCTTTGGTATCCTGATCTTCAACCTCTATAACTTGCAAATCCGTCAGCACCACTACTACGCCACCCGTTCGAATGAGAACGATATCAAGATGCTACCCGTCGCGCCCACGCGCGGCATCATTTACGATCGCAACGGCATTCCGCTGGTGCGTAACGTAACCTGGTATGATATCGCGGTTACGCCCTATAAAATTGCCGATATGGATGCGCTGCTAAAACAGCTCACCCCTATTGTTGATCTCTCCCCCGATGATATCGCCGACTTTCGCCATGCGCTAAAATCCAATAGCCGCTATCGTCCGGTGGTGCTCAAAAACGCGCTAACGGATGTTGAAATCGCACGCTTTGCGGTCAATCAGTTTCATTTCAACGGCGTCACGATCAATAGCTATCAGGATCGGCAGTATCCTTACGGCGCGGAGCTGGCGCATGTTCTGGGTTACGTGTCAAAGATAAACGATAACGACCTTAAAGCGCTGGATAAAAAAGGGCTGGCAGAGAATTACGCGGCGGACCATAACATCGGTAAACAGGGGATTGAGCGTTACTACGAAAACGATCTTCATGGTAAAACCGGTTATCAGGAGGTCGAGGTGGATAATCACGGGCGTATTGTCCGCCTGCTGAAAGACGTTCCTCCCATCGCGGGTAAGAACATTCACCTGACGTTGGATCTCCATTTACAAGAGTACATTGAAAGTTTGCTGGCCGGGCAGCGTGCTGCCGTACTGGTTGAAGATCCGCACGATGGTTCAGTGCTGGCGATGGTATCTATGCCCAGCTACGACCCGAACCCCTTTGTAAAAGGCATTAGCTATCAGGATTACGGCAAACTGCTGCACGATAAAAATCTGCCGCTGATCAACCGCGTGACGCAAGGGCTTTATCCCCCGGCGTCAACGGTTAAACCCTATATGGCGATGTCCGCGCTGTTATGCGGGATTATTACGCCGCAAACCACCTTCTTTGGCGCGCCAACCTGGACGCTTCCCGGCACGCAGCGGCATTACCGGGACTGGAAAAAAACCGGACACGGTATGCTGGATGTCACTAAAGCGATTGAGGAATCTGCGGATACCTTTTTCTATCAGGTCGCTTATATGATGGGTATTGACCGTATCGACACGATGTTGTCTCAGTTCGGCTATGGCAAACCGACGGGCATCGACCTTAATGAAGAATATGACGGGCTGCTTCCCAGCCGCGCATGGAAACAGCGGGTCCATAAAAAAGCCTGGTATCAGGGCGATACCATTTCTGTCGGCATCGGCCAGGGCTACTGGATTGCCACCCCCATCCAGATGGTAAAAGCGATGGTGGCGCTCATCAACAACGGTAAGGTGATTGCCCCTCACCTGTTACTCAATGAAGAGAGCGGCAAAACGGTGGTTCCGTATCGTCCTTCAGGAACACCGGCACAGATAGCCGATCCGGCGTCGCCATACTGGGGACTGGTGCGTCAGGCGATGTATGGCATGGCGAATGCACCCAACGGAACGGGCTATAAGTTCTTTCACACCGCGCCCTACGGCATTGCGGCCAAAAGCGGCACGTCGCAGGTATTTAGCCTGAAAGAAAATCAGACCTACAACGCGAAAATGATCCCCATTCGCCTGCGCGATCATGTGTTTTATACCGCTTTTGCACCGTATAAAAACCCTAAGGTCGCTATTGCCTTGATTCTGGAAAACGGCGGAAGCGACGGCGTTACCGCCGCGCCCATCATGCGAAAAATCCTTGACCACCTGTTTGATCCACAGGCTGATACCACACAGTCGGGTCAGGCGCCATAGTCAAATAAGCAAAGCGCCATCAGACAAGGATACGACCGGAATATCTGCATACATCAGAAATAGTTACGCAGATATTCCGTCAAACACAGCATTGCCATCGCCTGCCCGTAAGGCATAGAGGTCAACGGAATATGACGGTAAAAATCGAGATCGTGGCCCATGCCAGTGCCAAATGACGTTTGCAGCAGTTCGCCTTCCGGCGAGATATGTTTCACTATCCCCCGAATAGCTTTTCCCGCCACCTGCGCATAGTGCCGTTCGACATAGCGTTTGCGCACCGCTTTAAGAATACCGTAGGCAAAACCCGCCGTCGCCGACGCCTCAAGATAAGAGTGCGGATCGTCAAGCAGCGTATGCCACAAACCGCTTTCATCCTGACATTTCGCCAGCGCGGCGATCTGCGCATTCAGTACCTGGACCAGGTAACGGCGCACGGCATTATTTTCCGGCAAGTCCAGCAGTTCAAGAAAATCCGGGATCACAATGGTCAGCCAACTGTTGCCGCGCGCCCAGCGAGCGTTAGCGAAGTTATGATGACCGTCATAGCTCCAGCCGTGGAACCACAGCCCCGTCTCTTTATCCATCAAATTTTGCACGTGTAGCAGGAACTGATAGGTTGCCTCTTCCACATATTCCGGCCGGTTCAACAGCTTACCGATTTTCGCCAGCGGCAGCACCGTCATCATTAGCGTGTCGTCCCACATCTGCTGATGATTTTCCTCCGCCAGCGTGATGTGCTGCATTCCGCCGTGATCGGTACGGGGCATTTCATTCATCGCCCATTCGGCCCACGTTTCCAGCCACGGTAAATACGCTGGATTACGCGTCTCTTCATAGCGATACGCCAGCGTTAAAAACGGCGCCATCGTATTAACGTTTTTCGTCGTCGCGCCTTCCGCAAAACGATCGGCAAACCAGTCATCAATGATCCTACGCATCGTCTGGTCGCCGGTCTGTTGGTAATAGTGATACATTCCGTACAGGCCCACGCCGTGCGTCCACTCCCATCCGGCCCAGCCTTTAGTATCGATCACGCGTCCGTCGTCCAGTCGCAATAAAAATTCGCCCGTCTCATCTTTAATATTGACCAGGTTATGCGTCACCTTTTGCACCAGGGCTTTTAGTTCATCTCTGGCGATAAAATGCTCAGGCTGACGCAATAGCGGACTGTGTTTGACTGGATAAACCATCATTTGCTTAACCTCTGTGTAATGTCGAATTCAGTGCTGCGTGCAGTTTTACCGCCGACGCAGTCGATTCGCTACAGTAAAAGCTAAGCTGGGCGGAAACCTTTTTGTTTCTGCCATTACCAAAGCGTAAATGGCAAAAACGCAAAGAGTCCGGCAACCTACCTCACCATTTTATAAAACGGCGTTTCTATTTATTCAAAAAGAGAGTCAGGTCTGCTACCTGGCAAAGAAAGGGGCGGTTAGCGATAGTTCACAATCACCTGATTGCTCCGCACTTTTAACGCCGGGATAAGTCGGCCGCCGCCGGGGACTTCCCAGACAAAGCGGAGCGGCTCGACTGCGGGAACATGAGCAAAACCGTGGGTCGTGCCACTCTGACCATCAAGTTCTACGCAACGGGACTGGGAACATAAACGTACCCGTAATCCCGCGGGAGTCGGGCCATTCAGTTCATAACGCCAGGCGACCAGCGTCATCACACCGGAAACCGGCTGACGCGCCGACAATGGCGAAGACGATGCGGAAACACCCCGGTAATTTAAGGTTACACCCATACCGCTATCCTGCCACGCGCCTTCGCCTGCGGCCTGAACCGTCAGGGGAAAGAGCAACAACGCCAGCCATTTACGCATTATTTTCCTCCAATGGTCGCCGTCATGCGGATATGACGGTTATCGGAAAGCTCAAGGTTCGACAACACCACCAGCTGCGGTAAACTGCGCCGCAAAAAGCGGGACAATAATGGACGTAGCGCATGGTTAACCAGTAATACCGGCGGCGCACCAAGCATTTCCTGGCGAGAAAGCGCTTCTTGCGTCTGCGCCAGCAGGCGATCCGCCAACCCAGGCTCAAGACCGCCGCCGCCCTGCAATGCCTGAAGCAGCAAACGCTCCAGCGCGGTATCCAGGCCAATCACCTGCACTTCTTCATTACCGGGGAACCACTGTTGCGTAATCGCTCGTCCTAATGCCACGCGTACCACGGCGGTTAATTCATGCGGCTCGCTTTGTAACGGCGCATGTTCCGCCAACGTTTCCAGAATGGTGCGCATATCGCGAATCGGGACTTTTTCCGCCAGTAAGTTTTGCAGGACTTTGTGTAAAGTCGTGAGGGTCACGACGCCGGGGACCAGATCTTCCGTGAGTTTAGGCATCTCCTGAGAGACACGATCCAACAGTTGCTGCGCTTCCTGGCGGCCAAACAGTTCGGCGGAGAATTGGCCAATCAAGTGGTTAAGGTGCGTCGCCACAACGGTACTGGCTTCAACAACGGTAAAGCCCTGAATTTGCGCCTGCTCTTTCAGGGCGCTTTCAATCCAGATGGCATCAAGGCCAAAAGCTGGATCGACGGTTTTCTCGCCCGGTAGCGTTCCCGCCGCCGTGCCGGGGTTAATAGCCAGCCAACGTCCCGGATAGGCGTCCCCGCTGCCAATCTCTACCCCTTTCATCAAAATACGATAGCGCGCAGGCTGTAAATCCATATTGTCGCGAATATGGACAACCGGCGGCAGGAACCCCATATCCTGCGCGAATTTTTTACGAATGCTGCGAATACGTCCGAGCAATTCGCCATCCTGTTGAAAATCCACCATCGGGATCAGGCGGTAACCCACTTCCATTCCCAGTGAATCCTCAAGCTGTACGTCATTCCAGGTGGCTTCGACCACCGAGTTATTTTCCGGCATTTTTACCGGCTGCGGCTCCTCTGGCGCTTTTTCTTCACGCCCGCGCAGCCACCATGCCAGGCCGAGCAAAGCGGCGGTAAAAAGTAAAAATACCAGGTTAGGCATTCCTGGCACCATGCCAAGCAGCCCCAGCACCGCCGCTGCCAGCAGCATCACCCTTGGATTACTGAACAGTTGGCCAACCATCTGCTCGCCTACATCCTGATCGGTACTGACGCGGGTCACAATGACGCCCGCCGCCGTGGAGATAACCAGCGCCGGGATCTGGGCGACCAGGCCGTCGCCAATGGTCAGCAGGGTGTAGCTTTCCGCCGCGCTGCCCATGCTCATTCCGTGCTGCAATACGCCGACCAGCAGCCCGCCGACCACGTTAATGACCATGATGAGAATACCGGCGATGGCGTCGCCGCGCACAAATTTACTTGCCCCGTCCATCGAGCCGTAGAAGTCGGCTTCCTGAGTGACTTCCGAACGCCGTTTTTTGGCCTCGTCTTCACCAATCAGACCGGCATTAAGATCGGCGTCAATCGCCATTTGCTTACCGGGCATACCGTCCAGCACAAAGCGCGCGCCGACTTCGGCAATACGTCCGGCGCCTTTGGTGATGACCATGAAGTTGATAATGACGAGGATGATAAAAACCACAATCCCGATCGCGAAGTTACCGCCGACCAGGAAATGACCGAACGCCTCCACCACCTTTCCCGCCGCCGCCGCGCCGGTATGCCCTTCCATCAAAATAATGCGCGTTGAGGCTACGTTAAGCGCCAGACGCAGTAGCGTGGTAAACAGCAGAATGGTCGGAAACGCGGCAAAATCCAGAGTACGCTGGGTAAACATCGCCACCAGCAGCACCATAATTGATAGCGCAATATTAAAGGTAAACAATAAGTCGAGGATAAAAGCAGGTAGCGGCAGCACCATCATCGACAAAATCAGCAGAATGAGGATCGGCCCGGCAAGAATTTGCCATTGCGTCGATTTCAGGTTGCTGGGCAGGCGCAGCATCGCGACCAGATTAGCCATCAGTATTCTTCTCGTTCATAAAATCCAGCGCTTCTGGCACCGGAAGGTTCTCAGGTTGTGGAGGACGTTGCCCGCCCGCAAGCCGCCAGCGTTTAAGCTGCCAGACCCAGGCCAACACTTCCGCAACGGCAGCATATAACTGCCCGGGAATTTGCTGACCGATTTCGGCGTGGCGATATAATGCCCGCGCCAGCGGCGGCGCTTCTAAAGTGGGAACCCGATGTTCAGCGCCGATCTCGCGAATGCGCAGCGCTATTAATCCAGCCCCCTTCGCGACCACTTTCGGCGCGCTCATTTTGTTTTCGTCATACTGCAGCGCCACGGAATAGTGCGTCGGGTTAGTGACAATGACGTCCGCTTTCGGCACATCTTCCATCATGCGGCGCTGCGCGGCGGCGCGTTGCATCTGGCGAATTTTGCCCTTAACATGCGGATCGCCTTCGCTCTCTTTAAATTCGTCGCGAATGTCCTGTCGCGACATGCGTAATTTTTTCAGATGGCTAAAGATCTGGAAAAACACGTCAAATCCCACCATCGGAATCACGCCCAGTACCACCAGTAACGCGCAGAGTCCAACCAGATCCAGCGCATTCCCCATTGCGACGATCGGCGACTCCGCCATCAGGCGCATCATTTGCGGCCAGTGATGCCAGAGATAAAAGCCGGTAACGCAGCCGACCAGCGTGGATTTCAACACCGCTTTTAGCAGTTCCGCGCCGGTCTGCGCCGAAAACATGCGCTTAATTCCCGGTAGCGGGTTTAATTTAGAAAATTTTGGCTGTAGCGACTTACCGCTAAAAATCAGGCCGCCAAGCATAACCGGCGAGATAAGCGCCACCAGCACCACGCCCGCGATGAGCGGTAGCAGCGCCATCATCGCCGCTTTAATCAGCAAAATTATCTGCCCCAGGATCAGGTTAGGATCGTTCACCATACGGTGATCGAAGTGCAGGCCTGCTGAGAGCATTCCCGCCAGCTGCCGCGCTAACGACTCGCCGCCGAACCAAATAATACAAACGCCCACCAGCAATATCAGCAGTGAGGTCAGTTCTCTGGAACGGGGGATCTGCCCTTCTTCCCGCGCTTTTTCAAGTCGGTGGGGTGTGGGGGCTTCTGTTTTGTCGTCGTCGCTCTCTTCTGCCACGCAGCAAACCCTGGATAGATTGATAAGCGAGAATGATGCCAGAACCGCTTTACGCCAATGGGCAGAGTAAGCGGTAAAAAAGGCGGGGTTTATGGCGTTAATAGAGATAGCCGGATACGATAAGAAAGTCTCGTATCCGGCCGGGTTGACGGATTCGGACCCGATAAGCGCAGCGCCATCAGGTCAAAAAAGCTTAAAAGCCAAGACTGTCCAGCAGGTCGTCCACCTGATCCTGACTGGCGACGACGCCAGCTTTCGAGGTATCCACCTGCGGGCCGTTGAGCAAGCTTTCGTTCTCGCGTTTTGGTCGCGCGCTCTGTTCCGGGATGTTTTCCAGCAGCACCATTAACAACTGGCGTTCAATCTCCTGAATCACGTCCATCATGCGTTTGATCACCTGACCCGTCAGATCCTGGAAATCCTGCGCCATCATGATGTCCAGCAGTTGCGCGTTAGTAAAGCTGGTATGGCCCGGGACATCCCTGAGAAACTGGCGCGTATCCGTCACCAGTTCACGGGCGTCGGAAAGCTCGATCGGATTGTCAAACCACTCGTCCCAACGTTGGGTTAGCGCTTTCGCCTCTTTTTCCATCGCATCCTGATGCGGCTGCGAAGCTTCGACACTGTTTAGCGCGCGTTCCGCCGCCTGCGCCGTCATCTGGACTACGTAATCCAGACGGTCGCGCGCATCAGGGATCGCCTCCGCCGCTTCGGCAATCGCCTGGTCCAGCCCCAGTTCACGCAGGCTGTCGCGCAGCATTCGGGTCAGACTACCGATGCGCGCAATGATGTCTCCTGCTGAGCCTTCATCAGCAGGCTTGATAGATGGTTGCATCATCATCGCATCCTCACATGCCCAGTTTCTCAAAGATTTTGTTGAGCTTCTCTTCCAGAGTCGCTGCGGTGAACGGTTTTACGACATAACCGCTGGCGCCAGCCTGTGCGGCGGCGATAATATTCTCTTTTTTGGCTTCCGCCGTGACCATCAACACGGGTAACGCCGACATGGCGCTATCGGCGCGAATGGTTTTCAGCAGCTCCAGGCCATCCATGTTCGGCATGTTCCAGTCGGAGATAATAAAACCAAAGCCGCCCGCCTGGAGCTTGTTCAGCGCATCGACGCCGTCTTCGGCCTCTTCCACATTGTTAAATCCAAGCTCTTTTAAGAGGTTGCGCACGATACGACGCATGGTCGAAAAGTCATCCACAACCAAAAATTTAAGCTCTTTATCCGCCATAAAATACTACTCCTGGTTCAAATACGTATCGCCTGTCCGGCACTGATTTTCGCCAACATCTGCTGGCTTACCTGGCTAAGATCGACCACTTCGCTTACGCCACCCATATTGATGGCCTCGCGCGGCATGCCGAACACCACACAACTTGCTTCGTTTTGCGCAATGGTCCAGGCGCCAGCCTGGTACATCGCTAACATTCCAGCGGCGCCATCGTTGCCCATCCCCGTAAGAATGACGCCTACGGCGTTGCGCCCCGCGTGTTTCGCCACCGAATGAAACAGCACATCCACGGAAGGCCGATGTCGGTTTACCGGCGGGCCATCATGAATTTTGATTTGATAATTCGCCCCGCTACGCGCCAGCTCCATATGCTTGTCGCCGGGCGCAATGTAGGCATGACCTGGCAATACGCGTTCGCCGTCCTCCGCCTCCTTCACGCTGATTTGACAGAGTTTATTCAGACGCTCGGCAAACGAGCGGGTAAAGCCAGGCGGCATATGCTGCGTAATAATCACTGCCGGACTGGAAAGCGGCAGCGGTTGCAGCACATGTCGGATAGCTTCAGTACCGCCCGTTGAAGCGCCGATAGCAATCAGTTTTTCCGAACTGAGCAGCGGACCGGCTTTTAAGGTTGTCGGGGCCGCCATCGGTTTATGTGCGGCGATGCGGGCCCGCGCGGCGGTACGCACTTTTTCGGCGATCATCTCGCTATACGCCAGCATACCTTCACGAATGCCAAGCTGCGGTTTAGTGACAAAATCGATGGCCCCCAACTCCAGCGCCCGTAGCGTCACTTCGGAACCTTTCCCGGTCAGCGAAGAGACCATCACCACCGGCATCGGTCGCAGGCGCATCAGTTTTTCCAGAAAATCGAGGCCGTCCATACGCGGCATCTCAACGTCCAGGGTCAATACGTCCGGATTAAATTTTTTGATGAGATCCCTGGCGACCAACGGGTCCGGCGCAGTCGCCACCATCTCCATATCGCTATGGCTATTAATAATTTCAGTCATGATTTGGCGCATTAGCGCGGAATCATCAACTGACAATACCCTGATTTTACTCATGCTTTATCCTTACTTAGCGCATACACCGTCTGTCCGCGCAGGCTAAACTCGCGCACGAGGTTGCTAAAGTTTTCTGAGTGACCGGCAAACAACAGTCCGTCAGGTTTAAGGAGTGGAACAAAACGGCGCAGAATGTCCTCCTGAGTCGTTTTATCAAAATAGATCATGACGTTACGGCAAAAAATCGCGTCAAAGGGACCGGGTACGTTGTACTGCTTTTCCAACAAATTAACGGAGGAAAATTCAACATAACTGGCCAGTTCCTGACGCACGCGCACCAGTCCTTCATGCGGCCCCGTACCGCGCATGAAGTAACGTTGTAGCTGCTGCGGCGATAACGTTTTCAGTTCGCTGAGGCGATAAATACCGCTTCTCGCTTTTTCCAGCACTTCAGTATCAATATCGCTGGCGAATACTTTCCAGCGACCGGGGGCCATCCCCAACGCATCCGCCAGCGTAATGGCGATACTGTAAGGTTCTTCTCCTGTCGATGCCGCCGCACTCCAGACGCGGTACTCGCCGTGGCGGCGACGCGCATGTTCCGCAAGGATGGGAAAATGGTGCGCCTCGCGAAAAAAAGCGGTCAGGTTGGTAGTCAGAGCGTTGATAAAAGCCTGCCACTCAGCGCTGTTTTGATTAGCCTCCAGCATACTGAGATAACGGCCAAAATCATCCAGTCCCAGGGCACGCAGCCGACGGACCAGGCGGTTATAAACCATATCCCGCTTATGGTCGGCCAGCACGATCCCTGCACGCTGGTAGATTAATTGACATATCCGACGAAAATGCGCGTCGGACAGCGCGAGGCGCTGTGTCATCTGTAACAATACTGACGTTTGCCCGGAGGGCAGAGATGATGTCATAGCGCCTTCTTAATCACATTCAAAATACAACGGGCGCGCCCTGCGGCAGCGCCATGCTTCCCGTATTACACATTTTTTGCTTTTATCTATGCGAACCAGACGAAAGGGATCGGCGGGTTCGCAAATTAATCGATAACCGACAGCGCACGTCGATCAGAAGGTTTCCCAGTTCGCATCATCCCCGGCGGCTAAGGGCCGCGGCGTATTGCCGGACTGAGCGTCCACTGACAAACGCATCTCAGGCTTATTTACCGCCAGCGGTCGCGATGCCAGGCGGAAAGCCGATACCGCCTGGGTCAGACGGCTGGCCTGCTCTTCCAGCGCGGCGGCGGCCGCTGCGGATTCCTGAACCAGCGAGGCGTTCTGTTGCGTTACGCGATCCATTTCGGAAACGGCCAAAGCGACCTGATCGATACCCCGGCTTTGCTCATCCGAGGCGGAGGCGATTTCGCCCATGATATCCGTGACGCGCGTAACGGCATTGACGATGTCAGTCATGGTTTCCCCGGCGCTTTCCACCAGCACTGAACCGGTATCGACACGCGAGACGGAATCTTCAATCAACGCTTTTATTTCTTTCGCCGCCTGGGCGCTGCGGCTGGCCAGATTACGCACCTCGCCTGCCACGACCGCAAAACCGCGCCCCTGCTCTCCCGCGCGCGCCGCTTCTACCGCCGCGTTCAGCGCCAGAATGTTAGTCTGGAAGGCAATACCGTCGATAACGCTGATAATGTCAGCGATTTTTTTCGAACTGTCGGCAATTTCGTGCATGGTGTTTACTACTCCGTCGACCACTTTGCCGCCATGACGCGCGGTCTCGGAGGCGCTTTGCGCCAGTTGCGAAGCCTGACGGGCATTATCGGCGTTTTGCTTCACGGTGGCCGTCAGTTGCTCCATGCTGGCCGCCGTCTCCTCCAGAGCGGAGGCCTGCTGTTCGGTACGGGAAGAGAGGTCGGTATTACCGGCGGCAATTTCACTGGTGCCGGAATAAATCGCATCCGAACCTTCACGAACCTGCGTCACGGTGTCAATCAGCGAGCGTTGCATATGTTCAACCGTTCCCGCCAGTTCGCCAATTTCATTACGTCCTGAGACGGTGAGCGTTTTCGTCAGATCGCCGCTGGCAATTTCACGGATATGAGTAATCACTCGCGCCAATGGGTTAAGCAGGGCATGACGAATGCCGAACCAAACCACCATCAAAATCAGCACCAGCACGACCGCAAGCCCCCCCAGTTGCCATTGCGCAAAACGGTAGTCATGAGCGCTTTGATCAAATGTCTGGCGGTACAGGTTTTCGCTCACCCGGGCGTAATTGCCCAGCGCCTCGCCCAACGCGTTTTGCATTCCCTGGGTTGGCTGGGCGAAGTAGGCATCCATATTGCCATTGTCCAGAAACTGAATAAGTTCGGCTAATGCGGCCTGATAGCGCTGATATTTTTCATCGACGTTCGCGCTGGCCTCCGCCATCGCTGGCAATGGCGTCATGTTTTTGAAATTGGCGTAGTGCGCCGCCGCCTGTGCGAAAGTCGTTTTTGCATTCTGGAGTAAATCCGTTTTGGCGCTGCTCTGCTGGTTAGAAGCGTCCATCATCATGCGTGCGGCGGAGCGGCTCAGGTTAATGCGCGTTTGCAGCATTAAGTCCCATGTCGACGTGAGTTCGCTTTGTTGCTGGCGTAATTCGTTAGAAATAACAAAACCTTGCTGGTTATGCTGTAATGAAGAAAACAGCAAACCACCGGAAACAAGCTGTAGCAGTGCGAAAACCCCCAGCACCATCATCAGCATTGTGACAACGCGGATACGGTTAAACATAAGGCACCTTCCTGATAACGAGTTATCAACGTTATCGGCACCTGCGGTGATAACTTTACTTTTGCAAAAAGGAAATACGCTGTTCCGGAAGACGATATTGACAATAACAGCGTCGCAGCGGCGATGTCGGCGCAAAATGCAGGGGCTGGGCGCGGGCGGTGAAGAGGCACTCTCACCGTTGGTGGAAGCATAACGGTGAATATTGCCGAATGGCGCGACGCCATCCGGCAACGTTATTACGCGACGTGTGATGCTGCGATATCCAGCAGCGCCATCTCTTCGCTGTTAAGCAGTTTTTCGATATTCACCAGAATCAGCATACGCTCGCCGAGCGCGCCCAATCCCGTCAAATATTCTGTTGACAAGGTCACGGCAAATTCTGGCGCCGGACGGATCTGTTCCGCCGTTAACGACAGTACGTCAGACACGCCGTCTACCACTATCCCGACGACGCGTTGCCCCAGATTCAGTACGATCACTACCGTATTGTCATCGTACTCTACGTCGCCTTCGCAGAATTTCACGCGCAGATCGACAATGGGGACAATCACGCCGCGCAGGTTAGTCACCCCTTTTATAAAGGCCGGTGTATTGGCGATGCGCGTCACCTGGTCATAGCCACGGATCTCCTGCACTTTCAGGATATCGATGCCGTACTCTTCATTTCCCAGTGTAAACACCAGGAATTCCTGACCTGACGGCTCGCCGGCCAGTTTGCTTACATTACTCATACCGGTCATATTATTCCCTTCTCACTCAATCAGGCGGCTGTGATCGCCATACGTTGTTCGCGGTTTAAACCCTGCAATGCGGAAACATCAACAATCAGCGCGACGCTGCCGTCGCCCAGGATCGTCGCGGCGGAAATCCCCGGTACCTTGCGATAATTGCTTTCCAGATTTTTGACCACCACCTGGTGCTGACCGATGAGCTGATCGACCAGCAGCGCGTAACGGCGTCCCGCGCTTTGCAGGATCACAACAATGCCCTGCGTGGCTTCGGTTTTCGCCCCGTCCACGTCAAACACTTTCCACAATTCGACCAGCGGCAAATACTCGCCGCGAACTTCCAGAACCCGTTCGCCGCCCGCCAGCGGATGAAGATCCTCTTCACGCGGTTGCAGCGACTCCATCACCGCATTCAACGGCAGGATAAAAACTTCCCCCGCCACGCGAACCGACATCCCATCGAGGATGGCCAGCGTCAGCGGCAGCAGAATACGAATCGTGGTGCCGGAGCCTTGTTTTGACTGGATCTCAACGTGACCGCCCATCTCCTGAATGTTACGTTTCACCACATCCATGCCAACGCCGCGACCGGAGACATCCGTGACCTGTTCCGCAGTTGAGAATCCCGGCGCGAAGATCAACATGCCTACTTCATCGTCGGTCATGTTTTCATTCACCGCCATCCCCTGCGACATGGCCTTCGCCAGGATACGCTCACGGTTAAGCCCCGCGCCGTCATCGGTCACTTCAATACAAATATTCCCGCCCTGATGTTCTGCGGAAAGAATCAGGTTGCCAACAACATTTTTCCCCGCCTCAAGGCGTTTTTCCGGCATTTCAATCCCGTGGTCGAGACTGTTGCGCACCAGGTGCGTCAGCGGGTCGATAATGCGTTCGATCAGGCTTTTATCAAGTTCAGTGGAGCTCCCCACCAGCGTCAGCTCTACCTGCTTGCCCAGTTTGCCCGCTAAATCGCGTACCAGACGCGGGAAACGGCTGAAGACGTACTCCATAGGCATCATACGAATCGACATCACCGACTCTTGTAAGTCGCGGGCGTTACGTTGTAACTGCCCCATACTGGTAATGAGATCGCCGTGGTTTACCGGGTCCAGCTCGTTAGAACGCTGGGCCAACATTGACTGGGTAATCACTAACTCGCCGACCAGGTTTATGAGCTGATCCACTTTCTCTACCGCCACGCGAATGCTGGTGGACTCGCGTTCACGCGCAGGTTTTTCACGCCCCGCATGATGTTCATGGGCCGCGCTTTTGGCGGCTGGCGCAACGACTGCCGGAGACGCTACCGGCGCTACCTCGGTTTTCTCTTGCACTTTTTCCACGGGCGCGGCGACCACTTTTTCAAAAGCGATCTGATCGGCCTCGATGACAAAACAGAGCACCGCGACAATGTCATCTTCCGCGACGCTGCCATCCAGAGTTGCCGACAGTGAATCCGCCCCCTTAACGACATCCGTCAGAGTAGCCAGATTGCCCAACTCTTCTTCAAGCAGATCGACCTCATTGGCTTTCAACCGTGAAAGTACAATGCGCAGTTTACTCTCGTCACGAGGCGATTCGGTTCCGGCTACGCTCTCTTCCTGGATCGCCGCGCTTAGTGCCGCGGTTTCTACGACCGCCGGCGTGGTTTCGCCTTTCGCCTCCAGCGCCAACTGGCGTAGCGCATTGCAGATATATTCGAAGCTTGCGGCATCCGGCTCTTCGGAGTTTTTATAGGCGTCGAGCTGTTCCTGCATAATATCTTTCGTTTCCAAAAACAGGTTGATAATGTCGGTATTGAGCTGCATTTCACCGCGTCGGGCTTCATCCAGCAGGTTTTCCATTAAATGCGTGGTTTCCTGCAGAATAGTGAAGCCGAATGTGCCCGCGCCGCCTTTAATGGAGTGCGCCGCGCGAAAAATGGCGTTCAGTTGTTCAGCGTCCGGGGACTCCGGCACCAAATCCAGCAGATGCTGCTCCATATCAGCCAACAGCTCGTCAGCTTCATCAAAAAATGTCTGATAAAAATCGCTAATATCCATGCTCACGCTATCACCTCGGTTCCGCTTTTGGCGATGTGGGTACGCTTGCCGGCGGGGCTGCCGCAGGCTGTTGTAATACACTTACCGGCTCATTCTGGCTTTCAGCGTTTTCATGCAAAATGGCCTGTTCCGCCTGTTTGTTTAATACCAGCAGGCTTATACGGCGGTTGATGGCGTCATCAGGACCGCGATCGCTCAGCCGCATCGTGGCAGCCATGCCAACCACCCGTAATACTTTTCCGTTATCCAGCCCGCCAGCGACCAGTTCGCGACGCGAGGCATTGGCGCGATCGGCGGATAACTCCCAGTTGCTATAGCCTTTTTCGCCGTTCGCGTAGGGAAAGTCATCGGTATGGCCGGCCAGGCTAATGCGATTAGGTATACCGTTTAACACTGGCGCAATCGCACGCAGGATATCGCGCATATACGGCTCAACTTCGGCGCTGCCGGTTTTAAACATCGGGCGGTTCTGGCTGTCGATAATCTGGATGCGCAACCCCTCCTGAACCAAATCAATTTTCAGATGCGGACGTAACGCGCGCAGTTTGGGATCGGATTCGATCAGTTGATCCAGATCGCCACGCAGTTTGTTTAAGCGACTCTGCTCCATCCGTTTTTTCAGCTCGTCGATATTCGGCTGCTTTTCCACTTCACCCTGCTGTTGGGTGTAATCATCGCCGCCGCCTGGTATCGGGCTCTCGCTATTGGCAATCCGATTCCCCCCCGTTACCGCGGTGGCCAACGGCGTACGAAAATATTCGGCAATCTGAATTAATTCTTTAGGGCTGGAGATGGAAATCAGCCACATCACCAGAAAAAAAGCCATCATCGCCGTCATAAAATCGGCGTAGGCAATTTTCCAGGAACCGTGCGCCCCGCCGCCGTGCGGTTTGTGCCTGCGGCGTTTTACGACGACAATGGGATGAGCCTGATTTTTCATGCTTCCTCAGTCGTCTGCTGCTGGTTTGGGTTTCTCACTGCGCGAACATGTTCTTCCAACTCAATAAACGATGGACGCTCACTGGAATAAAGCGTTTTACGACCAAATTCCACGGCAATCGGCGGCGCATAGCCGTTCAGATTAGACAGCAGTGTAATTTTTACGCACTGCATCATCTTGGTGGTTTCGGCGCTCTTCTGGCGCAAAACGGTCGCTAACGGTGAAATGAATCCATAAGCCAGTAGAATACCGAGGAACGTACCTACCATGGCATGGGCAATCAGCGCCCCCAACTCCGCTGCCGGACGATCGGCTGAAGCCAGAGCGTGAACCACCCCCATTACCGCCGCGACGATACCAAAGGCAGGCAGCGAATCCCCCACCATCGCCAGACTGTTGGCCGGGACTTCCGCCTCGCTTTCATGGGTTTCAATCTCTTCATCCATCAACGCTTCAATTTCGAACGTATTCATGTTGCCGCTGATGATCAGACGCAGATAATCGACAATAAAATCAAGCATTACCGCATCGGCCAGAATACGCGGATAACTGGCGAAGATTTCACTCTCTTTTGGATTTTCAATATCGCGTTCAAGGGAGAACATCCCCTGCTGGCGTGATTTGGCCATCAGGCGATAGAGCAACGCCAGCAAATCCATGTACATAGATTTTGTGTATTTCGAACGACGAAATAACAACGGGATCGCTTTCATCGTGCCTTTGATGGCCTTCCCGTTGTTGCCGACAATGAACGCCCCTATCCCCGCGCCGCCAATGATGACCAGTTCAGCAGGTTGATAGAGTGCCCCAAGGTGTCCGCCGGTCATGACATAACCGCCGAAAACTGTACCGATAACCACCAGGTAACCTAATAAGATAAGCACGACATCATCCTTCCGCTGTTGACTATGACAGGATGCGCAGTCGGGCGATTAACGCGAAGGCAAGGCAAAAAAAAGCAGCGGTAATGGCTTACCGCTGCTGGAGTGTTTGTCCACACCGTTTCGGTTAAACAGCCTGTTCGATCTGTTCATCCAGCAGTTGTGGAATAATATCGGCAGCATCTCGGGAAAGTTTACGTCTTTTTACTGCGCGGGATGGCGGCTGGCATAAACTACACGCAAAGCTGCCTACGGGCTGATGCGCATGGGTAATAAAGTTCCCACCGCAGCAGTTACAGCTCGACAATTCAAGCAACCCACTTTCAACAAAACGCACCAGCGTCCATGCGCGAGTCAGCGCCAACAACGGCCCTTCAGGCGGTTGCGGACACTGCTCAAGATAAAGCCGATAAGCTTTAATCACCGCATCCACACCGCTGCATAAGCCGGTCTTCAGTAAAAATTGCCAGGCGTTGCAGAACATGGAGGCATGAATATTTTGCTCCCAGGTCATAAACCAGTCTGTCGAAAATGGCAGCATCCCTTTAGGCGGCGGGCTACCGCGTAATTCTTTGTACAGCCTGATGAGGCGACCACGGCTGAGCTGTGTTTCGCTTTCCAGCATTTGTAGACGAGCGCCAAGATTAATCAACTCCATCGCCAACTGGATATCGCGAGCTTCCTGAACAATGCTTTTTTCACTCATTATCATGCCCTTTTCTTACGCGCCGTATCGTCCACTTCATTGAGCAGACGCGTTGAAAGCATGATACCTGTGTGAATCTGCTGTAAGTCATCGACGCGCGAATCCTGAGTCAAACGGGTGATCGTCTGATGATCGTCAAACCGGAAATGACAAACTAACTGGTTCGTCTCCGCCAGTTTGACCATCTGCGGCAGGGTCAACGCGCCCAGTGTGTTTGCCATCTCTTCGTTGATACCGAGGCGGAACATCGCAGATGCTTTGTCCTGGACGATCAAACGCTGTGCAAGGAGTAAATATGACAAATTGATGTCATAAATGTGTTTTAGCAACTCGGATGTATGCATTGTTCCCATCCAGAATAACCAACTTTATTTTTGTGCGACGTAGCCGCACCCCGTGATGTCGCCGGGAAGGCCCGGTAAAAGAAGCAAAAAGGTCAAATGCATAGCAGCGCTCAGACATTGTGGACATTGTGACGTATAACGCAGCTTCCCACTGAGATTCGCCTTACACGTTTACATCAATTTTTACAAATGCCTAAGATTTTTCCTAATTCGACGCAACTCTACTCGTCAGCTTCGTGACATACAACGGAGCGGGACGGCGATTTTAGAAAATATGTGATGTAGATCACATAATTTAACGGAATACTTACGATAAAACCATCAGCATGGCTTTTACTTTGTTTAATTAATAACCTAATGTTCACTTTTTCTATTCCACACTGCTGAATAGGGGTACGTCAACACCAAATTCTTTTTTGTTTCTCTCTGTTAAAATAACGCCAGGATAATAGATAACAGGCTATTATTTCTATTTTAGAAACGATTTTATTTTACCTTTAGTAAACAGTGGCTTAAATATTAAACGTTATTAATTAATCTCGTCACAGCATACGCCCTCCGCTGTTAAAAATAAGCTCATTTGATTTAACTTTTAGCTTTCATTGTTCACCCATTTAAATGAAGCATCCTGGTGGTGTGTAAAAAGTGTCTTATGCCACGATTCTTTACATAAGAATAATTAATGATTAATTATGATGTCCTTCACATTAATGTGGCATTAGCGC
The DNA here is from genome assembly GCF_043356435.1 of Salmonella sp. SJTUF15591. NCBI lineage: Bacteria > Pseudomonadati > Pseudomonadota > Gammaproteobacteria > Enterobacterales > Enterobacteriaceae > Salmonella > Salmonella sp. SJTUF15591. The sequence goes on along the minus strand of NZ_JBEUJO010000006.1, from coordinate 150,293 downwards.
ATTGCAGAAATGCGATAAACAGAGTAAAGCTAAAGCACAATCTCATATTCTTGCAATCAAGGAGCGAGTTATGAGCTACACCCATATTCTTGTCGCCGTTGCCGTCACCCCGGAAAGTCACCAGCTACTGGCTAAAGCGGTCTCTATCGCCCGCCCTGTTCAGGCGAAAGTCAGCCTGATTACTCTCGCTTCCGATCCTGAACTGTATAACCAGTTCGCCGCGCCCATGATGGAGGATTTACGCGCGGTTATGCATGAGGAGACTGAGAATTTTCTTAAGATGCTGGGGGAAAAGGCGGATTATCCGATTGAACAAACTTTCATCGCATCAGGTGAGTTAAGCCAGCATATTTTGGCTGTGTGCCGCAAACACCATGTTGATCTGGTCATTTGCGGCAACCATAACCACAGTTTCTTTTCGCGCGCGTCCTGCTCGGCAAAAAGTGTCGTCAGCGCCAGCCAGGTAGATGTGTTGCTGGTGCCGTTAGCGGGCGACTAGTCGCCGCTCGCGATATTTCAGGCCAGCTTAGGGAACGTCGCCACGTTGTTCTGCTGCTGACGCTCAGGGCTACGCGGCGTGACCTCCTTTAGGTCATGAATAAAACGCTCCTGCCAGCGGTTAATGTCATTTTTAACGATCACGTCCAGCATCTCCGCATGACGCGAAATACGCTCGGCAAGGGGCATCGTTAGCGCACGATTGAGCGCCGCCGCCACGTCATCCCGATCGTAAGGATTGACGATTAACGCCGACGTCAGTTCATTCGCCGCGCCGGCAAACTGTGACAGTACCAGTACGCCAGGGTTAGCGGGGTCCTGCGCGGCGACAAACTCTTTCGCCACCATGTTCATCCCGTCACGCAACGGGGTGACGAGCCCGACGTCTGAATAACGGAATATCTTCATTAACAGTTTACGGTCGAAATGCTGATTCAGATAATAGAGCGGCGTCCAGCCCAATTGTCCATATTTCCCATTAATCCGGCCTGCTTCCGTCTCAAGCTGGTGGCGAATATCCTGATATGCCTGTACTTCGCCGCGTGACGTAGGCGCAATTTGGGTATAACGAATTTTTCCCCGATGCTGCGGGTAGTTTTCCAGTAGCGCTTCATACGCCAGAAAACGTTCCGGCAGCCCTTTCGAATAATCCAGCCGCTCAACGGAAAAAATATTCTTCACATTTTTCAGTTCCGCCTTGAGCTGCGCCAGTTTAGGCGGCAACGGCCCGGCAGCCTGCAGAGCAATCTCATCGGGCTCAATACCGATGGGATACACTTCTGTCTGGAAGTCTTTACCCCACGCGATATGCTGCTTGCCGCTGCGAGTCGTGACTCGCGTTTGACTCGAAAGGCTATCCAGAAAAGCCAGGCGATCATTTTCGGTCTGGAACCCTAGCAGATCAAAGTCACACAACTGCTCCAGCAGTTCATCATGCGGCGGTAAAGCGTTAAAAATCTCCGGGGTCGGGAATGGAATATGCAGGAAAAAACCAATTCGGTTGTTCACGCCGCGTTTACGCAGCTCGCTGGCGAACGGTAACAGGTGGTAGTCATGCACCCAAATGATGTCGTTCTCTTTAATGAGGGGCAATAACTTATCCGCTAATAACGCATTCACCCGCATATAGCCTTCCCATGCAGGACGCTGAAACTGTACCAGGTCCAGACGATAGTGGAACGCAGGCCAGAGAACCGCATTGGAAAATTGACAGTAATAATCTTCGTAATCTTGTTCACTCAGGTTAAACGATGCCCAGGTAATATTACCTTTTGTCACCTTTTTTAATGGCTCATCCTCGTTACCTGTCTCGCCACTCCAGCCGAACCACAACCCGCCAGCCGCTTTTAGCGCGCCAAGCACGCCAACGGCGAGGCCGCCGGCGCCGCCTTTATTATCCGGGGGGGCAATTCGATTAGATACTACGACTAAACGACTCATAGCCATCTCTCCTGTTATTCATTACTTGTTGTTCTTGTTGTGGATAATTGATTTGTTCCAGCCAGCGCCAGACATCGGGTACGCTTTCCAGCCGCCATGCCGCCTGGGTTGCCCCGACGCCCACTTTTACGGAAATTCCGCCAGCGTGATTAACCACGCCAAAGCCAGCCTCATCGGTCAAATCGTCGCCCACAAAAACGGGAATCCGTCCCGCAAAGGGCGCCTCCTGCATAAAGGCGGCAATCGCTTCGCCTTTATTAGTTCCCTTAGGTTTGATTTCCACAACACATTTACCAGGCTGCAACGCCAGTTGCGGCCAGTGCTGCGTAACGTGTTGCGCAAGCGCCAACAGCGCCGCTTCATGTTCCGGAGCCTGACGGTAGTGCAGCGCAAACGCCATCCCCTTCGTCTCCAGCTCCGTTCCGGGCAGCGCTACAAGCGTCGAACGTAATAACGCCTCCACCTCACGGACTACCGCTTCAGGAAGACGCACGATATGGGTTTTACCATTGATGTCACGACGCTCTGCCCCGTGAACGCCAGCGAGCGGAAAGCGAAAAGGCTTCGCCAAAGCATCCAGCTCAGTCATTGAACGCCCTGAAATCAATGCCAGTGCCCCTGCGTTGTGCGCCGCGAGACGGTCTAACAACTGAAGGATTTTATGCGGTACCACTACCTGATCGGGATGAGGCTTTATCTCTGCCAATGTACCATCAAGGTCAAAAAAATACGCATAGTTCGCAGTGAGTTCGGGGGATACGGTTAACGGTTCTGCCACCCTGGTCTCCTCCTTATCATCATATTGAGACTCACAAACGGTCTCATTAGTCATGTAAGTATAGACAGTGTGACGCTGCTCGCCATTTAGAAAGACCATCGCCAGCCGGGGTAGCGGCTGGCGATGACGTGAAGCTATACTGTTTAGTTGAGTGTTAATTCATCAAATCATACGCTTCGCTTTTTACTTATAATGGTCGAAGATAACTGTTGTCAGAAGGATTCAGCCGCGAACCACACACTGTGCAAAAGGTGAAATGTTGTGCAGGTTCATCGCGTTCTCCACCGTTCCTGATATCAGTACGCTCGCCACCACATATGAGATTTTTCCGAGGCCGCTTCTCAGGAAAACGCCCCCTAATACGCACGCAGAAATAACGATTAGCTCATAACCCAGGGAAGTCATTAGCCAGCATGACATAACCCAGAGCGAATTCATCAGCCAAAAGGCAGGAAAGCCAGCACATTAATCCATAACATCAGCCAGCTAATCCTTACGGCCCTGGGTGAATAACGATTACCAGGGATAATAGATATGTTCAGCCTGTTCGCGAACCGACGCATCGTCTCCCAGCAGTCTGGCGGAAAGGGTTAGCGCGAAATCAAAGACATGACCCAAGCCTTTGCCGCTAATTAAATTACCATCTTCAACAACGGGCGCATCCACATAGACACCTTCCGGAACCGCTTTCCACAGGTCGCCGGAACAGACATAACGACGCCCCTTCAGCAATCCGTGAGCACCCAGCACCCTTGCCGCCGTGGAACAGATAGGACAAATTAATTTGCCTGCCGCATCATGACGCGCAACGAAAGCGATCACCGCCGGATTAGCCGCCAGATTAGCGCTCCCCTGCGGACCGCCCGGCAGCACTACCGCATCGAAAAGCGCCTGCTGGCGTTCACTCAGCGTGCTGTCCGCAACCATAGGAATATCATGGTAACTCACCACCGCCCGTGATTCAGCACACGCCAGCGTTTCGACGTCGATATGCAAACGTCGCAGAATATCAAGAGTAACAATGGCCTCTGCTTCTTCAAATCCTGGCGCCAACAGCACCGCGACCTTTTTCATTGACTGCTCCTTGTTAACGAGTCACCCATCAAAACTGCGCTCAACCGAATAATGTGCTCGTATGATTAATGACATTAAAAATGATCTACCGCAAAATCGGCTAGTTTATAAAAACAGGCATATTTGCTCTCAACCGTTTATGCGTGTGATATCCAGACTGACTAATGTTTATTTTATTGAAATTACCATACTTGAAAGACACACCTCATGATCTGAAACAATGTTTCATAAACCAGAAATCCATATAATATCATTTAACTTTCAAACGGTTGCAATCTCTCTACACTCAAAATCATTACACCTGAAAAAATCACACCGCTGAAAATGTAAAAAAAGATAAACAATTGCATTTAAGGATTTTCTTATTTTTATTGACGCGCTATTCTCATTACCGATCGATAAACAGGAAATGAGATCGCATAAGGGACTGGCGGAACGGAGTTCTTCTGCTAAGAGTATTTATTGTGCATAGAGGTAAGAATGTGACAACGGCCCGTTGCATTCTCGTCTGTCATGCACATCAACACTTTCTGGAAATAAGGATATTGTTATGGCAGCTGTAGGAATGGTTCAAAAGCTCAACACGCCAATGAACCTTGAGTTTTACGCATCAAATCTTTACCTCCATCTAAGCGAATGGTGTTCTGAACACAGTTTAACAGGCACCGCCACCTTTCTTCGTACCCAGGCGCAAGGCAACGTGACGCAAATGATGCGCATGTTTAATTTTATGAAAAACGCCGGCGCCACCCCTATCGTTAAAGCCATTGACGTTCCGGGTGAAGAGCTCTGCTCTCTGGAAGAATTGTTCCAGAAAACCCTGGAGGATTATCAGCAACGCGCCAGCACGCTGTCGCGTCTGGCAGATGAAGCGAAAGCGCTGAATGATGCCTCAACGCTTGATTTTCTCCATACCCTGGAAAAAGAGCAGCAGCAGGATGGCGTACTTTTACAAACTATTCTCGAAGAAGTTCGCAGCGCTAAACGAGCAGGGCTATGCCTGGCGCAAACCGATCAGCATCTCCTTAACGTCGTGACCTATCAGCATCACTGATAGCGGCACCCCGAGCGACAATATTGAGACGTTATTAGCCGGATAGCAACGCGAAGCAGCTTATCCGGCCTACACCGTTTCTGATCTGTTTGCCAGAGGTGGCGCCTGTCGCTACTGGCGTATTATCGGCACATCATGCCAGCCGACAGGCGCGAAACGCCTCTGTCTTGTCCAGGCATTACCCCAGCATCTCACGTACAAACGCTTCTATTTCTTTATTCTGGCCGTTTTCAAACAAACATTGCTGGAAACGCGGCCCTGAAACCGCCGTTTTAACCAGTTCAGGATCGATAGCCCGCAGTGTATCCAGATAATTCTCTTTGACGACCGCGGCCTTAACCTGGTTCAAAATGCCCGCATTGCGTACCTGCGGCGCTTTGCGCTCAGGCGGATACCCCTCGCCTTTACGCCCGGTAAACGCTTTTTCAAAGATGAAACGCACGTTCAGCTCAGCGCCCCAGCCAAAGCCTTTCGCAAATGGCAGGGACAACGCATTGCCGTTGTTGATCTGCGCAAACAGAAAAGCATCTGCCGGATCGATGCAATAGCCACAAATGACACCTGGATGAATATTTAACGACATCAGCGCGCCCTGCCCGGTGCCACAGCCAGTAACCACAAAATCAACCGCGTTTGCATTAAGCAAAATACTCGCCATGATGCCTAAATGAATGTACGTCAGGTGATGGTCATTTTCGTCGCACATGCCGACGTTAAAAACGGGAAATCCCTTTTCATTGGCGACGGCGCTAAGTTCGTTATAAATGATGGCATTTTTGCTGGCCTGGCTATTTTCCATCATCAGTGCAATTTTCATCGTGTTCCTCCTGAATGCAGACGGTCGCGTCTGCGTAAATCATGACGTTTTGCCCACACTACACACTCAAGAACACGCATTCAAATTTAATGAAACCAAGTTTCATTAAATGAAGAGACGCTCACACATTTTCTGTTCCCGCTGTAAACCTCCTGCCGTTACCTTTAATCAAGGCGAATCCGTAAGTTATTCCAGCCATTGACGGTGCAAGACACGAGGTAGCATGGTCTGATACCGAATTGTCGGAGCGATTTTATGAAGCCTCTTATTTTTACTCTTTCACTGCTAGCCCTGACGGGATGCACCATTACTCGACAAGCGCAGGTCAGCGAAGCCAGCCCGATAAGCGGCATCGTGCGCCTGACGTATAACCAGCCGCTATTTTTTACTTCACGGACAGATGACTATGTATCTCACGGGACCGCAACACGCGAATGCCAGCAGATGGGCTATGCCGATGCCGTTTCGTTTGGTCAGCCGGTAGGAACCTGTAGCATTTATGCGGGCTCGTTGTGTCTGAACACCCGATTTACCCTCTCCTGGCAGTGCCGGGGCGTTGCCGTCCCGCAAATCATGCCGCTTTATTATTAAGGCGGCTGGCTTAACGCCGACACCATGTACAATGGAGGAGAGTGCAGGGTCGCTATTGCCAGCATGAAGGTGCTGGCTTTTCTTTATTTTTATACGCTATACACTGGCGTTAATGCGTTTTATTCCCATTCGTATTTTTAATAATTAAATTTAATATTTTACCTTTTGCAAATAATAAAATAACAAATTATAGTGGCGCCACATTACTGTATATCTTTTGCTATTTGTGGAGCGGAACCATGCTGAAAACAGAAATGATCGACAAACTGAATGAGCAAATGAATCTGGAGTTATACTCCTCCCTGCTCTATCAACAAATGAGCGCGTGGTGCAGCTATCACAGTTTTGAAGGCGCGGCCGCATTTCTTCGTCGCCATGCGCAAGAAGAGATGACGCATATGCAGCGCCTGTTTGACTACCTTACCGATACCGGAAGCCTGCCGCGCATTCATACCGTTTCTTCGCCCTTCGCTGAGTACACCTCACTGGATGAACTGTTCCGCGCGACCTATGAGCATGAGCAGCTTATTACGCAAAAAATTAATGAACTGGCTCATGCCGCAATGACCAGCCAGGATTATCCGACATTTAATTTCTTGCAGTGGTATGTGGCAGAACAGCATGAAGAAGAAAAATTATTCAAATCTATTATTGATAAATTAACGCTGGCGGGAAAAAGCGGCGAAGGGCTTTATTTCATTGATAAAGAACTCTCCACACTGGATACGCAAAATTAATCCAGCACGTCCTTACACGGTGAGACGCGCTCTCACCGTGGCGTATTAATGGCGGCAGATTTTACTCTCATGCGTTGAAAAACCGTCCTCCACGGCAATAAACTTTCCTTTCGCCGCCAGAAACGCGACCAGTTCCGCCGCCGTCATATCTGACGCTGAACAGGTGTGAAATCGTGCCCGCTCGCCAAAGCGCGCTTTTATTGCCGCCTCCAGCGAGGTATGCGTGTACTGCTCGCCAGACTCAATCATCATGTTGAGTACTTCGTGACCGTGAATGGAATCCATAACCCCTCCTGAATAAAACTCGTAGCCTAATGTGTCCGTGTGCGAGCGACTTTGCGCTAGCGCAGGTTTGCGGCGGTTGTCTGCGTCTCCTCCCATATTCGCTTTTACGCCCGGAACTGTAAATTTTACAGTACACCCATTGTAACGACCATTTGACGAAAATAGCGTAATGCCTTACCCTGCGCCGCGGATATCACCGTTCTTTGTTACCGGGGTAGTAGAAAGCGTGAAAAACAGAACTCTGGGCAGTATTTTTATCGTGGCAGGCACCACTATCGGCGCCGGGATGCTGGCAATGCCGCTGGCAGCGGCTGGCGTTGGTTTCAGCGTCACGCTGGGATTGTTGATTGGCCTGTGGGCGCTGATGTGTTATACCGCGCTACTATTACTGGAGGTATATCAACACGTTCCGGCGGATACCGGACTGGGCTCGTTGGCAAAACGCTATCTTGGACGTTACGGACAGTGGCTTACGGGATTCAGTATGATGTTCTTAATGTATGCGCTCACCGCCGCCTACATTTCCGGAGCCGGAGAATTACTGGCATCCAGTATTAATAACTGGCTTGGCGCCACGCTCTCGCCCGCCGCCGGAGTACTGCTGTTCACCTTTGTTGCCGGTGGAGTGGTGTGTGTGGGCACCTCGCTGGTCGACCTTTTTAACCGCTTCCTGTTTAGCGCAAAGATCATTTTTCTGGTCATCATGCTTGCGTTGCTCACGCCACATATTCATAAAGTAAATCTTCTTACGCTTCCTTTACAGCAGGGGCTGGCATTGTCCGCCATACCGGTCATTTTCACCTCGTTTGGTTTTCACGGAAGCGTACCGAGTATTGTGAGTTATATGAACGGCAACATTCGCCGGCTGCGTTGGGTCTTTATGACGGGTAGCGCCATTCCGCTAGTGGCCTATATTTTTTGGCAGCTCGCCACGCTGGGAAGTATCGACTCGCCGACATTCAGAGGGCTACTGGCCAGCCATGCCGGGTTAAATGGCCTGCTGCAGGCGCTCAGAGAAGTGGTCGCTTCGCCACATGTCGAACTGGCGGTCCACCTGTTCGCCGATCTGGCGCTGGCGACCTCTTTTCTGGGCGTAGCGCTAGGATTATTTGATTACCTGGCCGATCTATTCCAGCGCCGCAGTACGGTGTCTGGACGCCTGCAAACCGGGCTGATTACCTTTCTGCCGCCGCTGGCGTTTGCGCTTTTCTACCCACGTGGATTTGTGATGGCATTAGGCTATGCCGGCGTAGCGCTGGCAGTGCTGGCACTGCTCATCCCAGCCATGCTGGTCTGGCAATGCCGTAAACAGAGCCCTCAGGCGGGATATCGTGTGGCAGGCGGCACGCCAGCGCTGGCGCTGGTGTTTATCTGCGGCATTGTCGTGATTGGCGTCCAGTTTTCGATCGCACTGGGGTTCCTGCCCGATCCGGGTTAATGCCAGGCAAAGATTACCGGGCCCGGACGCCGTCCAGGCTCGATAATCGTCACGCTATGGCCGTTTACGAGCCATTAATGCAGGCAGCACTGCTTAAATTTTTTGCCGCTCCCGCATGGACAAGGATCGTTACGCCCCACTTTCACCTCTGCTTTTATCGGCATCTGTAGCGGCGTCGTGTGCGGATGCGCCATCCACCAGGCATGCAGCTCAAGCGCCGCGATACGGATAGCGTCAACGCTTTTATCGAACGCTTCCGGGCTCATTTTATCCAACAGCGCAAAGTTTTCTTCAGTGCCGTGTAAGGCAATCGCTTCCAGCGCCGGTTTTAGCGTATCCGGCAAGTCAGACCAGTCGGACAGCGACACTCCGCGCATGTAACCAAAGCACCATTCTTCAACAATCGTTAATTCATGGCCATCAACTTCTCGCAGGCCAAACAGCGGCTCGAACTGTTCTGGATAGTCTTCAAGCCGGGCGGCTGTGTCCGCCATGTGCTGGAACACCAGATCCATAAATCGCGTCATTTCTTTTTCAGATGTCCAGCGCGGTACGTACGCGGGTCCCCCCCATATCGCGACCAGCCACTGTTCCGGCTCGATGGGACGCGGAGAACTTAGTACCGCAGTAATCAGACCGTCCAGCTCCGCGACATCCAAAATGGCCTGATCGGTATTGTATTTCGTCAGCACATCATCCAGCCATTCCAGCTCGTTCTCGTTTAATGGTTCCATTTTCATAACGCTTTTCCTCAGTGATGACTTCCGCCTGTAGGCCTCTTACATTGCAGCGGATAAAAATAATTTTTTTGCAGGCAGTTTGGATGGCAACCATCAGGGGCCAGATTAACACGAAATGAGGAGGATTCCGGAAGTTAACGCACAAAAGGAGGATCAGGGCGCAGATTTTCCGCCAGGAAGCGCTCGCCCCACACAAAAGCGAGAGATGGGTTTCTCGCTATATTATACTCATGCTAACTTATACCACCGCCGCGGACAGATAAAACCGCCCTCTCAAATAGAGCTTATTTTCAGTAAAAAAGTGTTTAATGAGTTCGTCTACCGCTTCTCTGTCAGCAGAAAAGGTTATTTCCATAAACAGCGTATCGTACCCTATTTTGATATTTTTTTTCTTACAGTAAACACGGATCTCATCCTGCACACTCAGCAACGGCAGGCTAAATGTGTATAGCGGTTGCGGTTCTTTTTTCGCCGCTTTCTCAAAAACTTTAGTGACCAGATCCCCAAGATCGCGCTCTGACCGGGCACCGTTATTAAAATGCAATAAATTACGTCTTTTTACCACCCAGCCTCCAGCCAGATACCGCCAACAATAACTCTCACTTCAATGTGTGAGGCACATAATCACATCCAGAATCAGCTCCAGATAGTATTTCAAATAAACAGCCCGCACTATAGCGCATACTTTTTTCAGACACAGTTTACAGGGATACTCTCTTTATATCCACGAGCACGGTTGCCTTAATCATATCTTCCGCGATAACACAGTTTGTCAACCTATTCTATATAACCAAGCTTAAACAGAACCTTACCAGCCAGCGATATCAGCTCAGGATTTTCAGGATAAAAACGCAGTAACGGCAAAAATACTGCCTCACCGATAATGCTCCGGCTATTAGCATGGTTTGGGCGCAATCCCCAGATATTCTGATAAGTCATCGGCACAACCTGCCCATTCATGGTTGTGTTACCGATATACAGCATAATATGCCCTGGAATATAGACCAGCGTAGTAAACGGCTTTCCGTATCTGGTGAGATAATCGATCCGCATTTGGGGATTTTTATGACTAAGATCGACCCCCCGTCCAGCAGACTCTACCTGCGCGGATGAATGTCTGGGCAGGAATATGCCAAACGGCATTAACAGGCTGCGGACTTCGGCTGAACAATCATTATAAAAGTTAAAATTTCCCCAACCGTAGGGGGCGCCGTGCATTGCTTTCATTAGCACGGCGATATTTTCCGGCGTCATTTTCCACGGCATAGCCGTAAACTCGTTACCGCTTAGCCAGACCCAATGGATAAACGCACGACCATTGCTGTCGCGAACTGGCGCCGCAATCAGGAACTGGCCCGCCCGTTGATGTCGGAACGGTAAAATAGTGCCCGGTCGCCCGGTGAAATAATAGACGCCTGCGGCATGGACAGAAACCGGCGCGTTGATAAATGCCCCCAGTTGCTTATGAGCAAGCAAAACCCACTGTGTTATAAATTTCTGATCCGTACTGGCAATATCTTCACTATGAACCCAGCCAGTTACCGCTGGTGAAACGACATATTGCCAGCGTTGGTCTTTGCTCTTAGTCAGCGTATAGACCGGCGTACCGGGACGCAGCGAAGACATTTGTAAATTATCAAACGGATACCCCTCGCCTGCCTGACGGGGATCGTTAAAGAGCGGGTCGTCCGTTGGCAGCGCTCTGACTAAACTTTCTCTGACCATAATGCCTCGCCGGGAGGCATGATAGATATTGTCAATCTGCGTATCCGTATTCCCTCTAACCTCCTCTTTCCAGCGAGAGGTATAAAGTCTGAGGTTTTCCCCCCAATAAGCACTGCCGTCGCTAAGAAACTGCTTAATACTGGCATCCCGGGCCTGTGCTGCGTTTTTTTTCAGCAATGCGGTAATATAAAAACCATTCCACGGCGAGTGCGCTTCACTGTCCATTCCGAAATAATGAGATTTTAGTGCGTTAAAGTAGCGTTGTTGGGTAGCACTATCAATAACCGGAATAGTGTAATCAGCCGAGTCCGGAGGTATCCATTTATCAACCGACTGTGAATAATCCGCTAACGGAAAGCGTGTTTTTGTCGGGTCAATATAGCTCCCTGTGAGAATTTCATCTTTGGCTGTTGATCGGTTGGTCGTCTGGTGGCAAGCGGTGAGGCACAATGGTATCAATAAAACGGCCCAGGTTTTCTTTTGCATCATCATCTCCGTAAAGCGGGGAAAGCATAATATAGAGACTGACCAAAACCGCCATTCACGAAAACCCGAAATTATCTGTAGTTGACCTGTTATTAAGACAATATTGCAAAACGTGATTAAAGCATGAAGCGGATCACATTACCTTATGATGAATATTAGTTCGCTATCTACCTTTAATTAAATTGTGCAGAAAACACCCCCTGAACAGTTATATACTCGTTTAATTTGCATAAATACTCCACTGGCCCGCCCCTGTTTTTTTCAGACAATACATACTGTAGCGCGTCAGTTCTACTTTTTTTATATACTCTGCAAAGTCATTTTCATCGACGTAGCCAATAAAATTACGCGCATTACATGTCGAAGAGGAAAGCTCACCGGGAAGAGAGTAGGTTACGATTGCACTCTCAGGCTCATACAAAATAAAAAAAAGTAGCAAAGCGCAACCTACAATCCCAATATTAATGAAGCTAATAAATAATTTTGCATTATCGGTATATTTCACTGGCAGACCTACTCTCTTTAATAAAGCAGGCATAAAACATATCAGCATTTTTTATAGAGATTAATGGATTTTATCGGCTGATTTACCCGATGTTTAGTATTTACCAGCCATAAGTTCTTGCGGGTCGGTAGCACATAACTGCTGTACTGGCAGAAATGCCGCTACCGGTGTTTTTTTACTGTGTATCGCGCTGGAAAGTTCACGCTCGCGGTCGGCATACAAACTGAAGGCACAAAAAAACCACCCGTAGGTGGTTTCACGACACTGCTTATTGCTTTGATTATTCTTGTCTTTCCCATGGTACCCGGAGCGGGACTTGAACCCGCACAGCGCGAACGCCGAGGGATTTTAAATCCCTTGTGTCTACCGATTCCACCATCCGGGCTCGGGAAAAATTGGAGGCGCGTTCCGGAGTCGAACCGGACTAGACGGATTTGCAATCCGCTACATAACCGCTTTGTTAACGCGCCAAATTTTTTTGGCTTTTCAGCCAGCATCCGCTTTACGCCAATGCTTTTAAACTGGAGCGGGAAACGAGACTCGAACTCGCGACCCCGACCTTGGCAAGGTCGTGCTCTACCAACTGAGCTATTCCCGCAGTATCAAGCAACTTTGTTAATCACTTGATTTTGTTATCGTCTGGCAATCAGTGCTGCCGTTCGATGCGTTGCATTCTACTTACCTGACGCACTGAGTCAACGATATTTTTCGTCACTCACGATCGTTTGCTGAAATTTGCGGCGAAACGATCACTGATCAAGCAAATCTCCGCGTGCAGCGCTCAAATATTGCAACATGGACCACAACGTTAGCACCGCTGCGACAAAGAAAAGCGCGATCCCGGCATACTCTACCCAGATATTCGGACGCCACAAGAGCCACGCCAGCGCCACCATCTGCGCGGTAGTTTTGACTTTACCGATCCAGGAGACCGCTACACTACTGCGTTTGCCCAGCTCCGCCATCCATTCACGCAGAGCAGAGATAATAATTTCGCGGGCTATCATCGTCGCCGCAGGTAACGTCACCCACCAGCTATGATAATGCTCAGTGACCAACACCATGGCGATCGCCACCAGCACCTTGTCGGCGACGGGGTCGAGGAAAGCGCCGAAACGCGTACTCTGGTTCCAGCGTCGCGCCAGAAAGCCGTCAAACCAGTCGGTAATAGCGGCAATACAGAAAATCAGCGCGCTGACCATCGGCGCCCAGGCGAACGGCAAATAAAACACCACGACAAAGAATGGAATCAGGATGACGCGAAACAGCGTGAGCAACGTAGGGATATTAAATTGCATAGTGACGGGTAACTATCTGTTGTCAGTGAAATTACCCCTATGTTGCTACAGTGGCCTCAATGTTTCAACGACCAGAAGATCTTTTCTGCCAGACCTTGCGAAATACCCGGCACTTTTGCAATTTCTTCTACGCTGGCGTTACGTAGTCCTTGCAAACCGCCCATATATTTCAGCAGCATCTGGCGACGTTTAGGCCCAACGCCTTCAATAGTTTCCAGCGTACTGGTATTTTTAACCTTCGCGCGTTTTTTACGGTGCCCGCCGATCGCGTGATCGTGCGACTCATCGCGAATATGCTGAATAACATGCAGCGCCGGCGAGTCCGGCGGCAGGCTAAACCCCTCGCCTTCCGGTTCAAAAAAGAGTGTTTCCAGACCGGCCTTTCTGTCCGCGCCTTTGGCGACGCCAAGCAGCAAAGGGTGATGCTTATCCCAGGGGACATCCAGCTCAGCGAAAACGGCTTTCGCCTGAGCGAGCTGCCCTTTTCCGCCGTCGATCAGAATAACATCCGGAATCTTACTTTCTTCTATGGCCTTGCCATAACGCCGACGTAGCACCTGATTCATCGCCGCGTAGTCATCACCCGGCGTGATGCCCGCAATATTATAACGACGATACTCGGCGCGTAACGGCCCGTTAGCGTCAAATACCACACAGGATGCGACCGTTTGCTCCCCCATGGTATGGCTGATGTCAAAACATTCCATCCGCTTGATCGCAGGAAGTTTTAATACCGCCGCCAGCGCAGTCAAACGCTGCGTGATGGTGGACTGCTGCGAAAGTTTTGTGATTAAGGCCGTTGCCGCGTTGGTCCGCGCCAGCTTGAGATAACGGGCGCGATCGCCACGCGGTTTTGTCTGGACATGAATACGCCGTCCGGCAAGTTCCGACAACGAGTCGGCGAGCAGCGTTTTATCGCTAAGATTAAAATCGAGCAGTATTTCGCCCGGTAGCGTACGCATCTGGCTACCCTGCAGGTAAAACTGCCCGACAAAGGTTTCCACCACTTCGCCCAGTTCCGTACCGCCAGGTACTTTTGGAAAATAGCTGCGGCTGCCCAGCACCTTACCCTGGCGAATAAACAGCACATGCACACAGGCCATACCCGCATCAAAAGCCACGCCGATAACGTCGAGATCGTCGCCCGCATTGGAGACAAACTGTTTTTCCGTGACCCGGCGTACCGCCTGGATCTGATCGCGAATACGCGCCGCCTCTTCAAATGCCAGATCCTGGCTGGCCTTTTCCATCCGGGCAATCAGCTGTGTTAAGACCTGGTCGTCCTTACCGGACAAAAACAACCGGACATACTCCACCTGTTGCGCATACTCCTCCTCGCTGACCAGTCCTGCAACGCAGGGGCCTAAGCAGCGGCCAATCTGGTATTGCAGGCAAGGACGCGAGCGGTTGCGATACACGCTGTTTTCGCACTGGCGGATAGGGAAAATTTTCTGTAACAGCGCCAGCGTTTCCCGCACGGCATAGCCATTAGGAAATGGACCGAAGTACTCGCCTTTCGCATGTTTGGCGCCACGGTGCATCGCCAGACGCGGATGGGTATCGCCGCTCAGAAAAATAAAAGGATAGGATTTATCATCACGCAACAACACGTTGTAACGCGGTTGATACAACTTGATGTAATTATGCTCAAGCAGCAACGCTTCCGTTTCGGTATGCGTTACCGTGACATCAATGTGTTGAATTTGCGCAACTAGCGCTTCGGTTTTACGCGAAGCCAGGTTGCTGCGAAAGTAGCTGGAAAGACGCTTTTTCAGGTCTTTTGCTTTACCGACATAAATAACCGTACCGCCGGCGTCATACATACGATAGACACCGGGTTGGCTGGTAACGGTTTTCAAAAACGCCTTTGCGTCAAATATTTCACTCACTGGCTTGTTAACGTCTCCGCATTACACAGGCCATGGCGGATTGCCAGGTGAGTCAGCTCAACATCACCATGAATGTTTAATTTACTGAACATACGATAGCGATAGCTGTTCACCGTTTTAGGACTGAGATTCAGCTGTTCTGAAATCTCATTGACCTTCTGACCCTTGGTGATCATCAGCATAATCTGCAACTCGCGTTCAGACAAACTGGCGAACGGCGTTTCCGTTTTTGCAGGCTCGATCTGACTGAGCGCCATCTGCTGAGCGATATCGGAGGCGATATAACGTTGTCCGGAATACACCGAACGAATAGCGCTCACCACCTCCTGAGGCGCAGCGCCTTTGCTGAGATAGCCAGCTGCGCCAGCCTGCATCACTTTGGCGGGCAACGGGTTCTCCGTATGGACGGTCAGCATGATCACTTTGATATCCGCTGTCGAGCGGGCAATTTTACGCGTCGCCTCAAGGCCGCCAATACCGGGCATGTTCATATCCATCAGCACGACGTCAACGGCGTTAGTACGGCACCATTTTACCGCATCCTCTCCGCAGCACGCTTCACCGACAACTTTAATGCCCTTTATATCTTCAAGAATGCGTCGTATCCCTGCGCGCACCAGTTCGTGGTCATCAACAAGAAGAACGTTGATCAAAGGAATATCTCCAGAATAGGGATAACGCTACTGATAGTTAATCGCCCTTATATTAGCTGGTTTTATCTCAACTTTGAAACGTAAAAAAACACCGGGTATTCGATTTTGCTCTCGTTTTTGGAAATTATGTTGTACGTCGTGTGGCAACTGCCAACGTTGTAGCCCCTTCTGACGGCGCTGTCCCGGGCTGCTATTTCATAATGGTGACAAAAATTTCACGTTCCGCTGTCTAAACACTAATTAGGGAATCAACTTTGTAACAATAATTAACGAGTAAAATACGCGTAATAAACAAAGAATGAAGAAAATATATGCATCACGCAGCAACGTTTATTTTGTGGGTAACCCCTCCGCTTTTTGATCAAAAAACAACCACTGCTATTTTTAGCGTAGCTTATGGTATACTCCGCCGCCTTAACATCTGCTATCGCACATTTTCACTGAAACATAACGAGGAAAATAAATGAGTACGCCTGATTTTTCCACCGCTGAGAATAATCAAGAACTGGCTACTGAAGTCAACTGCCTGAAAGCCATGTTAACGCTGATGCTGCAGGCGATGGGCCAGGCCGATGCAGGGCGCGTGATTCTTAAAATGGAAAAACAGATCGCGCAGATGGATGATGAAGCACAAGCGGCGGTATTTTCCAGTACGGTTAAGCAAATTAAACAGGCTTACCGCCAGTAGTAAAAAACCGGCTGTTAGCATCGCTTTCAGCCGGTTTCGCGTCTGGCGCGAAGCATCGTCAGCACGTCATATCAGACCTGTCGCCGCAGCGTAGCAGGCAATCTGTGTTTTATTTGGCGCATTGAATTTCTTCTGCATGTTTTTCTGATGGAAGTTAACGGTATTTTCAGAAATCGACAGAATAATGGCGATCTCCGATGAGGTCTTCCCTTCCGCCGTCCACTTCAGAATCTCTTTCTCACGTTTACTGAAACGCATCTCAGGCGCCATCACCATGTCGTCTTCAAATCTTGTCAGCGCCGAAAGACTCTCCCGCGCCAGCAGTTGCAACCTCAGCTCCACTTCATCGTAGGTAAACGAGGAGCAGCGTAAACTGCTACGGGAGAAAGATAAAAAGCCCAGCGCCCGGTTCGGCAACATCACACACTGGGTTACGCCTCTGCGTAATCCGAAACGCTGGGCGGCATCCCACATCGCCTGCGTTTCATGAAATAGCATGTCATCCCAATGTAAATGACCCTGCCTGAAATTTTCCGGCTTTAATACCGGATCGATCGCAAAATAGTTTTCGGACTGGTAATGCGTTACCCACGCCTGAGGATAGGTGGTACGAAGCGATATTTTAGGCCGGGTAAAGGGAACGGGATGGCGAACACACAGGGCATAATAATCAAATTCCAGCCGCTGTGTCTGATATTGCAATTCGGTATAAACATCCTCTGCTGCCGCCATCTCCTGAAAGCGTAACAACATTGCGCGTCGCCAGGTGAAGAAATCATTTTCCTGCATATTTTATGGTCACGCCTTTGATATTGATAATCATTATTATGAATAGCTTAAATTAACACATAAATAGTATTTATATATAAGAAATATCGGACGAAACGTAGAATACTTGAGCGGCATTACAGTTTTTTTGGCTTCCGCCAGAGAGCGAGGTTAATAATCTGGCAGAATGACTTCATAATTATTCATTGCGCTCGCCCGAGGCGCGGCTAATTCGGGCGAGCGTTGAAAAGGTATTATTTCACTAAAAATTTCTCAAGGAACTGGCGGGTACGCGGATGCTGAGGCTCGGCGAACAAGGTTTTCGCCGGCCCCTGCTCGACGATTTGCCCCTGATCCATAAATATTGCCCGGTCAGCCACGTCACGCGCAAAGCCCATTTCGTGAGTAACGATCACCATCGTGCGCTTTTCCTGCGCCAGCTGGCGAATCGTATTAAGCACCTCGCCGACTAATTCAGGATCAAGCGCCGACGTGGGCTCATCAAACAGAATCACTTCCGGGCGCATCGCCAGCGCGCGCGCAATCGCTACGCGCTGCTGTTGCCCGCCCGACAGGCGGCGCGGATAACGGGTCTCTTTACCGGCCAACCCGACTTTGGCTAACAGTTCCCGCGCCAGCGCCGTCGCCTCGGCTTTCGGCTCTCCCTTTACAATCACCGGACCTTCAATGATATTTTCCAGCACGGTACGATGCGGGAACAGGTTAAAACTCTGAAAGACAAAGCCGACATGCTGACGTAGCTGGCGAATCAACCCTTTTTGCTGGCTGAATGGGCGGGCGGTATCGATGATAATATCGTCCACTTTAATGGTGCCCGCTTCCGGTTGTTCCAGCAGGTTAATGCAGCGTAATAACGTTGTCTTCCCTGAGCCGCTCGGGCCGATAATGGCGACGACTTCTCCGGGCTTTACCTCAAGGTCAATACCGTGCAGCACCGTTTGACCATGAAATTTTTTGACCAGGTTGGTGACTTCGATCGCACTCATTTTGGCTCTCTCTCCTGGCGGTTAAGCTGGTTTTCAAAATAGTTTTGCAGTGCCGATAAGACGGTCGCCATTACCCAGTAGATTAACGACGCGGCCAGATACATGGTAAACACCTCCAGCGTTCGCGAGGTAATTAACTGCGCCTGGCGGAACAACTCCGGCACCTGAATCGTCGCGGCGAGCGACGTATCTTTCACCAGGCTGATAAAGCTGTTGCTCAACGGCGGAAGCGCGACGCGAGCCGCCTGCGGCAAAATAGCGCGACGTAGCGTTTGCCACGGCGTCATGCCAATGCTCGCCGCCGCTTCCCATTGTCCCTTGTCGATAGCCGAGATCGCCGCACGCAGCGTCTCGGACGTATAAGCCGCGGTGTTGAGCGATAAACCAATCATCGCCGCCGGGATAGGGTCCAGCTCAATACCAAATTGCGGCAGGCCGTAATAGATCATAAATAACTGGGCGATAAGCGGCGTACCGCGAAAAATCGAGATATAAAAGCGCGCCAGCCAGCGAACCGGCCATAGCGGAGACATCCGCATCAGCGCCAGCACAAATCCCAGCAGAAGACCAAAAAACATACCGCCAATACTCAGTTGCAGGGTAAAGACGGCGCCTTTAAGCAAATACGGCAGCGATTCAATAACCAGTTGGATACTTTCTTGCATTCGCGTTGATTACCTGGAGGTTATACATGAGGATGGTAGGCAAACAGCGCAGGCGCCCCACCGGTGTGAATAAAGAGAATCGGCCCGTCATCGTTAAAGCGTTTCTGGCTGATGCCGTCTATCAGACCCGCCATCGCTTTACCGGTATATACCGGATCCAGCAGCACTCCCTCCAGGCTCGCCAGCAGTTTCACCGCCTCCATCCCCGCGTCATTTGGCACGCCGTAACCCGGGGTAAAATAGTCATCCCATAAATGAATATCCGCCGTCGCCGTCAGCGCCAGCTGACCGGCAATAGCCTGCTGCAAGGCAATCACTTTGGGTTTCTGCTCGGCGACAGAACGTGAAACGGTCACGCCAATCAGTTCGACATCCGGCATCAGATGTTCCAGCCCGACAGCTAACCCGGCGTGCGTTCCGGCGCTACCGGAGGCCACCACCACCGAAGAGAGCCCGACGACCTCTTCACACTGCTGGGCGATTTCCAGGGCGCTCTCTACGTATCCCATTGCGCCCAGCGCGCTGGAGCCGCCGACCGGAATCACATAGGGCCTGAACCCTTGCGCTTCAATGCGCGTCGCCAGCGTTTGCAGCTGCGCATCCGGATCGGTTAGCGCATCGCACATCTCAATTTGCGTATTAAATAAATCCAGTAACAGGCGATTACCATTCGTCAGGTAATTTTCCGCGGTGGTACCGATTGGATTTTCCAGCAAAGCGACGCAATGCAGCCCCAATTTGGCCGCGACCGCCGCCGTCTGACGGACATGGTTCGACTGAATCGCCCCTGCGGTTATCAGCGTATCCGCCCCTTCTCGCAGCGCGTCGGCCACCAGAAACTCCAGCTTGCGCAGTTTATTGCCGCCCATTGCAATGGGCGTAACGTCATCGCGCTTAATGTAAATCTCACGGCCAAGATAATCAGACAATCGCGGCAGGTATTCGAGCGGGGTCGGCGCGCCGATAAGCTCCAGGCGAGGGAAGCGCGTTAAGTGATGTAGTGGCATTGAGCCTCCGGTAACGTTGTGGTGTGTTCTTTTTATTATGCACGTTGATCCAACGGAAATAAAAAAGGCGCCGATTCACGCGCCTCCGTTTGCTGACATAGTATGAGGTTGATATTGCCCGGCGGCGATCTGCCTGCCGGGCAACGTAGAGCATTATTGGGTCACGTCAGCGCCAAACCATTTTTCAGAGAGCGCTTTTAAGGTGCCATCTTTTTGCATTTCCGCAATGGCGTTATCTACCGCCTTCAGCAAGTCTTCGTTGCCTTTACGTAACGCAACGCCGGACTCCTGACGCGAAAACGCATCACCGGTGACAGCCAGCGTACCTTTGGTTTTTTTCACCAGATCCAGCGCCGCCAGACGATCGACTAAAATCGCGTCAATACGGCCTACGCGCAGATCCTGGTATTTTGTAGGATCATCGTCATAAGTACGGATATCCACGCCCTGAACATGTTGACGTAGCCATTCTTCATAGTTAGTCCCCAGCCCAACGCCGACTTTTTTGCCCTGCAGATCGGCCGCCGTTTTGATCGTGCCTTCATTGCCTTTTTTCACCAGCGCCTGAACGCCGGAGACAGTGTAAGGCGTAGAGAAATCATATTTTTTCTTGCGGACGTCTGAAATCGTGACCTGGTTTATCACTACATCAATGCGTTTAGCGTCCAGCGACGCCAGTATTCCGTCCCATTTGGTCGGCTTCAACGACGCTTTAACGCCCAGATGTTTTGCCAACGCCTCGGCGAAATCGACTTCAAAACCGGTTAATTTGCCGTCTTCGCCCTGAAAACTAAACGGCGGATAGGTACCTTCCAGCCCTACCAGCAGCGTGCCACGTTCTTTAACTTTGTTCAGCAAACCCTCATCGGCAAAGCTCTTCGCGCTCATTCCCGCCACCAGCGCTACAGCCATTACTCCCATCAGTGCCTGACGTCCCAGCAGTGCTAATTTCATAATAACCCCGAATATTGCCGTTAATGACCATAGACTGTGTCCCGCCATGGCGCATCGTCACGTCTCGCGAACCTTTGGGGGACTCAGCCTAATGTAGAAGGTTTGCCACGTTTCACCAACACGACTCTGCTACATCTTATGCTTTTTTAATATATATCAGAACTGGCGGTAAAGGGGGATTTCTGTCTGGGCGCAATCTGCTGATGCGCTTTATATTGCTGGTATTTACGTAGTGCGATACGGTAATTATTGGTGCTGGTTTCCGGTAACCATGGCGCCAGGCTTTCATCGAGAAAACCGTCCTGCAGCAGATCGTGGGAAATGTTTTGCTCGCTGAGGTAATTGCCAAGACGTCGTAAACGCACGACATATTCCCGCACCGTGCCATGGCTCATCTCGGTTTGTTCAAACAAATACTGTTTGAAACCGATAATATCGAAAAAATCACTCTGCTTTTTGCAGTGCAAATCGCCGCAAAAGCGACATAGCGCCACCCACTCCTTCTGCTCCCGCTGCCAGGCAGCGTCGTCAAGTAGCATATCCAGCTGTGAAATAGCGATTTTATTAACGATCTTGCCACGGCGAACCAGCGTAATGCGGTCGAGCAGCTTGTGACAATGCGCGCAATGCGTCTGGCTGTGTTTAAAGTCTTTAAGATAGCGGCTCAAGGGCCGCCTTTTAGGTTGCTGCACCGTCATGAGAACTCCTGGTAGTCTATACGTTGTGCGGCACTTTTCGGGTGCGACCATGCGCGACCTATAACTTACCCAGTTTGGTGCGTAATCGTTTGATGGCCTGACTATGCAACTGGCTGACCCGCGATTCGCCGACTTCCAGTACCGCGCCAATCTCTTTGAGGTTGAGCTCTTCCTGGTAATACAGCGTTAACACCAGTTGCTCGCGTTCCGGCAGCGATTCAATCGCGTCCATTACCCGCTGTCGCAGGTCGCCCTCCAGCAGTTGATGTAACGGGTTTTCCTGTTGATGTTCTTCAGTCACCAGTTCGATGCTATCGCCATGCTCTTCCCGCCACTCATCGTAAGAGAAAAGTTGGCTGTTGTTGGTATCGAGCAACATCTGACGATACTCCGCAACAGGGATGCCAAGACGTTCCGCCACTTCGGTTTCCGTCGCATTACGCCCCAGTTCCTGCTCCAGTTGTCCCATCGCCTGCGCCACTTCGCGGGCATTACGCCGGACGCTACGCGGCACCCAATCGCGGCTGCGTAATTCATCCAGCATCGCCCCACGAATACGCTGCACTGCGTAAGTGGTAAATGCCGTTCCTTGCAAAGCGTCATATCGGTCGACCGCATTTAATAACCCGATGCCGCCCGCTTGTAGCAGATCGTCCAGTTCCACGCTCGCCGGCAATCGCACCTGCAGGCGCAATGCTTCGTGACGCACCAGCGGTACATAACGCTGCCACAGCGAGTGTTTATCCATTACACCTTCAGCGGTATACAGTGAATTCACGATAAACAGCCCTGCGTTAAATGAGTTATCGGCATGATTATCCGTTTCTACAGAGGGTTCTATCGAAGGAATAAGGCTATAAAAGAAGGGTTATTTCACTTATGTAACCTGTAGCGCCTTTTTTGCGGCTAAAAGAGCAGAATAAAATCAGCCAGATAGGATAAACGGGATGCGCAAGCGCCCACCCCGAATAAAACTATGTCAGAAGATGAATCATCGACAGATCGTCGCCAGTACGCACCGTTTCTATATGGCGATGAAAATTCTTCGCCACCTCGCTGTTATGCTGGCTGCGGGAGTGAAAACTATACACAATATTGGTAACGTCATCCCACTCAAGCCGCCCGCGCTCATACACGCTGGCTGCCGTTAATAGCTTAATAAAGGCATATTCCGCCACGATAATATACAGCGCGCGTAACGGGTCGACATTCGGCTGGTTGGGGAAATTATTTTCCCAAATTTTATAGAGAATTAAATTTCTGAAAGCCCAGTTCTTCTGCTGCTCATCCGCCTGTAAACAGCGCGCTAATGAGGACTCAATATCGCTCACCTTCTGCTCCATTGAAACGCCCTCTTCCGCCGTCAGCACCCGCAGAAGGCACTGGATATAGTGATCGAGGATAACACTGCCACGACTAAGCGGGAGCGAGCGGAAATAGTCCTGCATCTGCAATATCAGCGAGGTTTTTACCTTGCTGTCCGGCGCGATATTCATCAATTCCTGCGCCAGCACGCCGGTCTGCAATTGCTCAAGTAGCGCAGCATACACCTGTTCCAGTTCGCCCAGCGCCACATCATCAATTTTGGCAAATTTCTGTGCATACATGACGAATTTAATCAACGCATAGAGCGCCGCTTCCGTACTGCTGTTGGCATGGTTGATCAGACTCAGGCAAAACAGATTGAGTAACTTTTGCTGCGCTGGGAATAACGGCGCAGTATTGAATGTCTGCTGAATGATTGTTTTTTCGCCGAGCGCCATCGCGTCAGGATCGTTTAAAATGCGGGACGTCACCTCCGGGCAGGCAAGACTCAGGGAGTTACGTACCTCATTTTTGTAGGTATGATGCGCCCGCGGGAAAGAGGAACAGGTATGACTTAATGCCTTTGCGCCTAACGTTTTTTGTACCCGGCACAGACGGTCCTCATCCAGATAAGGGCAATTCCCCAGCGCCGAAGGCAGCTTAATTTCCCCCCAGTGGCTGTTGTTCTTTTTCAGCAGGATAATATGGTCTTGCGCGATGGTACGAATCGTCGTGTCTTTACTGGCGAGATACTTTTTGACCGTCGTCTTATCCAGCGTGATTTTCCAGCCCTTACAACAGTGGTCGCGGCAGGCCGAGCCAGAACAGGAAAAGCGGGTGACAAAGGCAGGTTCAGTGACGGTGATTTCTTTCATTACACAGGCTCCGGAATTAAAAAAGGCAGCTTTCGCTGCCTTGATTGTGTACCACGTGTCGGTGAATCAATCGCCGGATTAACGCAGTAAAGAGAGGACGTTTTGCGGAACCTGGTTCGCCTGCGCCAGAACGGAGGTACCGGCCTGCTGCAGAATCTGCGCGCGGGACATGTTGGAGACTTCGGTCGCGTAGTCGGAATCTTCGATACGGCTACGGGCTTCAGACAGGTTGTTTACGGTATTGCCGAGGTTGGTGATAGCGGAGTTGAAACGGTTCTGAACCGCACCCAGGTCAGAACGCAGCGCATCAACCTGCGCCAGCGCGGCATCAATTTTCTGCAGCGGATTTTCGGTGGTTTTAGCGGCTGCTTCAGCCAGCTCTGGCTGTGCTTTGAAATCATGACCAGCAGCTTTGCTGGCATTGTAGGTTTTACCGTCGATAGTAACAACTTCGGTTTTACCGTCTACGCCACCCAGTTGGTTTAGTGCAGATTTAGTGTTGCCGTCTTTATCAGTGTAAGAAGTAGTATTAACACTGAAACTACCATCTTTTTTCTGGGTAGCGGCATAGTAGCTATCGCCTACTTTTACAGCATAACCACCATCAATCGTCTTACCGTTTTTATCGGTATAAGACATTTTGACCATTTCTGCCGTAGCTGCATCAGCAGCATCGACGCCACCAGCAGTCAAAGCAGCTTTCACCTCAGCAGACGCCTTAATTGCTTTCTCTTCTTGGGTTTTCGTTACTTCAACAACACCTGCAGGTTTCGCAGTTTCTTTAGTAGTCGAGGCCCCCATTGTAACAGTGCCATCATCAGCAACATTGACTTTATAGTAGCCATTTTTAGCAGTATCAGCGGCATCAGAAAAGTCTACTTCAACATAATAATTTTTAGTAGCACCATCATAGTATACTTTGCCATCTTTAATGGAGCCACTCGTAGTGGTAGCTCCATCAACGCCAGTTTTAATATTCGCGCCAGTAAGACCTGTAGTATCCAAAGTAGAAACACCAGTCACAGCTTTGCTATCTACATCATACGCTTTCTGCACATTCAGCGTATCTAGACCCAGGGTCTGAGAGTTGATCTGCTTCAGATCGATATCGATAGTTTCACCGTCGTTGGCACCAACCTGGATGGTCAGTGTGTTGTCCTGCGCCAGGACTTTCACGCCGTTGAACTGAGTCTGGCCGGATACACGGTCGATTTCGTTCAGGCGCTGGGTGATTTCAGCCTGGATGGAGTCAAGGTCAGACTGGGAGTTGGTGCTGTTAGCAGACTGAACCGCCAGTTCACGCACACGCTGCAGGTTGTTGTTGATTTCGTTCAGCGCGCCTTCAGTGGTCTGCGCAATGGAGATACCGTCGTTAGCGTTACGGGAAGCCTGAGTCAGACCTTTGATGTTCGCGGTGAAACGGTTAGCAATCGCCTGACCTGCCGCATCGTCTTTCGCGCTGTTGATACGCAGACCGGAAGACAGACGCTCGATAGCGGTACCCAGAGCAGACTGGGATTTGTTCAGGTTATTCTGGGTCAACAGCGACAGGCTGTTTGTATTAATGACTTGTGCCATGATCTTTTCCTTATCAATTACAACTTGATGTTATTGGGCTGTTGCCCACGGTTTCTCACCGTAACCCTTGTATCGGCACCTGAATTTCGAACTTTAGAAAATTTTTCACTTCCCCCGATCTTTTTCTTAGGCGGCGAAATAGCCGCTTTATGCATCATTATTCCGCGCATTATTTTTGCAAAATTATCATTAAACTTTGCCTCCAGATTGCCGATAACGCGCTTAACTACTGTTTGCAATCAAAAAGGAAGAAGGCATGGCTTCAATTTCATCATTAGGTGTGGGATCAAACTTACCGTTAGACCAGTTGTTGACAGACCTGACAAAAAACGAAAAAGGACGCTTAACGCCAATTACCAAACAGCAGAGCGCGAATTCGGCAAAGCTAACCGCCTATGGCACATTGAAAAGCGCATTAGAAAAATTCCAGACGGCAAATACCGCGTTAAATAAAGCGGATTTATTTAAGTCTACCGTGGCGTCCAGCACGACGGAGGACCTCAAAGTCAGTACTACCGCTGGCGCTGCCGCAGGGACTTATAAAATTAGCGTAACCCAGCTTGCCGCCGCACAGTCGCTGGCGACAAAAACCACCTTCGCGACCACCAAAGAGCAGTTGGGCGATACGTCGGTCACGTCCCGGACAATTAAAATTGAACAGCCGGGACGTAAAGAGCCGCTGGAAATTAAGCTGGATAAAGGCGACACCTCCATGGAGGCGATCCGTGACGCCATCAATGACGCCGACAGCGGTATCGCCGCCAGCATCGTTAAGGTCAAAGAGAACGAATTCCAGTTGGTGCTTACCGCCAATAGCGGTACCGACAATACGATGAAGATCACGGTGGAAGGCGATACAAAACTTAACGATTTACTCGCTTATGACAGCACCACCAATACCGGCAATATGCAAGAGCTGGTGAAAGCAGAAAACGCGAAGCTGAACGTAAACGGCATCGACATTGAACGTCAGAGCAATACCGTAACCGACGCCCCTCAGGGAATTACGCTCACCCTGACGAAGAAAGTGACCGACGCGACCGTGACGGTAACGAAAGATGATACCAAGGCGAAAGAGGCGATTAAATCCTGGGTGGATGCCTATAACTCGCTGGTGGATACCTTTAGCTCGTTAACCAAATATACCGCCGTTGAGCCGGGCGAAGAAGCCAGCGATAAAAACGGCGCGCTGTTAGGCGATAGTGTGGTTCGTACTATCCAGACCGGGATTCGGGCACAATTTGCCAATAGCGGCAGTAATTCTGCGTTCAAAACAATGGCGGAAATTGGCATCACTCAGGATGGGACTTCCGGCAAACTGAAGATTGATGATGATAAGCTGACCAAGGTACTGAAAGATAACACAGCCGCAGCGCGTGAGCTGTTGGTAGGCGATGGTAAAGAAACGGGGATCACCACCAAAATTGCCACCGAAGTGAAAAGTTATCTGGCGGATGACGGCATTATTGATAATGCGCAGGACAACGTTAACGCCACGCTGAAAAGCCTGACGAAACAGTACCTGTCCGTTAGCAACAGCATCGATGAAACCGTTGCCCGTTACAAGGCCCAGTTTACCCAACTGGATACCATGATGAGTAAGCTGAATAACACCAGTACTTATTTGAC
This sequence comes from Salmonella sp. SJTUF15591, assembly GCF_043356435.1. Taxonomy (NCBI): domain Bacteria; kingdom Pseudomonadati; phylum Pseudomonadota; class Gammaproteobacteria; order Enterobacterales; family Enterobacteriaceae; genus Salmonella; species Salmonella sp. SJTUF15591. Next base: position 123,111 of record NZ_JBEUJO010000006.1, on the reverse strand, counting down.
CCAGCAATTTAATGCTATGAACAAGTCCTGATAACAGAGGTTACCATGTACACCGCGAGCGGTATCAAAGCTTATGCGCAAGTCAGCGTGGAAAGCGCCGTGATGAGCGCCAGCCCGCATCAGTTGATTGAAATGTTGTTTGATGGCGCGAATAGCGCTCTGGTGCGCGCTCGCCTGTTTTTAGAACAAGGCGATGTTGTCGCGAAAGGTGAAGCGTTAAGCAAAGCCATCAATATTATCGATAACGGCCTGAAAGCCGGTCTCGATCAGGAAAAAGGCGGTGAGATTGCGACGAATCTTTCCGAGCTATACGACTATATGATTCGCCGTTTACTGCAGGCTAATTTGCGTAACGACGCTCAGGCCATCGAAGAAGTGGAAGGGTTACTCAGCAATATTGCAGAAGCCTGGAAGCAGATTTCACCGAAAGCATCTTTCCAGGAGTCTCGTTAATGACCTCAACCGTGGAGTTTATCAACCGTTGGCAGCGTATTGCGCTGCTCAGTCAATCGCTGCTTGAACTTGCGCAGCGAGGTGAATGGGATCTCTTACTGCAACAAGAGGTCTCCTATCTGCAAAGTATTGAAACGGTGATGGAAAAGCAAACTCCACCGGGCATTACGCGAAGTATTCAGGATATGGTCGCCGGATACATCAAACAAACGCTGGATAATGAGCAGCTCCTGAAAGGGCTGCTGCAACAGCGACTGGATGAACTGAGTAGTTTGATCGGACAATCCACCCGCCAAAAATCACTCAACAACGCTTATGGCCGTCTTTCCGGTATGTTACTCGTGCCAGACGCGCCTGGCGCCTCATAATATTTTCCCGTCTCTTATGAAAATTCTTCCATACTCCAGAGGTCGGCTAAACGACTTCTGGAGCACGGAAGATGAAAAACCCCACGTTATTGCAGTACTTCCACTGGTATTATCCCGACGGCGGTAAACTCTGGTCTGAGCTGGCGGAACGTGCTGATGGGCTGAATGATATCGGTATCAATATGGTCTGGCTACCGCCCGCCTGTAAAGGTGCCTCCGGCGGCTATTCCGTAGGCTATGATACCTACGACCTGTTTGACCTCGGCGAATTTGACCAAAAAGGAACTATCGCGACAAAGTACGGCGATAAACGCCAGTTACTGGCGGCGATAGACGCGCTCAAAAAAAATAATATTGCGGTGCTGCTCGACGTCGTCGTGAACCACAAAATGGGCGCAGACGAAAAAGAACGTATTCGCGTTCAGCGCGTGAATCAGGATGACCGCACGCAAATCGATGACAACATCATTGAATGCGAAGGCTGGACGCGCTACACCTTCCCTGCCCGCGCGGGCCAGTATTCCAACTTTATTTGGGACTATCACTGTTTCAGCGGCATTGATCACATCGAGAATCCCGACGAAGACGGCATTTTTAAGATCGTCAATGACTATACCGGCGATGGCTGGAACGATCAGGTTGATGATGAGATGGGTAATTTCGACTATCTGATGGGTGAAAATATCGATTTTCGCAATCACGCGGTTACGGAAGAGATTAAATATTGGGCTCGTTGGGTCATGGAACAAACCCACTGTGACGGCTTTCGCCTGGACGCGGTAAAACATATACCCGCCTGGTTTTATAAAGAATGGATTGAGCATGTACAGGCGGTTGCACCAAAACCGCTGTTTATTGTCGCAGAATACTGGTCGCATGAAGTGGATAAACTGCAAACGTACATCGATCAGGTCGACGGGAAAACCATGCTGTTCGACGCGCCGTTGCAGATGAAATTTCATGAAGCCTCGCGCCAGGGCGCGGAGTATGACATGCGCCACATTTTCACCGGCACGCTGGTAGAAGCCGACCCTTTTCATGCGGTGACGCTGGTCGCTAACCACGATACACAACCGTTACAGGCGCTGGAAGCGCCGGTAGAACCCTGGTTCAAACCATTGGCCTATGCGCTGATCCTGCTTCGTGAAAACGGCGTACCGTCAGTGTTTTATCCCGATTTATACGGCGCCAGCTATGAAGATAGCGGCGAAAATGGCGAGACCTGTCGGGTCGACATGCCGGTGATTAACCAACTGGATCGGCTGATCCTCGCTCGTCAGCGTTTTGCGCACGGTATACAAACACTCTTTTTCGATCATCCTAACTGTATCGCCTTTAGTCGCAGCGGTACTGAAGAGAATCCAGGCTGTGTGGTCGTACTTTCCAATGGCGACGACGGTGAAAAAACCCTCCTGCTCGGCGACAATTACGCTAACAAGACCTGGCGTGATTTTCTGGGAAACCGCAGTGAGCATGTTGTAACTAATGATCAAGGCGAAGCGACGTTCTTCTGCAACGCAGGCAGCGTCAGCGTGTGGGTCATTGAGGACGTGTGATGAGCGTTCCCGGCGGCAGAGCGCTGCCGGGAAGCGAAATTACGGCAGCGGCGTCGGCAGCGGCGTTTTTTCTAACGCGGCGGCGCACTCCGGCGTCGGACGAGCGACCCGTTGCAGCGTCATGCCATCATATTCCAGGGTATTCCCGTCGCGCTCAATCTCATAGAGCTCACGCTTAACCGTAACATTGGTTAAGTCATCGGAGAGCATGGTCAGCTTGCCCGGCAGAGCAATAACGCGCTGCCACTGGCGGCAGTCCAGCGTATCGCCTTCTTTAGTCACTACCAGGCTGGCGATAGCTTCAGGGCTCACCAGCTTACGTTGCGGGCCTTTTGACTGCCAGTACCCTTCCAGACCGGCCGGCGCGGGCGTTTTCACCACATCATTATAGTTTTCCACCTCGGCGCATCCGGCCAGAACCAGCAATGCGCCAACGATCGCTACTTTTTTCATCATTCATCCTGCATCAGAAGAAAGAGGAATTGTGGCATTAAAGCCCTGACGCCGCCAGCCTTTCCAGGCGCTGGCCGCAATTTGATCCAGTCGGTATTACCGCTTATTAGGTGTAGGCAAATTCTGTGATCGGTGTAGTATGCGCACTTCTTGTTTCACACCTTCTGAGTTCAGAGGCTAAACACATGTCATGGCAACACTTCAAGCAAACCTGGTTAATTAAATTCTGGGCGCCGGCCCCTGCGGTGATCGCAGCCGGTATTCTCTCTACCTACTATTTTGGCATCACCGGCACGTTTTGGGCCGTGACGGGCGAATTTACCCGCTGGGGCGGGCAAATTTTGCAGCTTTTTGGCGTTCATGCCGAACAGTGGGGCTACTACAAGCTGATTCATCTGGAAGGTACGCCGCTGACGCGTATCGACGGCATGATGATCCTCGGCATGTTCGGCGGCTGTTTCGCCGCGGCGCTGTGGGCCAACAACGTAAAACTGCGTATGCCGCGCAGTCGAATCCGTATCGTACAGGCGGTGGTCGGAGGCATGATCGCTGGCTTCGGCGCGCGTCTGGCGATGGGGTGTAACCTGGCCGCCTTTTTTACCGGGATCCCGCAGTTCTCCCTACACGCGTGGTTCTTTGCGCTGGCGACCGCTATCGGCTCCTGGTTCGGCGCCCGCTTTACGTTGCTGCCGATATTTCGCATACCGGTGAAAATGCAAAAGGTCTCCGCGGCTTCGCCACTGACGCAGAAACCGGATCAGGCAAGACGGCGTTTCAGGCTCGGTATGCTGGTCTTTATCGGCATGATTGGCTGGGCGTTATTAACGGCAATGCATCAGCCGAAACTGGGGCTGGCGATGCTGTTCGGCGTCGGGTTTGGGCTGCTGATCGAGCGCGCGCAAATATGCTTTACCTCGGCCTTTCGCGATCTGTGGATCTCCGGACGCGCCCATATGGCGAAAGCGATTATTTTCGGCATGGCGGTCAGCGCCATTGGTATTTTCAGCTACGTGCAGTTGGGCGTTGCACCTAAAATTATGTGGGCTGGCCCGAATGCGGTCATTGGCGGACTGCTGTTCGGTTTTGGCATCGTGCTGGCGGGCGGCTGCGAAACCGGCTGGATGTACCGCGCCGTAGAAGGCCAGGTGCATTACTGGTGGGTGGGCCTCGGCAATGTCATCGGTTCGACCATCCTGGCTTACTACTGGGATGATTTCGCGCCCGCGCTGGCGACCAGTTGGGATAAAGTTAACCTGCTGAATACCTTTGGTCCGCTGGGCGGTCTGCTGGTCACCTACCTGTTGTTATTTACCGCGCTGATGTTAATTATCGGCTGGGAAAAACGTTTTTTCCGCCGTGCGGGGCTGACGCCTGCTAAGGAATCTGTATGAAAAATATCGTCCCTGATTACCGTCTGGATATGGTTGGCGAACCTTGCCCGTACCCGGCGGTCGCCACTCTGGAAGCGATGCCGCAGCTAAAAAAAGGGGAGATCCTGGAAGTGGTGAGCGACTGTCCGCAGTCCATTAATAATATTCCACTGGATGCGCGCAATCACGGTTATACGGTGCTGGATATCCAACAGGATGGCCCGACAATTCGTTATCTGATTCAAAAATAAGCGCATACTCCCGCTGTACGTTACGGCGGGAGACCTTTTACGGCATAACCGGCAAAAATCTAAAACGCATAAAAGAAATCAGACAAGGTCGTCTTGTGCGCCGTGGCATAAATCTATTATATAACGTATACCGTTTTAATTTTGTTTGAGCCGATGAAAAACCCATGACTATTTTAAGCAAAACATAAAATAATTATTATTTTCCCTCTACGTCATAAAAGACTATCAGGTATTTATATTTTTACTCACTGACATTATCAGGTGATGATTTATTTATGCACAGCAGAAGCCAAAAAAATGATAAAAATTATTTTCATCTCCATTATTGGAGTCGTCTGTCTTGCCGCTGCCCGTTACTCACCCGTCACAGTGGTCAATGCACATCCGAGCGCCATTGCCCGCTGTCTCGCTGATAATCTGTCCCCGTATGGGTATATACTGGATCTCCATGAAACAGATATTCCAGGCATTAATAAAGAATTTACCGTGTATTATCGCAACGGCGCATATATTGCAGGAACATTCTGGATTGCAAACTCAATGACAATAGCGTCAGAACGAATAGTAGGAATGAATGGCGTCAGTAAACAGGCGTACCCTATTTTTAATAAGTCCCTGCAACAATGTGCAACCCGCTTATCAATAAAATGAGCGCGCCTCGCAAAAAACAAGCCCACATAATCACGCACTGGTTGCATGGGCGTCGCGTCCCCGTCGCTGACTTAGGTAAGCGCCCGGGAGTTCGCTGCGGATGTGTTGTCAGCCCTGGCTTAAACCTGCATGGACATGACTTCCTGATACGCGGCGACCAGCTTATTGCGCACCTGAATCCCCATTTGCATAGAGACGGACGCTTTTTGCATATCAGCCATCACGTCATTAAGCGCAATGCCCGGCTCACCCAGAGTGAATTTTTCCGCCTGAACGCGCGCCGCCGTTTGTCTGTCGCTAATACGATCCAGCGCAGCATGTAGCTGGCCGGCAAAACTCACCGTCGACTGCGAGTGTGTTTCTTGCCCGCGCGCGGCCATCGCCGTCGCCTGTAACTGGCTAATAACCCCTTCAATCCCCTGTATTGCTGCCATGTTATTCCCCTGGATGATTTTTTACGCAGCAGAGATTAACAGTTTGTCAATAAGATAAAGGCGTTAAATAACGATAAAAAACCTCGGTTTTTAGCGCATAGAAAAATTCGAAACCACAAATAATGAGACCGTCAATTTTTCGAGTTTGCTGACCCGGGAGTGAGTCTTGTTCCACTTTGCAAAAAACGCCGTCCACGATCAGTCACGAGGTGCGAGATGAGTGCGACTGCATCGACTGCAACCCAACCTAAACCTCTCGAGTGGCTTAATCGCCTACGCGCGAATCCCCGAATTCCGTTAATTGTGGCGGGTTCCGCCGCCGTGGCGATCGTCGTTGCGATGGTGCTGTGGGCCAAAACGCCCGATTACCGCACGCTATTTAGCAACCTTTCCGATCAGGACGGCGGCGCGATCGTCGCGCAGTTGACCCAGATGAATATCCCCTATCGCTTTGCCAATGGCAGCGGCGCGATTGAAGTGCCCGCCGACAAAGTGCATGAACTGCGTCTGCGTCTGGCGCAGCAGGGGCTGCCTAAAGGCGGCGCGGTAGGCTTTGAACTGCTTGATCAGGAAAAATTCGGTATCAGCCAGTTCAGCGAGCAGGTGAATTATCAGCGCGCGCTGGAAGGTGAACTGGCCCGGACGATCGAGACGCTGGGGCCGGTAAAAAGCGCCCGCGTTCACCTGGCGATGCCAAAGCCGTCGCTATTTGTGCGGGAACAAAAATCCCCTTCCGCCTCCGTCACCGTCACACTGGAACCGGGACGGGCGCTGGATGAAGGACAAATTAGCGCCGTGGTACATCTGGTTTCCAGCGCTGTCGCCGGTTTGCCGCCAGGAAACGTCACTCTGGTCGATCAATCCGGTCATCTGCTCACGCAATCCAATACCAGCGGTCGCGACCTTAATGACGCGCAATTAAAATTTGCTAATGATGTGGAAAGCCGTATCCAACGCCGTATCGAAGCCATTCTGTCGCCTATCGTCGGGAACGGTAATGTTCACGCTCAGGTAACCGCCCAGTTGGATTTTGCCAATAAAGAACAGACGGAAGAGCACTACAGCCCGAACGGCGATGCGTCGAAGGCCACCCTGCGTTCACGTCAGTTGAATATTAGCGAACAGGTAGGCGCGGGCTATCCCGGCGGCGTGCCTGGCGCGCTGTCGAACCAACCAGCGCCGCCTAACGAGGCGCCGATCGCCACGCCGCCGACCAATCAACAAAACGCGCAGAATACGCCACAAACCAGCACCAGTACCAACAGTAACAGTGCTGGCCCGCGCAGTACACAGCGTAATGAAACCAGTAACTATGAAGTGGACCGCACCATTCGTCACACCAAAATGAATGTGGGCGATATTGAGCGTCTCTCCGTGGCCGTCGTGGTGAATTACAAAACGCTGGCAGATGGCAAACCGCTGCCATTGACCGCCGATCAGATGAAACAGATCGAGGATCTAACCCGTGAAGCGATGGGTTTTTCTGATAAACGCGGCGATACGCTAAACGTGGTGAATTCACCGTTTAGCGCAGTGGATGACACCGGCGGCGAACTGCCCTTCTGGCAACAGCAGTCCTTTATCGATCAGTTGCTCGCGGCAGGTCGCTGGTTGCTGGTGCTGGTGGTGGCCTGGATTCTGTGGCGCAAAGCGGTACGTCCGCAGTTGACGCGCCGTGTTGAAGAAGCGAAAGCGGCGCAGGAACAGGCACAGGTTCGCCAGGAAACCGAAGAAGCCGTGGAAGTACGCCTTAGCAAAGACGAGCAGCTCCAGCAACGCCGGGCTAACCAGCGTCTGGGCGCCGAGGTGATGAGCCAGCGTATTCGCGAAATGTCAGACAACGATCCGCGCGTGGTGGCGCTGGTCATTCGCCAGTGGATGAGTAACGATCATGAGTAATCTTAGCGGTACCGATAAAAGCGTCATTTTGTTGATGACCATTGGCGAAGACCGGGCGGCAGAGGTGTTTAAACACCTCTCCACCCGCGAAGTACAGGCGTTAAGTACGGCGATGGCTAACGTGCGTCAGATCTCCAACAAACAACTGACGGACGTACTATCAGAGTTTGAGCAAGAAGCGGAGCAGTTCGCCGCGCTGAATATCAACGCCAACGAATACCTGCGCTCCGTACTGGTTAAAGCGTTGGGCGAAGAACGCGCCTCCAGCCTGCTGGAAGATATTCTGGAAACGCGCGATACCACCAGCGGTATCGAAACGCTCAACTTTATGGAACCGCAGAGCGCCGCCGACCTGATTCGCGACGAGCACCCGCAGATTATCGCCACCATTCTGGTCCACCTCAAACGCAGTCAGGCCGCCGATATTCTGGCGCTGTTTGACGAGCGTCTGCGTCATGATGTGATGCTGCGTATCGCGACATTTGGCGGCGTACAGCCGGCGGCGCTGGCGGAGTTGACCGAAGTGCTGAATGGCCTGCTCGACGGTCAGAACCTGAAACGCAGCAAAATGGGCGGCGTAAGAACCGCGGCGGAAATTATCAACCTGATGAAAACGCAGCAGGAAGAAGCGGTTATTACCGCTGTGCGCGAATTCGACGGCGAACTGGCGCAGAAAATCATCGACGAGATGTTCCTGTTCGAAAATCTGGTGGATGTGGACGATCGCAGTATCCAGCGTCTGTTGCAGGAAGTGGATTCCGAATCGCTGCTGATCGCTCTGAAAGGCGCCGAACCACCATTACGCGAGAAGTTCCTGCGCAATATGTCCCAGCGCGCCGCCGATATCCTGCGCGACGACCTTGCCAACCGTGGCCCGGTTCGTCTGTCTCAGGTGGAAAACGAGCAGAAAGCGATTCTGCTTATTGTGCGTCGTCTGGCGGAAACCGGCGAAATGGTGATTGGCAGCGGCGAGGATACCTATGTCTAATGAACTGCCGTGGCAAGTCTGGACCCCCGACGATCTCGCCCCGCCGCCGGAGACGTTTGTGCCGGTTGAGGCTGATAACGTGACCTTGACAGACGATACGCCGGAGCCCGAACTCACTGCCGAACAGCAGCTGGAGCAGGAGCTGGCGCAGCTAAAAATACAGGCCCATGAACAAGGTTATAACGCCGGGCTGGCGGAGGGACGGCAAAAAGGACACGCGCAGGGATATCAGGAAGGGTTAGCGCAGGGACTGGAGCAAGGACAAGCTCAGGCGCAGACGCAGCAGGCGCCGATTCATGCCCGTATGCAGCAGTTAGTGAGCGAGTTTCAGAACACGCTTGACGCGCTCGATAGCGTTATCGCCTCACGGCTGATGCAAATGGCCCTGGAGGCTGCGCGTCAGGTCATCGGCCAAACGCCGGCGGTAGACAACTCAGCGCTGATTAAACAGATCCAACAACTGTTGCAGCAAGAGCCGCTCTTTAGCGGCAAGCCGCAGTTGCGCGTGCATCCGGACGACTTACAGCGGGTGGAAGAGATGCTGGGCGCCACGCTCAGTCTTCACGGATGGCGGTTACGCGGCGATCCAACGTTGCATCACGGCGGGTGTAAAGTCTCTGCCGATGAGGGCGATCTGGACGCCAGCGTCGCTACTCGCTGGCAAGAGTTGTGTCGCCTGGCGGCGCCGGGAGTGCTCTGATGACCACGCGTCTGACCCGCTGGCTTACCGCGCTCGACAACTTTGAAGCAAAAATGGCGTTATTGCCGGCGGTGCGTCGTTATGGACGTTTAACTCGCGCCACTGGCCTGGTACTGGAGGCCACCGGTCTCCAGCTTCCGCTGGGCGCCACCTGCATTATTGAGCGCCAGGACGGCCCTGAAACCAAAGAGGTGGAATCGGAAGTCGTCGGTTTTAACGGCCAGCGTCTGTTTTTAATGCCGCTGGAAGAGGTCGAAGGCATTCTGCCCGGTGCCCGCGTTTACGCCCGTAACGGGCATGGCGACGGTCTGCAAAGCGGCAAACAGTTACCGCTCGGCCCGGCCCTGCTTGGTCGGGTGCTGGATGGCGGCGGTAAACCGCTCGACGGACTGCCTGCGCCGGATACGCTGGAAACCGGCGCGTTAATCACGCCGCCGTTTAACCCGCTACAGCGAACGCCAATCGAACATGTGTTGGATACCGGCGTACGCGCTATCAACGCGTTGTTAACCGTAGGGCGCGGTCAGCGTATGGGACTCTTTGCCGGTTCCGGCGTCGGTAAGTCGGTTCTGCTTGGCATGATGGCGCGCTACACGCGGGCGGACGTGATTGTCGTGGGACTTATCGGCGAACGTGGCCGCGAAGTTAAAGATTTTATCGAAAATATTCTCGGCCCCGACGGCCGCGCGCGTTCGGTGGTGATCGCCGCCCCGGCGGATGTTTCGCCACTGCTGCGAATGCAGGGCGCCGCCTATGCCACCCGCATCGCCGAAGACTTTCGCGATCGCGGACAGCATGTGTTGCTGATTATGGATTCGCTGACGCGCTATGCGATGGCACAGCGAGAAATTGCGCTGGCAATCGGCGAACCGCCAGCCACCAAAGGTTATCCGCCCTCGGTGTTCGCAAAGCTACCGGCGCTGGTCGAACGTGCCGGTAATGGCATCCACGGCGGCGGCTCTATCACCGCGTTTTATACCGTGTTGACCGAGGGGGACGACCAACAAGATCCCATTGCCGACTCGGCACGCGCAATCCTCGACGGGCACATTGTCTTGTCCCGCCGTCTGGCGGAGGCCGGGCACTATCCGGCCATTGATATCGAGGCGTCAATCAGCCGGGCGATGACCGCGCTCATTACCGAGCAGCACTATGCGCGGGTACGGCTATTTAAACAGTTGCTTTCCAGTTTCCAGCGTAACCGCGATCTGGTCAGCGTCGGCGCCTATGCCAAAGGTAGCGATCCGATGCTCGATAAAGCCATTACCTTATGGCCGCAACTGGAAGCGTTTTTACAGCAAGGCATTTTTGAACGGGCCGACTGGGAGGACTCTCTGCAGGCGCTCGATTTAATTTTCCCGACGGTGTGATAAAGCAGGAGGGCGACGATCATGGCACAACATGGCGCTCTGGAAACACTCAAAGATCTGGCCGAAAAAGAGGTAGATGACGCGGCGCGTTTACTGGGCGAAATGCGTCGCGGCTGCCAACAGGCGGAAGAACAGCTCAAAATGCTGATCGATTATCAGAATGAGTATCGCAGTAATTTGAACACCGATATGGGCAACGGCATCGCCAGTAATCGCTGGATCAACTATCAGCAGTTTATTCAGACACTGGAAAAGGCGATAGAGCAGCATCGCCTCCAGCTTACGCAGTGGACGCAAAAAGTCGACCTGGCGCTGAAGAGCTGGCGTGAGAAAAAGCAGCGACTTCAGGCCTGGCAAACCTTACAGGACCGACAAACCGCGGCAGCGCTGTTAGCTGAAAACCGCATGGATCAGAAAAAGATGGATGAATTTGCTCAGCGTGCAGCAATGAGGAAACCCGAATGATCACCCTGCCCCAATTGATCACCACCGATACCGACATGACCACGGGTCTGACGTCAGGAAAAACCACCGGTTCAGCCGAGGACTTTCTGGCGCTCCTGGCGGGCGCGTTAGGCGCAGACGGCGCACAGGGCAAAGACGCCCGCATCACGCTGGCCGATTTACAGGCGGCAGGCGGCAAATTATCGAAAGGGTTACTGACCCAACATGGCGAGCCGGGCCAGGCGGTGAAGCTTGCCGACCTGCTGGCGCAAAAAGCGAATGCGACGGATGAAACGCTTACCGATCTAACACAAGCGCAGCATCTACTGTCTACGCTAACGCCATCGTTGAAAACCAGCGCTCTGGCCGCACTGAGTAAGACGGCGCAGCATGATGAGAAAACGCCCGCGCTGAGCGATGAGGATCTTGCCAGTCTGAGCGCCTTATTCGCCATGCTGCCCGGACAACCTGTCGCGACGCCTGTCGCCGGAGAGACGCCGGCTGAAAATCACATCGCCTTGCCGTCACTGTTGCGCGGCGACATGCCATCGGCGCCGCAGGAAGAGACACATACGCTCTCTTTTAGCGAGCATGAAAAAGGGAAAACCGAGGCGTCGCTTGCGCGCGCCAGCGACGATCGCGCCACGGGTCCAGCACTGACGCCGCTGGTGGTCGCTGCCGCCGCGACCAGCGCGAAAGTGGAGGTGGATAGCCCGTCCGCGCCAGTAACGCATGGCGCGGCAATGCCGACGCTCAGCAGCGCCACGGCGCAACCGCAACCGCTACCTGTCGCCTCAGCCCCGGTACTCAGCGCGCCGTTAGGCAGCCATGAATGGCAGCAAACGTTCAGTCAGCAGGTCATGTTATTTACGCGTCAGGGACAGCAAAGCGCGCAGCTTCGATTGCACCCGGAAGAGTTAGGTCAGGTGCATATTTCGCTCAAGCTGGATGACAATCAGGCGCAGCTCCAGATGGTATCGCCGCACAGCCATGTTCGCGCCGCGCTGGAAGCCGCTCTGCCCATGTTGCGCACCCAGTTGGCGGAAAGCGGCATTCAGTTGGGACAAAGCAGCATCAGTAGCGAAAGCTTTGCCGGACAGCAGCAGTCTTCATCGCAACAACAGTCTTCCCGCGCCCAACACACGGACGCGTTTGGCGCTGAAGATGACATAGCGTTAGCGGCGCCGGCCTCGCTTCAGGCCGCCGCGCGCGGCAATGGCGCAGTGGATATCTTCGCCTAACGCCAGAGGTAGCATGATTATCCGCGTCTTTTCCACGCTTTGTCGTGGACAGGACACGGGATAATCAGCCAATAAGCAGTACCGAAACAGGAAGCCCGTATCAGATGACTGACTCCGCGATTAACAAAAAGAGCAAACGCTCGATTTGGATACCTTTGCTGGTGTTGATTACCCTCGCCGCCTGCGCGACCGCCGGTTATAGCTACTGGCGTATGCAGCAGCAACCGACCACGAACGCTAAAGCGGAACCGGCTCCACCGCCCGCGCCGGTATTTTTTGCGCTGGATACGTTTACCGTCAATCTGGGCGATGCGGATCGCGTGTTGTATATCGGCGTGACCCTGCGTCTGAAAGACGAAGCGACGCGCGCGCGATTAAATGAATATCTGCCGGAAGTGCGCAGCCGTCTGCTGTTGTTATTTTCCCGTCAGAATGCCGCCGAGCTCTCAACAGAAGCTGGCAAACAAAAACTGATTGCCGCCATTAAAGAGACGCTGGCCGCGCCGCTCGTTGCCGGACAACCAAAACAGGTCGTCACTGACGTGCTTTATACAGCTTTTATTCTGCGGTAACGATATGGGCGATAGTATTCTTTCTCAGGCTGAAATCGACGCGCTGTTGAACGGCGACAGCGACACCAAAGACGAACCCACTCCCGGTATCGCAAGCGATAGCGATATTCGCCCTTACGATCCCAATACCCAGCGTCGCGTCGTGCGTGAACGCTTGCAGGCGCTGGAGATTATTAACGAGCGTTTCGCACGCCAGTTCCGGATGGGATTATTTAACCTGCTGCGCCGCAGCCCGGATATTACCGTGGGCGCCATACGTATTCAGCCGTATCACGAATTTGCGCGTAACCTGCCGGTACCGACCAACCTGAACCTGATCCACCTGAAGCCGCTACGCGGCACCGGGCTGGTGGTGTTCTCGCCGAGTCTGGTGTTTATTGCCGTCGATAACCTGTTCGGCGGCGACGGTCGTTTTCCGACCAAAGTCGAGGGCCGCGAGTTTACCCATACGGAACAGCGGGTCATCAACCGTATGCTGAAACTGGCGCTGGAAGGCTATAGCGACGCATGGAAAGCCATTAATCCGCTGGAAGTGGAGTATGTGCGTTCCGAAATGCAGGTGAAATTTACCAATATCACCACCTCGCCGAACGATATCGTCGTCAATACGCCGTTTCATGTGGAGATCGGCAATCTGACCGGTGAATTTAACATCTGTCTGCCATTTAGCATGATCGAGCCGCTGCGTGAGCTGCTGGTGAATCCGCCGCTGGAAAACTCGCGCCATGAAGATCAGAACTGGCGTGATAACCTGGTACGCCAGGTTCAGCACTCTGAACTGGAGCTGGTGGCCAATTTTGCCGATATTCCGTTACGTCTTTCCCAGATTTTGAAGCTGAAACCCGGCGATGTACTGCCGATTGAAAAACCCGACCGCATTATTGCTCATGTGGACGGCGTTCCGGTACTCACCAGCCAATATGGCACCGTAAACGGACAGTATGCGCTACGCGTAGAACATTTGATCAACCCAATTTTGAATTCGCTGAATGAGGAACAGCCCAAATGAGTGACATGAATAATCCGTCCGATGAGAATACTGGCGCATTGGATGATCTGTGGGCTGACGCGTTAAACGAGCAAAAAGCGACCACCACTAAAAGCGCCGCCGACGCGGTTTTCCAACAGCTTGGCGGCGGCGATGTCAGCGGTGCTATGCAGGATATCGATCTGATTATGGATATCCCGGTCAAACTGACCGTAGAGCTGGGCCGCACGCGAATGACCATTAAAGAACTGCTGCGTCTGACGCAGGGGTCGGTCGTCGCGCTGGACGGGCTGGCGGGCGAGCCGCTGGATATCCTGATTAATGGCTACCTGATTGCCCAGGGTGAAGTGGTCGTCGTGGCGGATAAATACGGCGTACGTATCACCGATATTATTACGCCATCCGAGCGTATGCGTCGTTTGAGTCGTTAATGATGAAGACAGAGGCCACGGTTTCTCAGCCCACCGCGCCAGCCGGATCGCCGCTCATGCAGGTGAGCGGCGCATTAATTGGCATTATTGCGCTCATTCTGGCGGCGGCCTGGGTGATTAAGCGTATGGGATTCGCGCCAAAAGGAAATAGCGTCCGGGGACTCAAGGTGTCAGCCAGCGCCTCGCTTGGCCCGCGCGAACGCGTGGTGATTGTCGAGGTCGAAAATGCGCGCCTGGTACTGGGCGTGACCGCCTCGCAGATCAACCTGCTGCACACCCTACCGCCCGCGGAGAATGACACGGAAGCACCCGTTGCCCCACCGGCGGATTTCCAGAACATGATGAAGAGCTTACTCAAGCGTTCCGGGAGATCCTGATGCGCCGTTTGTTATTCCTTTCTCTGGCGGGTCTGTGGCTTTTTAGTCCCGCCGCTGCTGCGCAACTGCCGGGGCTTATCAGCCAACCATTAGCGGGCGGAGGCCAAAGCTGGTCATTATCCGTCCAGACGCTGGTTTTTATCACCTCGCTGACGTTTCTGCCGGCGATTTTACTGATGATGACGAGCTTCACGCGTATCATCATTGTTTTTGGCCTGTTGCGTAACGCGCTGGGCACGCCCTCGGCACCGCCAAATCAGGTGTTACTCGGACTGGCGTTGTTTTTGACCTTTTTTATTATGTCGCCCGTCATTGACAAGATTTACGTGGACGCTTACCAGCCGTTTAGCGAGCAGAAAATTTCTATGCAGGAAGCGCTGGATAAAGGCGCGCAACCGTTACGCGCGTTCATGCTGCGCCAAACCCGCGAAGCCGATCTGGCGCTGTTTGCCCGTCTGGCCAATAGCGGTCCGTTACAGGGACCGGAAGCAGTACCGATGCGTATCCTCCTGCCCGCTTATGTCACCAGCGAATTAAAGACGGCATTTCAGATCGGTTTTACGATTTTCATCCCTTTTTTGATTATCGACCTGGTGATCGCCAGCGTATTGATGGCGTTAGGGATGATGATGGTGCCGCCAGCGACAATCGCCCTACCGTTTAAGCTGATGCTGTTTGTGCTGGTCGATGGTTGGCAATTGCTTGTGGGGTCGCTGGCCCAAAGCTTTTACAGTTAGAGGCGCAAAATGACTCCTGAATCCGTCATGATGATGGGCACCGAGGCGATGAAAGTCGCTCTCGCCCTGGCTGCGCCGCTGTTACTCGTCGCGCTGATTACCGGCCTCATTATCAGCATCTTACAGGCCGCGACTCAGATTAATGAAATGACGCTGTCGTTTATCCCTAAAATCGTCGCGGTATTCATCGCAATTATCGTTGCCGGCCCGTGGATGCTCAACCTGCTGCTGGATTACGTGCGCACTCTGTTCAGCAATTTACCTTATATCATCGGATAAACAGAACGATGATTCAGGTTACAAGCGAGCAATGGCTATACTGGCTGCATCTCTATTTCTGGCCTTTGCTGCGCGTACTGGCGCTGATTTCAACGGCGCCCATTCTCAGTGAGCGCGCTATTCCCAAGCGGGTAAAACTGGGGTTGGGAATAATGATTACCCTCGTTATCGCGCCGTCGCTACCGGCAAACGATACGCCACTTTTTTCTATTGCCGCCTTATGGCTGGCGATGCAACAAATTCTGATCGGTATTGCGCTGGGATTTACCATGCAATTCGCCTTTGCGGCGGTGCGTACCGCAGGCGAGTTTATCGGTCTGCAAATGGGGCTTTCCTTTGCCACCTTCGTCGACCCGGGCAGCCACCTGAATATGCCGGTTCTGGCGCGTATTATGGATATGCTCGCCATGCTACTGTTTCTCACCTTTAATGGCCATTTGTGGCTTATTTCGCTGCTGGTCGATACCTTCCATACTCTGCCCATCGGTAGTAACCCGGTGAACAGTAATGCATTTATGGCGCTCGCCAGGGCCGGTGGGCTCATTTTCTTAAACGGACTGATGCTGGCATTGCCGGTCATTACCCTCCTGCTTACGCTCAACCTGGCGCTGGGGCTATTAAACCGCATGGCGCCGCAGCTCTCGATATTTGTTATCGGTTTCCCGCTTACCCTCACCGTCGGCATTATGCTGATGGCCGCGCTAATGCCATTAATTGCGCCGTTTTGCGAACATTTATTCAGCGAAATTTTCAATTTGCTTGCTGATATTGTTAGCGAGATGCCGATAAATAATAACCCATAATTTTTATCCTGTTTTACTAAGGTTTATCCGAAAATAAATTTTAAAAAACATTCACCAGGATATATCCGCTGCCCCTTATTTGTTTTTACTTCACTCACATAACGCAACATTCACTTTACTTTAAGATGATTCCTGGCAAATTATATGTAACTTTACGGGATAGTAAGTTCGCCTGAAAAACCGCGTAAGCGTTGTCTAAGGTGACTATTCGTGTTCCGTCTGATTATGGTGAGTTATTCAGGTAAGGGGAATTATCGTTACGCATTGAGTGAGGGTATGCCATGTCAACGATTATTATGGATTTATGCAGTTACACCCGGCTAGGGTTAAGCGGGTATCTGGTCAGCAGAGGGGTGAAAAAAAGGGAAATCAACGACATCGAAACCGTTGACGAACTCGCTATCGCTTGTGGCGCGCATCAGCCTTCGGTGGTGTTTATTAATGAGGACTGTTTCATTCATACGCCTTCAGACAGTCAACAAATAAAGCAAATCATTAATCAACATCCTGACACGTTATTTATTGTTTTTATGGCAATTGCTAATGTGCATTTTGATGAATATTTATTAGTAAGAAAAAACTTATTGATTAGCTCGAAATCGATTAAACCTGACTCGCTGGATACCATTCTTGGCGATATTCTGAAAAAAGAGTCGGGTATTTCAGGAACCATAAATTTACCAACATTATCGTTAAGTCGAACTGAATCCAGCATGTTGCGAATGTGGATGGAAGGTCAGGGAACCATTCAGATTTCTGACAGAATGAATATTAAAGCAAAAACAGTATCCTCCCATAAGGGGAATATAAAAAGAAAGATAAAAACGCATAATAAACAAGTGATCTATCACGTAGTGCGGCTGACAGATAACGTCACTAACGGCATTTTTGTTAACATGCGCTGAGACATCCGGACTGGCAATGTACCTCCAGTCCGGCTCAATTAGTCCTGCTCCGCCTTCTCGACAAAAATACCATCCTGGTGACCTGACTCATTGAAGAACCAGATGCCGAGCGGGTAATCCTCCAGCGAAACCAGGTACATTGTGCCTTCACTAAATTCTTCCACTGCCAGTACCACGCCCGGTCGGCGGGGACCGCCGTCCGTTTTAACGGTTACCCGATCATTCACCTTCATCATTTTCCTCCTGTCGCTTTGTGCCAGTGTAGAACAATTTTCTGCGTCTGACAGCGCCTTGCCGGCGTGTTTGCTGGTTTTCTCAACGGTCTATACTTAGGCTGTCAGGAACCCGTGAGGTAGTGAAGATGAAAACGGCAAAAGAGTACAGTGATACGGCCAAGCGCGAAGTGAGCGTCGATGTAGATGCGCTACTGGCGGCCATCAATGAAATCAGCGAAAGCGAGGTTCACCGTAGCCAGGAAGATCCTGAGCGGGTGAGCGTAGACGGACGGGAATATCATACATGGCATGAATTAGCTGAAGCATTCGAGCTGGATATTCATGATTTTAGTGTAACAGAAGTAAACCGTTAAAAATGGCCGAAAAAAATCCCGGCCCTACGGGTCGGGATCAAACTTGCTTATGCAAGAAGCACTTGAAAATTCGTTACACCAGGAAATCTGATGTGAGATTTACCTTATCTGCAATTTTTTTGCATGACAAGTAAATATTTTTTACATGAATGATTAAGCGCGCTAATAGTTCGGTAGCAAAAGTGTGACAACGCATGTGCTGCCTGGAAGCGACGGGATCGGTTCCAGTTAGCGTTCGACTTCTTTCGGGTGTGCTTTAGGACTTTTCCTGGAAATAAGCCCGCCGTTGCAACGGAAAATGAGGAAAAAATGCTCTCAATCCATGACCCCTTGCTGATTTTTACCGATCTGGACGGCACATTGCTGAACAGCCACACTTTTGAGTGGCAGCCCGCGGCTCCCTGGCTTACACGCCTGCATGAAAGCGGCGTGCCCGTGATCCTCTGTAGCAGTAAAACCGCGGCTGAAATGCTTCAGCTCCAGACGACGTTAAATCTACAGGGACTGCCGCTAATTGCGGAAAACGGCGCGGTGATCCAACTGGACATTCACTGGGAAGACCATCCCAACTATCCCCGCCTGATAGCCGGTATTTCTCACAACGAAATCCGCCTCGTCCTGCATAAATTGCGTGAAAAGGAACAGTTTAAGTTCACCACGTTTGATGACGTTGACGATCAGGTGATAAGCGAATGGACGGGCCTAAACCGGGCACAGTCTGCCCTAACCCGTCTGCATGAAGCGTCGGTGTCGCTGATCTGGCGCGATAGCGATGAACGCATGGCGCAGTTTGTCGCCCGTTTAAATGACCTGGGACTGCAATTTGTCCATGGCGCCCGTTTCTGGCATGTGCTGGACGCCTCCGCCGGTAAAGATCAGGCTGCTAACTGGCTGATAGAAGCATATCGTCGGCAGTGGCGCGCGCGTCCTCTGACGTTGGGGTTAGGAGACGGCCCCAATGATGCGCCCTTACTGGATGTGATGGATTATGCGGTTGTCGTTAAAGGGCTAAACCGGGAGGGCGTACATTTGCGTAACGACGATCCTCAGCGCGTCTACCGTAGCCAGAACGAAGGGCCGGATGGCTGGCGCGAAGGAATGGACTATTTCTTTTCCCGCTCCTGAGTCGCGTCGCTGGCGCAAATACGGTTACGTCCGGACTGTTTGGCGTAATAAAGCCGTTTGTCGGCCAGCGACTGCAACTGCTCAAAATCATAGTCGCCGTATTCCTCCGCGCTACTGATCCCCATTGACGCGCTGATACGAAGCGTCGTGCTTTTCGTCACCAGAATCTCTTTGTCATTAATGCGCTGGCGTATGCGTTCGGCAATCTGCAGCGCCTGCGCTTTCGTCGCGCCGGGCAGCACGATACAAAACTCTTCGCCCCCTACCCGTCCGGCGATGTCGTGCGCTCGAATGGTGCTGCCAATGAGCCCAGCGGCATGGGACAACACGCGATCGCCTGCCTGATGACCAAAGCGATCGTTAACGCTTTTAAAATAATCTAAATCCAGCTGTATCACAGAAAATGGCTGGCGGGCTTCCCGGTAGCGCTTTGCCAGCCTGGACGCTTTTTCAAACAGCGCGCCACGGTTATACAGCCGGGTCAGCGGATCGTGCCATGCCTGCCATTGCAGCGAATTTTGCAGAACAAACATATTTTTGACCATATGTCGAATAACGCCCCAGGAGATCAACAGCATCGCCGTAAAAAGCACCCATAACAGCGTCAGCGCGATACTAATACTGCCAAAATTCCCTTGTATGCCTTCACGTAATGTATGCACGCGCAGCAGGACGCCATCAAAATGATCCAGCCGCTCCCAGCTTACATAATGCGTTCCTAAACGCAGCCCGCCCAGGGTATCTTTTTCTATTTCACGCGCCAGTAAGGCGCGCTCACGGTCATTTAACGTATTCGCGGTTTGTTGTTCCGGCGCGGAGTCCGTCAACAAACGGAGATGGTTATCGTATAGCTGATATTCCCCTTCAATATCCTTTTCGGCCGCATCGCGCAGGAACCGCTGTAATGACGCGACGGGAATATCCATTGCCAGTACGCCATACCAGTAATTATCGTGATCCAGCGGTAGACTGGCTGTCACTTTTTTCTGCTCGTCAGCAACATAGGGCTGTGCGGAGGTAAACCACCGCACGCCGCGCTGTGGGTTACGCCGTTGGCTTTGCTCGATAAACCAGGGCTGAGTCACGTACTGATAGTAACGGGAGACAATATCGCTACCGTACGCCGTAGGGAGAGTTGAGAGGTAAAACCCTGAGCGAGAAACATACATCGTCTCCAGCGTCAGCATGGCGGATGAGCGCGCCAGACGCGCCAGATACCCTAACTCCAGCGTGGCGGTTAATTCATTTGCCAGGTCACGACTCTCCCGCGAAAGAAGCGTCGTCCGGGCGACAAATTGATCGGAAACGCCATATAACGGCAATGTCCGCCGCTTATCCAGCTCCAGTTGCCAGAAATGTCTGACGCGTCGTTGCTCAAACTGCGTCACCGCGCTTTGCAATGCGGAAAAAGCCAGCGGCGCCACCAGCGCTTCATGCATACCGTTGCGTAAAAAGATCAACCTGTCCATGTTGAATTGCAGTTGGCGGTCAAGGACATTCGCGACGCTCCCCAGATGATTGCGCTGACTGGCGACATACGCGTCTTTCAGTATCATCACTTCCCGCCAGGTAAGTAGCGTCGAGAACAGCATCACGATCAGAAAACAGGTGTTGACGACATGACCGGGACCAAAACGCCGCGCCAGCTTTTTAAACCAGCCTTGATTATCTAACAGTGTTTCGTGCGGCACCCTGGTAACTCCTGGTTATTGATACAACTCCCCCTGATGGCTTATGGTAGCCAGACCTCATCAAGGGATACCACTCAATCCTGGCATAACCAGGTAGCAGCATGTCGCAGCGCGACGACTCTTTTTCTCCACAGCAAAACGCCCGGCATTAACCGGGCGTTTTGTCATCGGGCTTCGTCCCGCCCGCGCCTTTCCTTGCCTGGCACGAGCTCATTCTCATGGAATGCCTCCCGCTTTACGCCAAAACCATCATACCAGCGACACTCTACCATTCCGCTGGAATAACCGGTGACGATCATCCGGGGCCCACCCTCTTTCACGGTAACTTCCTCACTGACAGAAAAGACCATACCTGCCTCCTGTATCAGATGAAACGTTTTCACCTTAGACGAGGATGGACAATTTTGCATAATTCATTCTAGAAAATCAGTGCGAAACACCGCGAATTTTCGCCACACCTTTCACCAGCGCCACCACAATGGCGCCGATAATAAAGCCGAGCACCAGATTCAGCCCCGCAGGGATCGTATGCGCCATGAAAGGCCCCTGCTGCTGCGCAAAATGTTCAATGGCATGGTGTAGCGGCGCAATACCGTGTACGACAATCCCGCCGCCGACCAGAAACATCGCCAGCGTACCGACAATGGATAATGCTTTCATTAACCAGGGCGCGATAATCAGTAATCCTTTACCGACGCCCTGCGCCAGCACGCTACGCTTTTCCGCCAGCCAGTACCCCATATCATCCAGTTTGACAATAATACCCACCAGGCCATACACGCCAATGGTCACAACCAACGCAATCCCCGCCAGCACCAACACCTGATTAAGCAGCGGCGCCTGCGCGACAATCCCCAGGGTAATGGCCACAATTTCAGCGGACAGAATGAAATCGGTACGGACCGCCCCTTTTACTTTATCTTTTTCAAAGGCCAAAGGATCTTGCGCAGCCAGCGCCTCAAGACGTTTTTGCCGCTCCGCCGGGTCTTCTTTGTGTTTTCGCGCCTCAAAGGTATGCAGGACTTTTTCTACCCCTTCAAAGCAGAGAAACGCGCCGCCTAACATTAATAAAGGCGTAATGGCCCACGGGATAAATGCGCTTATCAGCAGCGCCAACGGCACCAGAATAACCTTGTTGATTAATGATCCTTTCGCCACGCTCCATACCACTGGCAGCTCGCGATTAGCGCGAACGCCGGTCACCTGCTGCGCATTGAGCGACAGGTCGTCCCCCAGTACGCCCGCGGTTTTTTTCGCGGCCAATTTGCCCATTACCGAAATATCGTCCAGCAGCGTGGCGATATCGTCGAGTAATGTCAGTAAGCTACTTCCTGCCAAAATGATTTCCTCGGTCTTTTCTTCTAAGACGTTAAGTATGTAGCAAAACGCGCAATGCCGAAACCGGCGGCGCGGGTCAACGCCTTTTTATTCCAAAAGGACAATTATAATACTCGCCAGCATAATAATTTTGACGTTTACTATATTCACCCTTTTTATTTCACCGTGAGTGATTATGCGTTTCCGGCAGTTATTACCTCTTTTTGGCGCGCTTTTTGCCTTGTACATCATTTGGGGGTCTACCTATTTTGTTATCCGCATAGGCGTTGAAAGCTGGCCGCCGCTGATGATGGCAGGCGTACGTTTTCTCTCGGCGGGGATGTTGCTCATGGCGTTTTTGCTGTTGCGCGGCGAAAAACTTCCGCCGCTGCGCCAGACCATCAACGCCGCGCTGATTGGTCTACTGCTGCTAGCGGTGGGTAACGGTCTGGTGACGGTGGCGGAGCATCAAAACGTGCCATCGGGCATTGCTGCCGTCGTGGTCGCCACTGTCCCGCTATTTACGCTGTGCTTTAGCTACTTTTTTGGTATTAAAACGCGCAAATTAGAATGGGTGGGGATTGCCATTGGACTTGCCGGGATTATTCTGCTGAACAGCGGCGGCAACTTAAGCGGCAATCCGTGGGGCGCGATTTTGATCCTGATAGGTTCGATGAGCTGGGCATTTGGTTCCGTTTACGGCTCGCGCATCGCCCTCCCTGTGGGCATGATGGCGGGCGCGATTGAAATGCTGGCGGCGGGCGTGGTATTGCTTTGCGCGGCGTTTCTTTCCGGCGAAAAGCTCGCCACGCTGCCTGGCTTATCGGGGTTTATGGCCGTCGGCTACCTGGCGTTGTTCGGTTCTATTATCGCCATTAATGCCTATATGTACCTGATTCGCAACGTCAGTCCGGCACTGGCGACCAGCTACGCCTATGTGAATCCGGTTGTCGCCGTGTTGCTTGGCACCGGCCTGGGCGGCGAGAGGTTATCGCCCGTTGAATGGGCCGCGCTGGGTGTGATTGTGTTTGCCGTAGTGCTGGTGACTCTGGGTAAGTACCTGTTTCCTGTCAAGGCGGTGGTCACGCCGTGTAAAACGGAAGATTCACGCCAATAGATGAATCCCCTGGGTGTCGATCTGCGCGCTAGCGCCGCCGCCGCAGATCCACTCTTCCAGGCGCTCTGCCAACGCCGCGTCGCTCAATTTCGCTCGTCCGCGCAAGGCGCACTCCCAGACGATCAGCACCCGCCAGCCAAGCGCCTGTAAACGCTGAATATCGCGCTCATCGCGCTCAACGTTCTTACCGATTTTTTCCAGCCAGAAAGCCGTTCGCGTGGCCGGTACTTTGAACAGATAACAGTGGTGATGATGCCAAAAGCAGCCGTGAGTAAAAATCACACAATCATAGTCATTCACCACAAAGTCCGGCTTGCCCGGTAATGTCGCGTCCTGAGTATGAAACGTAATCCCCTGCGCGCTTAGCAGGCCGGCAAGACGTTTTTCAATAGCCGTATCGCGGGTTGCTATCGCGCGCATATTTTTACTGCGCGTGGCTTTATCGTGAACGTCCGCCATCTACCGTCTCTCTCTGACGCAGCGTCACCGCCTGGTGAATTTTGGGTTCCAGCAGCTTTGCTACCGCGGCAAATACCGGCACCACCACGGAGTTGCCAAACTGGCGATAGGCCTGCGTATCCGAGACAGGTATCCTGAACTGGTACGTTTGCGGCGCCTCAAATCCCATTAAACGCGCGCACTCTCTCGGCGTGAGTCGGCGGGGACGATGTTGTTGGTTGCCAGCATCGTCGAAATTCACTTCGCCTTTCGCCATATCCCAACCACGATCGATCAGAATTTCGGCGCCATCTTTGTAGTAGCGAGCAGATAACGTGCGCGCCACACTTTCCGGATTGTCAGGATAAACCATGCCATAGCCAAAACCGTTTCCCCGCGCCTGGTGCTTTTTCGCGTAGCGATATAAATATTTCCACAGCACCGGCGTCAGGATATATTTGGCTTCGACGACGGGCTCCAGCAGTTCTGCCAGCGTCGGACGGCGCGGTGGATAACAACGGGCGATATTGCGTAACGTAAAATCGGTTTTCAGGTTTAAATCGCGACGGAATCCCACTAACACAATACGTTCCCGATGCTGAGGAAGAAAGTGCTGCCCGTCGATAATTTTCGGATCGTCCGGGCCATTGTCAGCGGCATCCGCCACGTCATATCCCAGTTCATCGAGCGTTTGCATAATAATGCGGAAGGTGTTGCCCTGGTCGTGACTTTTAAGGTTTTTCACGTTTTCCAGCACAAACAGCGCGGGGCGGCGAGCGTCGATAATTCTTACGACATCAAAAAATAACGTCCCCTGAGTCTCGCAGGCAAAGCCGTGGGCGCGGCCCAGCGCATTTTTCTTGGAAACGCCCGCCAGAGAAAATGGCTGACAGGGAAAGCCCGCCAGCAGGACATCATGTTGCGGAATATGCTGGCGAATGTGTTCCGCCGCCTCATCATCGCTGACCCCTTCCCGGTGGCTCAACGTGATATCGCGGATATCTTCATTAAAGCGATGTTGCAGCGGATCGCAAAAATAGTTCGCTTTATATGTCCGTACCGCGTGCTTATTCCATTCGCTGGTAAACACGCACTGTCCGCCTATCGCTTCAAATCCGCGGCGAATGCCGCCGATGCCCGCGAAGAGATCGATAAAACGAAAGGCGTAATATGGATGATGCGCTGGCGGCGTCGGCAACTCTGTTTTAAGACAGGTGAGTTCATTGTCGCTCAAACGATGCCATGCCGCGTTCATCATTACGCGCTTGAAGATGGCCGGGCTCCAGTGCTGTTCGCCCAAGCCGTTAAGGTGCGCCACCAGCGTTTTAACATCGTAGATTTCCAGCAATTGACTCAGCATCGCCTGGATCTCGCTTCCGGCGTCGTCGGCGATGAGGTTCCGGGCGTGTGTTACTGAAATATTTTCCTGCATACATTTAACCGGCCAAAAATAATTGCCGACAGACTAACATAAAATGACGCGGTTTACGTTTCAGCGGCAGGGGTTACTGATGCGTAGCAAACATCTGGATGACCGCCTCATCCCGTGTTTCATAGTCGCCTTTCAGCTCAGCGCTCAGTTTCGCCATGTACGACACCAGAAAATCCGCATTACGCTGCGCCAGGCACTTGCCCCGTTCGGTCTGCATCGTCAGCGGCAGTTTCAGCAGTTTGGTTTGAAAATGGTCGAGCGCGAATTGCTTATCGTTAAGAGGCCGTCTGTCGGCAAAGGGATCGTCGGCATCAAACAGCGCGACGCCCAGCGCGCCGGAGACCGCGAAGACCCGCGCCAGACCAATGGCGCCCAACGCCTCCAGCCTGTCTGCATCCTGCACGATTTTTGCCTCTGGCGCGGTAGGCGCAATTTTTGCGCTGAAGCTATGCGCTTCGATAGCATGACAAATGCCCGCCAGTTTTTCTGCCGGAAAGTCAGGAAAATCCCGCAGAAAAATACGCCGGGTTTCTGCCGCCGCCAGAATGGAAGAACGATGCCGCTGCGGATGATTTTTCGCCAGGCTGACGATGTCATGGAAATAACATGCCGATAGCACCACCAGCCAGTCGACAGGAACGTTTTCCCCGAGCGTTTGCGCGGTTGCCCAAACACGACGAAAATGGAAGATGTCATGGGCGGCATCCTGTTCCTGGTGGTGGTGACGTAGCCAGTCTTCAAACTGCGATTGCCAGTATCCTGAGTCCATACGCCCTCTCTTTATAGCAGACCATTTTTATTACATGCCTGAGCACAGGGTTCGCTATCCTGACATATCCGCCACCACTTTACATCCTTGCGTGCTTGCGCGTTTCTGGCTGAGTGTCGGCGGGATACCCCCTGTTTTTGCGAGGCCGGGTGTACCAGGCAATACTCCCCAGAATAAGCCAGACGACGCCCAGCGAAAGCGCGTTAAGCCATTTTTCCGTTGCGCTGCCAGGAGTGCTGATTGGGCCGAGAACCGGCTCGGTTTGTATGGCGGACATCAGCCACACGCAACGCGCCATCGCCCAGATGAAGTAGCCGCAAAAGGTATAAAAAACCCATAACGCTAATTTACCGCCCATGCTACGGGTGGCGTTGTCCTCCCTGGTACTCAAACTTTACTCCGCTTTTGTGATGTAAGTCATATGACATTAATTACATTATAATGTGATATTAGTCACATTTCGACCATGGAATACCTTATCCACCTGTTCTGGTTATTCATTCCACAAATAGTTTATTCTCAGTTAATGTTGCGTCTGGCGCTGAACCTGCTGTTAAATAAGGGAATGGTGATTGAATCGCACTCTGATGCAGAATAACCCATAACCAGAACAACTTATTTTTACGCACCGCGATAGCGTTTTATTTTATTAGCATTAAGTGTCAGAATGATTCGGTTATTAGCCTTTTATCATTTATTTTATCATTACCCACATTACCGGCATTTATGCCGGTTTTTTTTATGCTTTTTCATAATCAAAGCTTCAAATACATATAAAAAACAAATTATATTCACACCAGCAACCATCAAATCAAAACACATAACTCATTGATAAAAAATGATAATTATAGAATATATATTCTTAGTTATTTATATAGCCAGTATTATAAAAAACCAAACAGAAACAAATTGAAATATTTTAAATACCTTTGTTACATGTTATTTTTTAAATTACATGAACTTCATAGAATAGTATCAATTTGTAGTTTTGTTGAAGTGGCTACATATTCATATAAATTATTATCATAAGGGAATACATAATGAACAGAAAAGTTCTGGCACTGCTTGTCCCGGCGTTATTAGTGGCAGGCGCAGCAAATGCGGCTGAAATTTATAATAAAAATGGCAACAAACTCGACCTGTACGGCAAAGTTGATGGTCTGCGTTACTTCTCTGACAATGCAGGCGACGATGGCGACCAGTCCTACGCCCGTATTGGCTTTAAAGGCGAAACGCAAATCAACGATATGCTGACCGGCTATGGTCAGTGGGAATACAACATTAAGGTAAACACCACCGAAGGCGAAGGTGCAAACTCCTGGACTCGTCTGGGCTTTGCCGGTCTGAAATTCGGCGAGTACGGCTCTTTCGATTATGGCCGTAACTATGGTGTTATCTACGACATTGAAGCCTGGACCGATGCGCTGCCGGAATTCGGCGGTGATACTTATACCCAGACCGATGTCTATATGCTGGGCAGAACCAACGGCGTTGCCACCTACCGTAATACCGACTTCTTCGGTCTGGTGGAAGGCCTGAACTTCGCGTTGCAGTACCAGGGTAATAACGAAGATCCTGGCGCAGGCGAAGGAACAGCCAACGGCAGCGATGCAAATAGTGGTTCTCGCAAACTGGCCCGTGAAAACGGCGACGGTTTCGGTATGTCTACCTCCTACGACTTTGACTTCGGGTTAAGCCTGGGTGCGGCCTACTCTTCCTCTGACCGTACGGACAATCAGGTTACTAGTGGGCGTAATGATGGCCATCATTACTATGCCAATAGCTATGCCGGCGGTGAAACTGCCGAAGCCTGGACCGTAGGTGCCAAATATGACGCCTACAATGTTTACCTGGCGGCCATGTACGCTGAAACCCGCAACATGACCTATTATGGCGGCGGCGATGGCGGTAATGGCGGTATCGCTAACAAAACCCAGAACTTTGAAGTGGTTGCGCAATATCAGTTCGATTTCGGTCTGCGTCCGTCCATCGCCTACTTGCAGTCTAAGGGCAAAGATTTAGGCGGCCAGGATAAAGATAGCCGTGGTAACTATCGTTACACCGACAAAGATCTGGTTAAATATGTTGACGTCGGTATGACTTACTACTTCAACAAAAATATGTCCACCTACGTTGATTATAAAATCAACCTGCTGGACGAAGATGATGACTTCTACGCAAACAACGGTATTGCAACCGATGATATCGTAGGTGTTGGTCTGGTCTACCAGTTCTAAGACGCTTTATGTTATTCAAGCCCGTGCTTAGCGCGGGCTTGTTATTATAGGGCAAGAATTAAATAACGGATAACGGCGCAAAGACAGGTGACCTGGCTTCATCGGATAGATGAAGACAACGTCGCTTTTTTCAGGCGCTGTCTGCAAGAGAAATAACACCTTTGGGGAAAGGTAAATGCCACTATAGATGATGGATGTCAGCGTCTATAGATGATAATCATCCGGGCATAAAAAAGCTCCGGTACGGAGCTAATATGAATTATTTTCTAAAATCTGGCGGAACCTGCCCTGAGCGAATGTATAATCCAACATTATCAAAAGTGATCATGGTTGACTTACAAAAAATACATTTCGCGCCAAATGGGTTTTGCTCAGTAACATCGAATGTCGATGTTCTGTATTGTGAACCATGGCAACATGGACACCGGAAGTGAATTTTATTAGTAATATCAGTTGCCTTAAAGCGCCACAACGTTAACCGCTGATGGACCTTTTGGTCCCTGCTCTACTGAAAACTCCACTTCCTGATTTTCATTCAGAGTGCGGAATTCATTACTTTGAATGGCTGAAAAATGCACAAACACATCTTTGCTGCCATCTTTAGGCGTAATGAAACCAAAGCCCTTTTCAGGGTTAAACCATTTTACTAAACCAGTGATTTTCGTCGTCATAATATTGTTACCTTTTGAATGAGCCCTTGGGCAAAATGGCCTGAAGAAAATTATCAGAGAGAAAAAAACCTAAAGGAGATCTCAAGAGGAACAAATGATGAGAAATATTACAATCACTACTTCAGATAAGTTTGTATCAAACCGCACAACCATTAACGCATGGTTAACTGCACATAGCAAGCTTTAGTTTTGTTAAAAAAATATTAATTGTTTTTTAGCATTATCACGCTGATTGCCATACTCTTTTTATCCATGCCCGTCGCTACGGCTGAAACCTGGCGTAAATAAGTGACGTCTCACAACGCCTACCTGGCAATAAACGCGCCACATTTCCTGATGTCGTAAACCAGGATACATGCGCCTCATCGTGAGAGGTTCCTGTGATCTTGTGCGACCAAAACCGGTTAGAGAACGGGGATGATTTGGCAACTATCTCAGGCATTGATCGCACAAGTTACTTAACACGCAGTAGATCAGAGTATCTTGTGGTGTACCGAGGCGAAAGCATTTCTCGCTTCATAGCCCACTGTTGCGACATCCCCTGCCCGGCGAAGTACAGCGTCCCCTTCCCGTCTTTTGCGTTAAGATGGTCCAGTACTTCCATCAACTTCGCACTACCGGCGCGCGGCGCGTTATCGTCGAAAAGGTTGAGTTGCGCTACGCCCTGACTGAAGAAGTCACCCAGCATCACCCCCGCTTTCTGGTAGCGATGGCCGTCGCGCCAGATTTTATCCAGGCATTTCACAGCCGCATTGATAATGTCGCGTGAATCCTGCGTGGGGGTGAGAAGCGTCACCGCGGCGCTGTTACCGTAGTAGGGCTCGTTCAGGGCAAAGGGGGATGTTTTGACGAATGTTGAGATGAAACGGCAGTACTGGTGCTCGCCGCGGAGTTTTTCTGCCGCGCGCGCAGCGTAGCTGTAAATAGCCTGGCGCATTTCCTCATAGTCTGTGACCCGCTCGCCGAAAGAGCGGCTACAAACGATTTCCTGCTTTGCCGGCGCAAACTCTTCAAGCTCCAGACATGGCTCTCCGCGAAGCTCTCTCACGGTACGCTCCAGCACGACATTGAAGTGTTTCCTGATGATCCAGGTACTTTGTTCAGAGAGATCGAGAGCAGTCTTGATGCCCAGGGCATTGAGCTTCTTACTGATGCGCCTGCCGACACCCCAGACATCCTCTACGGGTATCAGGGCCAGCAGCCGACGCTGGCGATCGATGTTCGATAGGTCAACCACCCCGCCGGTCTGGCGCTGCCACTTTTTCGCAGCATGGTTAGCCAGCTTGGCAAGGGTTTTCGTCTGGGCAATGCCTACACCGACAGTCAGGTGCGTGCGCTTCAGGACCGTCGCTCTTATCTCGCGCCCGAAATCTGTCAGATCCCGGCAGTTTCGTACCCCCGTCAGATCACAAAAAGCCTCATCAATGCTGTAAATTTCTACCCGCGGCACCATCTCCTCGAGTGTGGTCATTACCCGGTTCGACATATCAGCGTAAAGCTCGTAATTACTGCTGAAGCAAACAACACCGGATCGCCGGAAGCGTTCTTTCTGTTTGAAGTATGGCTCACCTGGTGCGATACCGAGCTGTTTCGCCTCGGCGCTACACGCGATAACGCAGCCATCATTGTTTGATAACACCACCACCGGTCGGCCACATAAATCAGGACGAAAGACCGTTTCGCAGGAGGCGTAAAAGCTATTAACATCGCAGAGCGCGAACATAATCAACTGACCGCTTTAATGATAAAGGTCACCACCCCGAATATGTCGAGCGTGTCTTCACTGCCGACAGGTATAGGTCGATAGGCGCCGTTCATGGGGATTAACTGCACTGTCGGGCGCAACTGCAACCGTTTTACGGTGAACTCTCCTTCAATTGCCGCAATTACAATGTCACCGTGGTCAGCGTTCCGTGAGCTATCCACCACCAGCAGGTCACCGTCGCTGATGCCTGCTTCAATCATTGAATCACCCGTGGCTTTGACAAAATATGTTGAGCTGGGATGAGAAACGAGCAACTCATTAAGATCGATACGCTGCTCAATGTAGTCCGCCGCGGGGCTAGGGAATCCACACGGCACTAAGTAACTGAAAAATGGGAGAGGAATAATTTCGCGCAACTCTGTAGGTCTGAAAAATTCCATAATCCATACCTCGAATACTGTTTTTATATACAGTAGTATTATTTGAACATGCGCGCAAGATACCGGAGTCGCTGCGGCTGTTTAAATCTTCGTCGCTTCGTTTGTAAGTTTCTCTCTCAGTTCAAATTATGGGTTTTGTAAATTTTCCGGTTGTATTGTCATGTGCGCATATTTAAGCCAGCCTGGAGGCCAGATTTTCTGTACAGCGTCGACAGTCCCGCAGCGTAAGCTATCGCCACGCGCCAGCGCGTTTCCCTGACAGCAATTAATCTTCTGCCCGGCGCCCATGTCTACAGGGGAACATTTCGGGCAACAGGCCGGGTGCGATGATTACCGAGGACGACGGCGTTAAGTCGCCGCGAGTGACATCACTGTGAATCCCGATGGGGTACAGCGAGCTTCATGGATTTACTAAAAATATAACAGACACAAAAAATAGTTTTATTTTTCATTATGATTAATATCAGTTTGCATATTGGAAATAAGGATAACTGACCAGAACACCATGATAAACACTGACAACAAATTAAAAGCGTAGTATTTTTGATTTGCGGCAACAAAATTAATAAGAGTCATGGTAGCTAAAAAAACTCTTTTTCTTTTCCTGTACAAATAAGATAAAAATCGCTTCATCCACCACCGCAAGAATATGTATATTATCTGTTATTACTATTTCGATAACACAATATCAAATTAAATATATCTCTATTACCTATCCATTAGTGTAATTTTCTTAAACTGAAAATTTATCATTTACAGCCCAAACTCTTACGCATTTTTTCTTTTAATGGCTCGGCTACTTCTGGACGTAATTTTGAGTATAAATTTTGTACATTTTCACAGCCAGCAGGTTGGCCTGATGATAAAGGTTCTATTTTCGTCAGGATATTCCACAAAATATAAATTGCAAATGCGATTAGCATTATACTTAAAAAATAAATACGGATACCCCGAGCATTAAACAACGCAGGGACATTTGATGTTTCTTGTTTAACGGATGGCACATAATTTACGACCGGAGCAGCAACCTCAGGAATAACAAGTTGTTTTCCATACGGAACGAAGTATGCAGAAATATGCTCTGGGCTATAACGCTGTTCAACACGTTTCCACTCATCTGACGGAATGAGTAAGAACGATAATGTATCACTAAAAGTGCTGTTCTGATATACCCGCAAACTATATCCACTATTAGCCAATATATGCTCAATACGCACCAGTTCTGTATCAAAACCATCACTTCCCATTGGGTAGTGATGAAACACATACTGCGTATCAACCAAATTTATCGTTGCTGTTTCAATCTCACTGTCATAATCGAATTTGACCGTGACAGGCTTCCCTCCCTGATTATCTGAAAGTGCCTCAAGCAGGCTAAAAGTTCCCTCTTTCCAGTCAATATTAATTCCGTAGATACTCATAAACAGCGCCTGGTAGTCCTCTAATGCAGACTCAGACAGCCACGGCTCTTTATGTTTCTCCAAAAAAAACTTACGCCTTAAAGAGGCTTGTTCATCATCATTGGCAGCAAAAAAATCAAAAAACTCATCCTGTTCTGGTAATTGCATCGTGGTTCCATCCAGTATTTTATTAATCAAAAACCGATCCCAGCAGCTAATTTCCTCTGCTGTCTATGATAGAATAGAATATGTGATCTCAAAGCGTCAAGATGACAAGACCAAACGAGCACGCATCCATTCAACAAATGAATAAACTCTGTTAATACAAATAGTTTTAAAAATGATTTATCTGGACAACTGAAATTATCTTTATACTGATAGCAGTACAGCCATTTCTGTAAGTTTAAATGACAGATAAAAAACACGGACAAATCGTTTTACGTTATTTCCAATATTTTTCAATATCTGCCCTCTGTTTTTTACGTAATCTCTATGTTGTCGCGACGGGAACAATAATAGCGAATTCGCGTATGACGTTTTAGGGGCATTCATAAAAGGGTTTTTTGAAAAACATGAAGAGAGATGAACGGAAAAAGGTTCGTTAAGGCTGGATGCGATCACGTTCGCTTACGGCGAACGTAACCCTTTTTACCTGGCTGCATTTTTCTTCTTCTTTTCGTCCTCAACATGCTTATCAACAGGTGAGTCTTTTAAGCGATTGTTTTGCATGATGTCATCTTCAAGCGATTTTAGATAGCTTGCATCAGTCAGCAAGGCTATTGCCAGCGTTTTCGCATAAAATTGCGCGTGGCTTCGTGTCGTAGGATTTACCGCGTAGGTTCTGGCAAGCTCATGTCCAGGGGAGGCGGTATCACCACTGAAAATGATTTCGCCTCTTTTCCTCCATCCTCCAGCAATCCATTTCCTTTAAGATACCCTTACAAGATCCGTGTGAAGCAACGGCAGTTAAACTGTTTTGTCACCAGAGATGTGAGATGGGCGTTGCAAAAGAGTGTGAGCTTGTGAGCTAAAGAAGATAAAAGTGGATGCCCGACGCGCAGCAAAATGGTAAAAAACAGCATCAGTAGTAAGAAAAATCGAGCGAGTGAAAGAAATTTTAATGCAGGGATTTATGTATGACGAAATCAAAAACGCTTTGTCAGTGATTGATTTTGTTGAATGATTGGCGGAGAGAGGGGGATTTGAACCCCCGGTAGAGTTGCCCCTACTCCGGTTTTCGAGACCGGTCCGTTCAGCCGCTCCGGCATCTCTCCGTATATTGCAATGATGCCAGGTAATTTGGCATTTTAACAGACCCTATTCGGGTAATTTTGTTCAAGTGACGAGTTTACGAGCAAAACGATGATTAAGTGGCCCTGGAAAGCACAAGAAATAACCCAGAACGAAGACTGGCCGTGGGATGATGCGCTAGCTATACCTCTTCTGGTAAACCTCACCGCGCAAGAACAGGCTCGGCTTATTGCGCTAGCCGAACGTTTTTTGCAGCAGAAAAGACTGGTAGCGCTACAGGGATTTGAGCTCGACTCGTTAAAAAGTGCACGTATTGCGTTAATTTTTTGCTTACCGATCCTGGAGCTCGGTATTGAGTGGCTTGATGGTTTTCATGAAGTGCTCATTTATCCCGCGCCCTTTGTGGTAGATGATGAATGGGAAGATGACATAGGTCTGGTGCACAGCCAGCGTGTCGTACAGTCGGGGCAAAGCTGGCAACAAGGGCCCATCATTCTGAACTGGCTGGATATCCAGGACTCGTTCGATGCTTCGGGTTTCAACCTCATTATTCATGAAGTCGCGCACAAACTGGATATGCGTAATGGCGATCGCGCCAGCGGCATCCCTTTCATCCCGTTGCGCGATGTGGCTGGCTGGGAACACGATCTCCACGCGGCAATGAATAATATTCAGGATGAAATCGATCTTGTTGGCGAAAGCGCTGCCAGTATAGATGCCTATGCCGCCACCGACCCTGCAGAATGTTTTGCCGTGTTGTCAGAGTATTTTTTCAGCGCGCCAGAACTGTTTGCTCCACGTTTCCCGGCGCTATGGCAGCGTTTTTGCCAGTTCTATCGCCAGGATCCTTCTCAGCGCTTACGGGTAAGCGCTGCCGAAGGCGACTACGGCGAGGAATCCGAACATTAATTCCTCACTTTGTGGGTTAATTAACCAATTGAATTGGCGCGTTAATTTTACTGTTGACACGTTATAGCCGGCCCAGTATTATGCGCCTCGTTGAAACAATTCCTCTGTAGTTCAGTCGGTAGAACGGCGGACTGTTAATCCGTATGTCACTGGTTCGAGTCCAGTCAGAGGAGCCAAATTAAGGGAAGCAGACGTTCACTGACGTCTGCTTTCTGCATTTATATCAACTGATTAACCCCTTCTTCAGGTTCACTCTCGTTTACTAAAAACCACTCGAAGCCATACCCTTTTGCTGGTAAAGCTGGTTCGATTTGCGTTTTACCAGCACGCGGAGGGAACCGTCATGTCACTGACTGATACTAAAGTAAAAAATGCCAGACCAACAGAAGGTGTTTTCTATTGGGGTTTACCTTGCTATATCGCTTGCTGATGCCAGACAACGCCGTGACGAGGCCAAAAGGCTGCTGGCTCAGGGGATTGATCCGAACGCAAAAAACAGGCTGATGAAAAAATCCTTCAGGAAAAGCGCGATAAAACCCGCTCGTCCCGTGTCGTCGCCAAAAGCTGATGCGCCATAATTCTGCCTATGATATTGACGGAAATCTTTTCGCCTGCACCAGAAATTTATCTGCCATTTCCGCTACCGGCGTCAGACTGCCTGTATCAACCATTTTCACAAAATATTTCACGTCTAAAGTTCATTCTACCCCCTGCCCTTAATCTCTACGGCGTTATGTCTCAGAATTATTTGCCAAGTGCCTGCCAGTTTTTCACGTTTCATCAGACGCTGGTACATAGCCATTGCGGTAAGGTCACAGCATTTGACTTGTGCAATTACAGACAAAGTTGCGCCATGCCGGGGCAAAGCAGGGATTAGATCAAAACTTCAACGTTTTGTTGTTTTTGTCAGCAAACAAACGCGCAATCTTATTTCCCCCTTTGACAAGCCGATCGCACATCGTTACTATGCGCCCCGTTCACACGATTCCTCTGTAGTTCAGTCGGTAGAACGGCGGACTGTTAATCCGTATGTCACTGGTTCGAGTCCAGTCAGAGGAGCCAGATTTTAGTTTCGGGACATCCTGGTGAGTCCGGAGACGTTTAAAAAAAACAAGAACTTATCTTTACCCGGTTGACCTGATAAGGTTTGCCGGGTTTTTTGATATCCATAGTTTTTGGGGCTTAATCGGGGCCTCACGGTTCGTTGAGTAAATGGAGCCCCCTCCTATGGCATTAACCGATACCGCTGGCGGCACGCAGACCGATCCGGGTACAGGAAAATCGTCAGAAAATCCACCCGCCGATCCACCGTCAGATGGTCCCGCTTCTGAAAAACCACACGACCCACCCGCCGATCCCAATAAGCCCACGCCACCGAAAGAAGAAACGCCGCCCGGCGCGCCGGAGAAATACGCGTTCACCGCCCCTGAAGGTCAGGAACTCGATACCAGCGCGCTGGCGCAGTTCGAACCAGTGGCGCGTGAACTGAACCTGACGCAAGAGCAAGCGCAGAAGCTGGTGGACGTCTATCCGAAAGTGCTGGCGGGAGTGCAACAACAGCAAGCGGAGTCATGGCAGAAGCAAACAGAAGACTGGGCTGCGGCAGTTAAAGCCGATAAAGACATTGGTGGTGACAAGCTGGCGTCTAATCTCGGCGCAGCTCAGCGGGCTATCGACACGTTCGGTACCAAAGAACTGAAAGAGTATCTCGATGGTACCTGCGCCAGATCTCTGGTCAATGCTGCACCGTGACGGAAGCGATTCCACCCGGCACCCGTTACCACATCAACGCCTTTTACTTTACGGGCTGCGGCCTGCAAAGACGTCCGGCTTTGCTGCCGCGTGACCGTAAAACAACACCAGAGTCTGCGATCTTTCGCGTACTGCACTCGACCAGTGCGTCACTTTCGTCGCGCAAAGCGACAAAGTGACGCACAACCACTACACCGCGCCATGCCCCTGTTTTCGGGGTTCCGGCGTTCATTCCCGAATCTGACACGCCTTTTTGGGGCCGCTGTCAGCAAGAAAGAAGAGAAAAAGATCGATACCGAGGGGGGGCATGATGCCCCGGAGAATTTCTGCTCATGCAGGCAGCCTGTACCGCGTACAGTCTGAAACTCCCTATACCTCAACAAACTGCCACTCCGGCGTAAAGGTATCGTTCTGGCGCAGCCAAAAAGCATACGCCGGAGACTGTTTGTGTTCTCAAAATCACAGGAGAAGTGTATGGGCAAGTTAGGTGGTGAAATGAAGGCACTGGCAAAGCACTGTGGCGGTAGCCATAAAACGGTGCACGATCGCATTCATATCGTGCAACGTTTCGATCACCACTTACGGGCTTTGAACGTCCATATCCAGCGGGTTGCGCAGATTAAGGTGCGCCACATTGAAAGCTATATTCATGAAAGGTTGGCGCAGGGGATCGGCAAACGCACGCTGCAGAATGAAATGGCCTCGCTGCGCGCTGTTCTGCAACAGGCCGGGCGTAAACAGGTGGCAGAGCATGAGTGGCTGACTAATAAATCGCTGGGCCTGGCTGGTGCATCGCGCAGCGGGACGCGACAGGCGATCACGGCGGAACATTATCATCATGTGCTGGAGACGGCCCGCATGAAAGATCCGGGACTGGCGGCGGCGCTGGAACTGGCGAGGCTGATGGGCTTACGTTCACAGGAAGCGGTGCAGAGCGTGCAATCGCTGAAAACGTGGAAACAGGCCATTGAACGCAGCGATACGCGCTTAACCGTGGTGTTCGGCACCAAAGGCGGGCGGCCCACGAAACGGTTATTCTGGATACTATAGCTGTCAGAAAAGCGCTGGATAATGCGCTGGCTATTGCAGAAAGCCGTCATGGCCGACTGATCGACAAACCGGATCTGAAAAGCGCGATGGACTACTGGCACAACCAGGCGGCGCGTATTGGTCTGACTGGCGCATATTCTCCGCATTCCCTACGTTATGCGTGGGCGCAGGATGCCATTAGTCACTATCTGGCGCAGGGGTTCAACAGGAAAGAAGCGCTGGCAATTGTGGCGATGGATCTGGGGCATGGGGACGGGCGTGGGAGGTATGTGGCGCAGGTGTATGGGCAAATTTGACAGTTGGCTAAGAGCGAGAAGCGGATGGAGCAGGTTACCACAGTTCACAGTTAGTGAAAGACTGGGCGGAGGTGGTAAATATCAGGCTGCATTACCTTCCCCCTTACAGTCCAAACCTGAATCCGATAGAACGAATGTGGAAATTAATGAACGAACATGCCCGGAATAATCGCTACTTCAGCAGTACGCGAGAGTTCAGGGACGCAATATCTGTCTTTTTTAACCAGACGCTGCCGGATATAGCGGACTCACTGACATCCCGAATTAAAGATCACTTTCAGGTGCTCACTCCCGCATCTTGAGGTTTATTGGGTATATAATCGTTAATAATCATCAACGCGTTATTATCAAATTAAAAACAACGCGCTCATAATACTTAAATTATTCTTACTGGTAACTGAAGCAAACTCTCTCCTGCCAGAATATGCTCCTCGCATCCTTTACATTAACTCTTTGTTTCTATAGCATGAAATAAGTTTCAGGGAGTTATTATTCATACAAGGAGAACATCTTGAAGAAAACATTCATAACAATTATAGTTTCATTATATTGCGCGAATATATGTGCAAAACAATCCCCCAGTACAGAATCCAAACCCGTTAATTTCATCGCCCAAATTGAAAATATCGATTTTAATAAAACCGCCATTAGCAGTGACCTGAAACTTTTACTCGCCGACCGTTATTATTTTAAAGATAAAACACCCTGTAATACTAATACCCTTTCTGCGCGCGCAGAATCAATGGGACTGACGACAGAAAAATATATTAATAAAATACGCAGTTTAAGGCCGGCTATTCTCGATGACCGTTATTTTTACCTGACGGTCGATCAGTGCGATGCTGGCGGCACGCCCATGCTGACTGGAATCGAGCTATGTACCGAAGCGCTGTGCGGTGCCGAATACATGAAAAGATCGTCTGACTTGTGGCTGGATGATGAACTGCAACCGACGGTTAAACGTCAGGCAACAACAATAGTCCATATGCCCCTCCCCTATGACAAAGAGAAAAAATTATGGAAAGTCACCGGCTGGTATCTGGAATCCTCAGAAGAAACAGGGGAGGTGATGCAGAGTAAACAGATAGCCTTTGAAGGCTATACTAACGAAGAAAACTTCGCTAACCGACAACGTGTTTCTGTATTTAAATCTTTCTATGAAAGCGGCAATCTCAAAAGTATTTATCATTATAATGCGCAAAATAAGCGTGACGGAAAAGCTGAAACTTACTTTGATGAAAAAGACAAAATAGCGGAAACGCTGACGTTTAAAGATGGTCAACCCGAAGGGGAATACATCGTATACCATGAAAACGGAGCCGTTGAAAGTAAACGTTACTTTGCCCAAGGTAAAATTAAAGATGGCGAATGCCCACATTTTTATGATAACGGCGTTTTAAAACAAAAACACAGCTATTTAAATCAGAAACTGGAAGGCCCGGCATTTGAATATTTCCCTGATGGGAAAATAAAGGAGAAATATTCATACAGTAAAGGCACCATTGTCGGCACCAGTACGGAATATTATTCTACCGGTAAAATTCGTGGTGTTTACCACAGAAATAACCAAGGTGAAAACGACGGAACGTTCGAACAATACAGTGAAGAAGGCAAACTCCTTTCTAAAGCGACCTATAAAAATGGCAAACAGCTTTCTGCTCAGAGCTGGTATGGGAATGGGCATCCCAAAGAAGAATCCTCTTTTGATAGTGAAGGCCGTAAACATGGTGCGGTCAAAGAATGGTTCAGCAACGGAAAGCCTGCCTCATCCAAAATGTATAAACATGATGTGTTAGACGGGGATTCCGAAAAGTGGTACGAAAATGGTCACCGCGAATCAGTCTATCCCTATAAAAACGGTATGCTAAATGGGGACGCTAAGCACTGGAATGAACAGGGCAAACTCACCTATACCACCGAATATAAAGACGATAAAAAGCAGGGAGCCGATCGCCGCTGGAGCGAACGTACCGGCAAACTTGTTGAAGAGGTTATGTTTGCTAATGATGAAAGAAACGGCCTGAAAAGAGAGTTTAACGATCGTACGGGTAAGGTCTTAAGTGCGCTGCCCTATGTCGATGGCGACAAGGAAGGTACAGAAGAAGTCTATGATGAAGACGGCCTAAAATACATCCGTTGTTACCACAACGATGAAGAGCTTTCAGAGCTATATGCGCCGACTGACGTCACCAATAAGGCAAAGCAGGGTGACAGCACTGCGCAATATCATTTAGGTAAGTATGAGTTTGAATGCACAAACTACGATGCGGCGATGAAATGGTTAACTCAGTCCGCAGAGCAAAATCATCCCGGCGCGCTTCTCTTTTTGGCCTATGCGTACAACGACGGTGATGGCGTAGCGCAAGACAGCAAAAAATATCTCTCCTATTTATTCAAAGCGGCAGAGCTTGGCGAAAGTGATGCGCAGTTAGAAGTGGGATATTTAAATCTTATCGGCGAAGGAATGCCGAAAAACCTGCCGGAAGCCTATAAGTGGATTAAAAAATCCGCTGACCAGGGAAATGCTCAGGCGCACTATAACCTTGGACTCATGTACAGGAATGGTGATGGCGTTGAGAAAGACCTCAACAAAGCCAAACTTCATCTTACAGCGGCGGTAAAAGGCGGCGTCAAACCTGCACTGGCAGCCTTAAAGGAATTAACGCCTCAAACTAAGTAAATATGACTTTGCTGTAAAGAGGCTATTCAAACGGAACTGAAAGGATACACGTTGCTATGAAATTTAAATTCGCCACATTACTCACAGCCGCCACGGTTTTTTACTCTTATCAGAGCGTTGCACAAAGTCAGCAATCGCCTGATGTCTGGTCAGTTGTCGAACAGAAACTGCAAAATGCCGTCCCTTTAAATGAAAACACTACTTTTAAATCGCAGGCAGCCTGGTTTGAATTACACAGGGAACTGTTTATGTACGGCCCGATGAGCCGTGCGGATGCATTACTGAAAAAGCTGGACACACAGTCGAATGATGCGAAGTTTTCGCTAAACCATGAGGCCTCGTGGATCGCTGAAAATAATAGCCCGGATGCCGCGATGGTTTTTCTGTCCAAAATTGGTCTCGATAAACCGTCGAGCATTACCGCCTACGAGAGTTACGTTGATGGCTGGGTTAATCGCAAACAGCCTGAAAAAGCCTTAGCCCTTCTTAGCAAAAATGCCGACGCGAGGAATTTTTATTTAGCCACGGTTTTAGAATCCTGGCACTCAGAGCCTGATAAAACCGCCGCTATTTATAATGAAAATTACGCTGATAAAATTGTTGTTCCTTATACTCAGCTAAAAATGCTGCTTATTATTGCGAAGCAGTACCATGCCAAGGGCGACACCGCAAAGGCGTTGGTTTACGCAGATAGCGCGCTGAAAATGTTTGATACGGCTATTGCTCAACAACCGAGTGCTGAAGCCTACCGTTATCAGGAGTATCTCGACCTGATGGAGATCTATTACGCCACGGGTAATAAAGAGAAGGCGATGGCGTTGTCTGCGAGATTGCGCAAAGCAACCGACAATAAAGGAAGCTATTTCCAGTATTCATTACCGGGATTGCTCTCTTTTTATAAGAAAAACGAGCTGACACAGAATTATCAGGAGACGCTTTCAACCTATGTGACGCAGGTCGATAAAATATTCAATTTTGCCCCTTCGCCGCGCATTGAAATGGAGCTGATTGATTTATTAAGCAAGCTTGGTGATGTTGCGCTGATGAATAAGCGTATCGATTTGCTGATGAGCGCGCCGGAATATACCTGCTACGACGACAGGTATTGCTACGAGTACAAAATCAAAGCGCTGAAGAATCTCTTTCAGCATAAGCAGAATGCTGTGGCGGAAAAGCATATCGCAACCCTCTCCGCCGAGGCGCAAACCCTGACGTTCGCCGAATGGGAAGATGCAACAAATGAAATGGGTGAAGTACTCAAAGAAATTGGTCATCCTGAGGCAGCGCAAAAATTAGCCGTCAGCGCCGAGGCGATTTACCTCAGCCAGGCAAAAGCCTGGCCTGATGAAGATATGTCGCGTTCCTTTCAAAGACTTGCGGAGCTTTACGGCTATGGCAACGACACGGTGAATGCCAAACGGGTGTTACACCAGCACGTTCCCTCTCTCGAAGAGGAGGCGATGATCGACCACTACATGAATGCAAAACAGTGGAGTCAGGCAAGGGAATTGATGATTAACGCAGATAGGGTCGATAATAAAAATCTGATGCTGTTACGCCAGATTTGTGCTGAAAACACGCCCGAGTGTCAGGAACATATTACCTTTACGCTGAAAAAATTAACCACGCAGGCGTCGATTACCCGCCAGGACGACACCGGTAATCAGCAGCTTTATCAGATTGGGAATATTTTTCACAGATTGGGTATCATACCGGGAGCGGAACAGCAGGCGCTGATTCAGGCGTTGTATAACAAGGCCGCAGAGCCTAAAAAAGCCACGCCTTAATCGATTTACCCGCCCTGCCACCTTTCTCACATGCGGGAAGGCGGCGGGCGGGAAAAATCAATCGCGGAAGTTTTTGAACTGGAACGGCTGGCCCAGATTGCCGCCGCGCACCAGCGCCATCGCTGCCTGCAGATCGTCGCGGGATTTACCGGTCACACGCACTAACGTAAATTCGAATCCAAACCCACAGAGATTACCGCAAGATATTAATGTTGACCCAACACCGCCTGCCGGAAGACCCGCGCTGGAACGCCCTGCACGAGGAGTTCAGCTTTGACGACGACGACAACCTGCTGGGCATGAACATGCCGCCCGAAGGTGGCGAGCATCAGGCGAAAGTCAAAGGCGACCGCCTGCTGCTACAGGGCAGACCACCACTATGAGTACGGCGAGTTCGGCAATCCCATCGCTGACCGCTGGGGCAAGGCGCAGTGCCGGGAGCACCGATTTGAATGGAACGGCGAGCACCGGCTGGTGCGCTTTACTGACGTGCGCCAGCTTTGCGCGCCACTCGTGGCGCTATGAGTTCGATAATGGCGTGACCACCCTATATCCCTGTCCGACGCGAAAATCCGCAGTATCAAGCCTTTTGATAACCCCTTTAAACTGATCGATTCACACGATTGTATCTGCTTGTCAATCCGGGCTTGTGGGTCAGGCGCTCAAGGAGCGTGAAGTGTGGCGCAATGTTTTCGCCTTCCGGCGCGTTTCCTGGCGTAGACGTGATTATCGGCGACAGGTCTCCGGCGATGGTGATGAAGCTCGCGGCACAATAAGGCCTTGGCGGGATGCAAAATCGCCTCCCGCTAAGGCTTCATTCAGCCGCTTTTCATATCACATAAATACGCCTCTTCCACTCCTGTCCAACAGCAGGCGACAGCTCATTTCGTTAGCGAAACGGTGGCTCATTAAACGTGCGTAATTTACGTGAGTGCAAACGATCACCTTCTGCGCGTAGTAAATCAATAGCACGAATACCAATTTGCAAATGTTCTGAAATAGCCCCCTCATAAAACCGGTTTGCCTGCCCGGGCAGTTTAATTTCACCGTGTAAAGGTTTGTCAGAAACACAAAGCAGCGTGCCGTAAGGCACGCGGAAGCGATAGCCCTGGGCTGCAATCGTCGCGCTCTCCATATCAATCGCGACCGCGCGGCTAAGGTTGAATCGCAGCGCCGATGCGGAATAACGAAGCTCCCAGTTACGGTCATCCGTGGTGACGACCGTTCCCGTGCGCAGTCGCTGTTTCACCTCTTCGCCGGGCATTCCGCTAACCGCTTTGGTAGCGTCGTACAGCGCACGCTGTACTTCCGCAATGCTTGGAATCGGAATATCAGGCGGCAGAACGGCATCCAGCACATGATCATCGCGTAAGTAGGCATGGGCCAGCACATAATCGCCAATCGCCTGACTTTCTCGTAACCCTCCACAGTGCCCAATCATAAGCCAGACGTCAGGCCGCAACACGGCCAAATGGTCGCAAATCGTTTTAGCATTTGAAGGGCCAACACCGATATTTACCAGCGTAATCCCCTGCCCATCTGCCGTTACCAGGTGCCAGGCGGGCATCTGATGTTTCTTCCAGGCCAGATCGGAAATAGCCTCTTCCGGCGCTTCCGTTTCTGCCGTGATCCAAATTCCACCGGCACAGGAAAGCGCGATATAGGGGCTGTCAGGATCAAGAATTTGGCTGCATCCCCAGCGCACAAACTCATCGACATAGCGGGTGTAGTTGGTAAACAAAACGAAGGGCTGAAAATGTTCAACCGGCGTACCGGTATAGTGCCGTAACCGGGCCAACGAGAAGTCAACACGACGCGCGTCGAAGTGCGATAACGGATAGAATTCGCCGGGGTGGAACAGACCGTCTGCTGTCTCATCGCCAATCTGTGCCAGTTCTGTGGTAGGAAAATGGCGCGTTAGCCCAGCGCTCATAGAACGATCCAGCGTCAGAGCCGAGCCGTCGATCACGTAAGGATACGGGATCTCATGGTGCGAGGCCTCTACCGCAATATACGCGCCATAATCATGGTAAACGAGGTTAAGCTGTTCCAGAAGATAAGCGCGAAATAGCGCAGGCCGCGTAACGGTAGTGGTGTAACAGCCAGGATGAGTAAAGCGTCCAAAAGCGCGTGTTTTA
Source organism: Salmonella sp. SJTUF15591 (assembly GCF_043356435.1). Classification (NCBI taxonomy): domain Bacteria; kingdom Pseudomonadati; phylum Pseudomonadota; class Gammaproteobacteria; order Enterobacterales; family Enterobacteriaceae; genus Salmonella; species Salmonella sp. SJTUF15591. The sequence goes on along the minus strand of NZ_JBEUJO010000006.1, from coordinate 79,047 downwards.
GGCGGGTTCGGTGTCGCGCCATCCCAGCTTACAGACAGCGAAGGATAAACAAACAGTCCGTTAAGCCTGGCGTGGGGATCGGGCAGCGTACCGTTATCAACATAGTCAGCGATGGCTTCACGGAGCGCGTTAACCGACTGCTCGTACAGCTCCTCCAGGCGCTCCAGCGCCTGCTCGGGCGTCAGGTTTGTGCCTTTATTTTCCATATTATTCTCCTTAGCGTTCACAGGTGAGGCACGTCATTCGATAGTATGACAGCAAAGGAGGAAACTAAAGGGGTTAGCGTAAGGGTGGCGGCAGTAAACATGAACCCTTTAAAAAGAAAAGAGAACTATCTTAGCGCCACCATCATCGCTCAAAAAGAAGGGTACTGGTACAGCCATTTGTTAAGTTCATTACAATTAGTCATATAACCATTTCCCGGCTTTTGCTGACTCGATCAGCATGCTGATAGTGAAATCTGGGACGGGTACAGGCTCCGTTTTCTTGAACGGATGCCATGAAAAAGGGTGATTAGGAAAATAGGTTTCTATTCTGAAGTTACCTCGCTCGACATTGAGTTTCTCGAAGAATTTATTCATGAGATCTTCGGCTTCAAGTTCATCAATGCTCAGATCAGTATCAAGGTCAATCTCTGGTGTTAATTCCACTTGCTTAATGTTGAAAAGATATGTGCCAGCATAAGGCCGTACAAGCTCGTAAACTTGCTGTTCAATATTGTCTACCATAACTTATCATTGCCCCGAGCAATGGTATTGTAGTCGCGTATAGTGCGATATGTTATTTGTGACACATCTGCGGCAAGGATAATTTCCCCGATCAAAGGAATGGAACGTCCAACAAACGGCGCAATGTTACGAACCATAACACGTCTGGCTGTCCATGGGGTGTAACCGCCTAACCATGTCGGAAGGGATATTCCAAAGGGAAATTTTGACTTTTTAAACACTGCACGTGCAGCCCTGGACGCGTATGATGTGCCTTTAGTCGCTCCAGCGGGTTTCGCCCTTGTCCAGAGATTATTACGACCTGATATCAGAGCAACAACGGCCCCGAAATCTGCAACACCAATCCCAAACTGGCTTGCGGTATTCTCACAAAAAATCATAAACAGAAGTTCGGCAGCAGTCAGATTGGATTTTCCTGCATAGAAGTATGTTCTATTTAGTTCTTCTACTGTATCCATTAGAAACTCTATAGTTGCCATTTTGGTTTACTTATTGTACAGCCTTGTTTCGAATGAAAGAAATCAATCATTTGGGAAAGAACGGATCAAGATCACGGGAAATATCTGAAATCAGATGAAAGAGACGGTCGCGATTCCCACCAGGGGCATCACCTGGCAAGCTTGTGTGATCGCTCCGTTTGAACCGAACACATCTATATGTCAGCATACTGATACGGGCTTGATCTTGCGGATAGCGGTATCGGTTAATGCCATACGTGGGGGCTCCATTTTTCCAACGAACCGTGAAGCCTCCGATTAAGCCCCCAAAAACCATGGATGTCAAAAAACCCGGTAAACCTTCTCAGGTCAACCGGGTCAAGATAATGTCTTGTTTTCTAAACGTCTCCGGACTCACCAGGATGTCCCGAAACTAAAATCTGGCTCCTCTGACTGGACTCGAACCAGTGACATACGGATTAACAGTCCGCCGTTCTACCGACTGAACTACAGAGGAATCGTTTGAACGGGGCGAATATTAACGAGGTGCCCCTGGCTTGTCAAAGCCTGTTTTCACAAAAAAAGTTCGTTTGCTGTTTTATTCCACACTTCGGTTAAAATTCACCATTTCCTGATGATTTTCACAGCAAAAAGCGCTTACTCCCTCTTTACGCGCGGGTATCTCCACAGCCAGCGCCCGCTTACCAGACGCCAGTAAAACAGTGCGCCGCGCACGGCCCAGTCAAGAAACATCCCCAGCCAAACCCCTACAACCCCCATACCCAGCACAATACCAAGCGTATACCCTGCCACAACGCGACAGCCCCACATCCCCAGCATCGATACCCACATCGCAAATCGCACATCGCGCGCGCCTTTAAAACCCGACGGCAGCACCCACGCGGCCGCCCAAATTGGCATAAAGGCAGCATTAAGCCAGAGCAGAACTTTCACTACCTCTTTTACGTCCTGCTCCTGGGTATAAAATGAGGCAAACAGACCCGCGAACGGCGCCGTCCCCCAGGCGATTGCCGTAAGTACGATAGTCGACATCCAGAATACATGGCGCAATTGACGCTCTGCCTGACCAATTTGCCCGGTACCAAGACGCTTACCGGTGATAATAGTCGACGCCGAACCAAGGGCGTTACCCGGCAGGTTGATAAGCGCCGCCACGGAAAAGGCAATAAAGTTACCCGCGATAACGTTAGTGCCCATTCCGGCGACAAACATTTGCGTCAGTAGTTTGCCACCGTTGAACAGCACTGATTCAATGCTCGCCGGAATACCGATACCCATCACTTCCCAGATAATGCCGAAATTCAGCGGCTTCAGATAGCTTTTCAGCGGAATGCGCAGCGCCGGATTAAAACCAATCATCAGCACCCAAATAATCGCTACCGCGCCGATGTAGCGCGAAATGGTTAATCCCAACCCCGCGCCGGCAAAACCCAGCCCTTGCCAGGAGAAAGCCCCGTAAATCAGGATGCTGCTGATGATAATATTGAGTATGTTCATCCCGCCGTTAATCATCAACGGGATTTTCGTATTCCCTGCCCCACGCAGCGCGCCGCTACCGATTAGCGCAATTGCCGCAGCCGGATAACTCAGCACCGTCAGTTCAAGGTACGTTAACGCCAGCCCCTTTACTTCTGGCGTCGCCTCGCCTGCGACAATATTAATAATTTCACTGCCGAAATAATGAATGACCACTGCCAGCACAACGGCAAATAGCGTCATAATCACCAGCGACTGGCGCGCCGCCGCCCTTGCCCGTCGCCTGTCGCGCTTGCCCAGGCTAAAGGCAACCACCACCGTAGTACCAAGATCGATAGCCGCAAAAAAAGCCATAATTACCATATTAAAACTGTCGGCAAGCCCCACGCCCGCCATTGCTTCCTTGCCCAGCCAACTGACGAGAAAAGTACTGAGCACGCCCATTAGCAAAACACAGGTATTTTCCAGAAAAATGGGGATAGCAAGTGGGGTGATTTCACGCCAGAACAACACTTTGTAACTCTTGCGTTTGGCATACCAGGGCGTACGGACGACAGCCTGGCGTAAGGCAGTGGAGACGTTCAAAATGGACCTTAAAGAAGAGAGTTGAAACCACATTTCAATAATGAGCGAGAAATCGTAAGGCTGCAAAGCTTTTTGCAGAAAAAATGTCTGCAAATGCAACAAAGTGATGAGATAACCCGCAATCGAATCTGTAAGAGGTTAAATGGGGTTTGACAAAAATTTTTCCGCCGCTAATATACGACCCCACACGATTCCTCTGTAGTTCAGTCGGTAGAACGGCGGACTGTTAATCCGTATGTCACTGGTTCGAGTCCAGTCAGAGGAGCCAGATTTTAGTTTCGGGACATCCTGGTGAGTCCGGAGACGTTTAAAAAACAAGAAGTTATCTTTACCCGGTTGACCTGATAAGGTTTGCCGGGTTTTTTGACACCCATAGTTTTTGGGGACTTAATCGGGGGCCTCACGGTTCTTTGAGAAAATGAAGCCCCCGCCGATGCCATTAACCGATACCGCTATCCGCAAGATCAAACCCACCGAGAAATCCTTCAAAATTACCGATAGTTCAGGACTCTACCTGCTGATCAAACCTAACGGCTCGAAACTCTGGTACATGAAGTACCGCATTGACGAGAAAGAGAAGAAGCTGGCTTTTGGCCCCTATGCGGTGAAAAAACAGTTAATCAGGTCGAACCCTGCGCGAAATCTGGATGGTGAGTTCACGCCGCCTGAAACACAGCATTACCCGGCCCTGCCCCTTGAGAAACTGCCTGAATGTTTGCCGCGAACGGATAATTAGAGAGGGATAATATCTCCGCTAAGCTCTCTCATACCACCCTTTCGAACGATTCACCACTCGCACAACCAGCAGCATCACCGGCACCTCAATGAGCACCCCAACCACGGTCGCCAGCGCCGCACCGGAATGAAAACCAAACAGGCTGATTGCCGCTGCGACAGCCAGTTCAAAGAAGTTCGATGCGCCGATCAGGCTGGATGGACAGGCAATATTGTGCTTTTCGCCCACCAGTCGATTCAACCCATAGGCCAGTGCCGAGTTAAACAGCACCTGAATCAGAATCGGCACCGCCAGCAGGGCAATGACCAGCGGCTGTTGCAGAATGGCTTCGCCCTGAAACGCAAACAGTAACACCAGCGTTGCCAGTAATGCCGCCATTGACCACGGGCCGATTTTCGTCAGCGCATTATCGAATGCCGCTTGCCCCTTGCGTAGCAGAGCCTTACGCCAGAGCTGGGCCAGAATAACCGGCACAACGATGTACAGTACCACGGAGGTTAACAGGGTGGCCCACGGCACGATGATTGAGGACAAGCCGAGCAGCAGCCCAACAATCGGCGCAAAGGCGAAAATCATGATGGCATCGTTCAGCGCCACCTGCGACAGCGTGAAATAAGGGTCGCCGTTGGTGAGTCGGCTCCAGACAAACACCATTGCCGTACAGGGCGCGGCGGCCAGCAGAATAAGCCCGGCAATGTAGCTGTCAAGCTGATCGGCTGGCAGCCACGGCGCAAATAAATAACGGATAAACAGCCAGCCTAGCAGCGCCATTGAGAATGGTTTAACCAGCCAGTTGATAAACAACGTTACGCCGATCCCGCGCCAGTGCGCTTTGACCTGACCCAGCGCCCCGAAATCAATGCGCAGCAGCATAGGAATAATCATTACCCAGATAAGTAAACCGACCGGCAAATTGACGCGGGCAATCTCCAGACCGCCGATAACGCGAAAGACGCCCGGCATTACCTGCCCGAGCAGAATACCGATGGCGATGCAGAGCGCAACCCAGACGCTCAGGTAACGTTCAAACAGGTTCATGGCCGGAGCGGCCTGGGTTTGTGCTGACATGTCAGGCTCCTTTGGGGTTATTTTCCGGTTGTGCTCAGTTGTAGTAAACGCTCAACGCCGACAGGCTCTTCCGCCTGTAGCGGCACCAGCGCACAGCGTCGGGCATGGTGGGTACAAACGGCATCAATCTGCGACCGTTCGCGTTCGGCACGCTGGCGCAGCAGCGGCGATGTAGTCGGCGTATTGATCAGGCTGTTATTAATGACCCAGCCCCACGGTTCAATCCCCGCGCGACGCAGGTCGTCCTGCAAATGAGCGGCTTCCAGCACCGGCGTGGTTTCCGCCAGCGTGGCGATGAGAACTTTCGTCTGCTCGCTGTCCTGCAGGCGCATCATGGGCGTCAGTACGGGCTGACCGTGTTCCCCGGCCAGTCGGGCAATCTCACGGTGGTAAGCGCCGGTGGCGTCAAGCAGTAGCAATGTATGGCCGGTTGGCGCTGTATCCATAACGACAAACTGCTTACCCGCTTCCTGAATGATGCGTGAAAAAGCCTGAAACACGGCAATTTCTTCCGTACAGGGAGAACGCAGATCTTCTTCCAGAACGGCACGCCCCTGTTCGTCGAGGTTTTTACCCTGCTCAGCCATCACCTGCTGCCGGTAACGCTCGGTTTCAGCCTGCGGGTCGATACGGCTGACGCTCAGACCGTCGAATGAGCCGTCCAGCGTGTCGGTCAAATGCGCCGCCGGATCGGATGTGGACAGGTGAACCGGATAACCGCGACGGGCCAGCTCAACGGCAATCGCCGCTGCCAGCGTAGTTTTCCCCACGCCGCCTTTGCCCATCAGCATGATCAGGCCATGTCCCTGAGATGCGAATCCGTCTATTAGTGATGACAATGAAGGGAGGTCAACAAGCGGTATCTCTCCGCTTTCCACCGGCACGCCTGTTGTGCTGTCGTCCAGCAGGCCACGTAATGCCGACAGACCCACCATATTGAACGGTTTTAGCGGCAGGCGATCGCAGAGCAATGCGCGCAGGTTATCAGGTAGATATTGCAGCGCCTGTTGTTCACGCTGATACAATGCCTGCGCCAGCTTATCGCGTGCGGTTTCCTGCTCAGGCAACAGGCCGTTAATGACCAGATACTGCTGCGTCAGACCGATGGCGGCCAGTTCGTCATAGGTACGCGATACTTCTTTCAGCGTTGCGGTTTGTGCTCTGGCGACCAGCACCATCCGCGTCAGTTCCGCATTCGCCAGTGCGTCTACGGCGGCGCGATACTGGCTGCGCTGTTTTTCCAGCCCGGCCAGCGGGCCGAGACAGGACGCACCGTGCTGGCTGTTGTCGAGATAACCGCTCCATGCGCCGGGCAGTTGCAGCATTCGTAGCGTATGTCCGGTTGGCGCGGTGTCGAACACAATATGATCGTACTCATTGCGCAGTTGCTGATTAGTCAGCAGCGCGGTGAATTCGTCAAAGGCGGCAATCTCGGTGGTACAGGCACCGGAGAGCTGTTCCTCAATACCCGCCACGATATCGTCCGGCAGAATTCCACGCACCGGTCCAACAATGCGTTCACGGTATACCGCTGCGGCAGCAGATGGATCGACTTCCAGCGCAGCCAGTCCGTTGACCGCTGCAATCGGGGTTATCTGATGACCGATAGTCTGTTCAAATACCTGCGCGACATTGGAAGCCGGATCGGTGCTGACCAACAGTACACGTTTGCCAGAGGCGGTCAGATGAATCGCGGCAGCACAGGCCAGCGATGTTTTACCCACACCGCCTTTACCAGTAAAAAACAAAAAGGGGGGCACCTGCCGAAGCATCAGCATAAAAAAGACTCCTTTAAATTAAATAAAGCGGGAAATCAGTCCATCAGCAGCACTTATCGCCGCCGCAACAGGAGGAAGTCGCTGGCGTAAAACTCGAATAGACGGTAAGCCCCATCCAGCGCGCCAGTTCCTCTCTGCGAGGGTAACGACCAGCCAGTGCGACTTCACCATCCACCAGAATCAGCGGTAGCGCCTCTTTGCCGGAACGGACCAGAAAGCCTTTGACGATTTCGTTCTGTGCGAAGAGCAATGGTTGCTGCGCCAGATTGAAACGCTCAATATTGACGCCCTGCGTTCTGGCCCACTCAAAATCAGCGGCGAATGCGACCAGCGCCGAATCGGTTTCCGGGCCACAGACGCCGGAAGAACAACATAAAGCGGGATCGAAAATCTGAATCGTCTTCATTTGACTCTCCATCAACTATTGAAATATAGGTCGTTAAAAAATTTCGCCAATGCGATCCAGTTCGGCTTTCAGACGAGCGCGATCGTGCAGCAATTCATTCAGCGGCAGCGCCAGAAAGGCTTCAATACGTACACGTAATGTCTGGTAAGCAGTGACAAAAGCCTCATCGATTTCGGCATCGCTACCGGTAGCATGAGCCGGATCGTCAACACCCCAGTGAGTACGAATCACATTGCCGAGCCAGGCTGGACAGGTTTCTCCGGCAGCGTTTGAACAGACTGTCACGACAATATCCGGCGTCTGCGGCAGGCCGTCCCATGATTTGCTGAAATAGCCTTCTGTTGAAATCCCTTCCCGCACCAACAACGCCAGTGCTCGGGGATGTACGTAACCCGCCGGGTGACTGCCTGCGCTCATGGCGCGCCATCCGGCTGGAGCCAGATGGTTAAACGTGGCTTCGGCCAGCACGGAACGGCAGGAGTTGCCGGTACAGAGAAAAAGTACGTTCATGATTTACTCTTTTTCGTGGTGTTGAGTGGGGGTAAAACGGCTTCTGAGCAGGAAGAAGCCGAACGAAAATCTGCGCATTGTTCCGGGTGGCCTGAACAACACTCCTCGGTCAGCCAGCCGATTAAATCCAGCATCAGTGGGATGTTGGCACGATAACGCTGGTAACGACCTTCCTGTTCTACCGTCAGCATCCCGGCTTGCGTCAGCGCCTTTAAATGAAACGATAAGTTAGTCGGCGGGATATCCAGCGTTGAAGCGATCTCCCCGGCAACCATGCCCTCGGTACCCATTTTGATCAGTAGGCGATATACATCCAGACGCACGCCGGAGGAGAGGGATTCAAAGATGGTTGTGGCAGTTTGTTTGTTCATAATGTGGGGCGGCCCTCTATGATTCAATATTTCAATCATTATTGAATAATCGAATTAATTCAAGTATCCGTTAATAATATCTAGTGGAAATGGCCAGATGGGGGGAAATAATCCCACTTTTAAAATGTGATAAAAATCACATTCTTAGTGCATCATTACGATCGGGGCTTTTATAAGGGCCTTATTTTGAATTTAGAAAATAAATATTTTATTATTCAATGAGATAAAAAACGCACCCAGTCAGAGGAGCCAAATTCCTGTTTTCAGGCATCTCAGCATGTCTCAATAGTATTTTGATTCAGAGAGTTAGCGTAGAAAACTGTCTCAGTGCATATTGATTTATCTCTCCGCATCGGGACAAATTGGTGGTCTGATTTGGGGTCATTTCAGTTCGATAAAGGAGTGACCACCACATGCCCCTTACTGACAGTAAAATCCGCGCTACTAAACCTTCACCAACTCCCTTTAAACTGACCGCTTCTCACGGTCTGTATCTGCTTGTCAGTCCGGGCGGTTCCCGCCTCTGGTATCTCAAATATCATTTCGACCGAAAAGAATACTCGGCGCGGTGGATAAGAGAGCCTTGCAGACGCATATGAAAAACCTCCGGCGATGCCGGAGAAAAGATTTATGACTTTGAGCTTAATCGGAGGGCTCGCGGTTCGCTGAGAAATGGAGCCCCTGCCATGACACTCACTACTAATACAGATGCTCCAGCCCATGAAAACCAGCAATGTGGCAGGATATTTAAAGGCCAGACCTGCCCGCGCTAATGTTGACCGGCATTCCGGAACGGCGCTCCAGCACCTCATTAACCCGCGAAGTATCAACGTTATCCCCTTTGATAAACGTGCGCAGCACTGGCGTAACGGGCAATGGAACTTTTTTGTCTGACTCAAATTCAGCACGGTTACGAGAAAGCGGTTCGTGTACTTCCAGCCAACGACTGCCATCCGGCTCTACCGAAAATTTAACGGGCCTGTCGATAATCTGAACGCGGGTTCCTACAGGAACATGGTCGAATAAATATTTAATATCGTCATTGCGTAAACGGATACAGCCCTGACTGACGCGAAGGCCAATGCCAAAGTTAGCATTAGTGCCATGGATGGCATATAACCTGCCGATATATATTGCGTATAGCCCCATAGGGTTATCCGGCCCCGCAGGCACCATCGCGGGCAGCGTTTTTCCCTCTTTAGCATATTCCCGACGCGTATTAGCCGTTGGCACCCAAACCGGGCCATCTTGTTTGCGTTCAACCGCAGTTACCCAGTTGCGCGGCGTTTCACGGCCAGCCTGACCAATACCAATGGGTAGCACCTCAACCGTATTCGTGCCTGCGGGATAATAATAAAGGCGCATCTCGGCGACGTTTACCACAATACCTTCACGAACGGTGTCAGGCAGAATCAACTGCTGCGGCACCACCAGTGTGGAACCAGACTGAGGTAAAAACACATCCACGCCGGGATTCGCTTCAAGCATATTACTCAGTCCCTGACCGTAGCGGGCGGCAAATGACTCTAAGGGCTGAGTATTGTTCTGCGGTACGGCGATTGTGACAGGCTGTCCTACCAGACGACTGCCTTCGGGCGGCAACGGATAGCTTATAGCCAGCGAGAAATGGCTTACCAACAAGACGAAAAACGGAAAAAAAGGTGTGATACGACGCATTATATCCCTTCCTTTGTCGCGGCAGGTGTGCGTTAAGTATAGCTTTTTTCTCACATGGCTGGTGTTGTGCGCCCGGGTTATGTTGCGTTTGCGTTCCCCTCCGGCAGGACAATATTACTGGCCGCTAACTCCCCCATATTGTGGAACATGGCGCACGCGGCTTCCACGATCGGCATCGCCAGCGCCGCGCCGCTTCCTTCACCTAACCGCATCGCCATATGCAAATAGGGTTCCATAGACAAATGCGCGAGCGCGATGCGGGCACCCTTTTCCGCCGAAAAGTGCGACGGGATCAGATAAGGTCTCACCGCAGGCGCAATCTGACAGGCCGCCAGCGCTGCCGAGTAGGAAAGAAAGCCATCCAACAATACGGGTAAGCCACACCTTGCCGCACCAAGCATCACGCCGGTCATCCCGACCAGATCGAAACCACCCACCTTCGACAACACATCAATGCCATCGCGCGGATTGGGCTGATTAATCGCAATCGCCCGCCGTACGACGTCCACTTTATTATCGATGCGGGAAGGCGGAAGATTCGCGCCAATCCCCACCACCTCTTTTGCATCACTTCCTGTAAAAACGCTGACCATCGCGGCGGCTGGCGTGGTGTTCGCCATTCCCAGCTCCCCTACGCCAAATAAGGTCACGCCGCGTTGCGCCAGGTCGCAGGTGTAGCGGGAAACCTCCAACAAAAGCGCTTCAGCCTGCGAGCGACTCATTGCCGGGCCAACGGCAATATTTCCGCAGCCGCGCGCGACGCGCATATCAACTACGCCAGGAATAGGTTCGGCATCAATACCGACATCAATGACATGCACCTTCGCACCGGCCTGAGCGGCAAGCACGCATACGCCGGTTGTTCCCCGCGTCATATTCGCCGCCTGAATCGCCGTCACGATTTTGGGCGAAACCGCTACGCCTTCATCCCAGACGCCATGGTCGGCGCACATCACCAGCACCGCCTTTTCACCTACCTGCGGCGTACCGTTAAGACCCGGCATTCCTGCGAGCTGAACGGCTAAGGTTTCCAGTCTGCCCAGGCTGCCCGGCGGTTTGAGCAGGCCGTCAATATGTTGCTGCGCACGCGCCATCGCCTCGGCATCCGGCGCAGGAATGTCACGGAGTAAAGCGTGTAGTGTCTGCATAAGATGTCTCGTCCGTAATAATCGGCTCATAACAGAGCCAGCAGAAAGATCAGTTCGCCAAGTTCGATCGCCGCGCCCAGCGTATCGCCGGTTTGACCGCCAAGCGTACGTTTAAGCAACTGGCCAAGGATGAAAATCGCCGCGCATGTGACCACCATTGCGGCCAGTCCTTGCATACCAGGCAGTAATACCGTGGCGACGATTACCGCCAATCCCAGAGTAATGCAGGTTTGCCGTCCGCTGACTTTACCGATAAATACATTGCCAAGCCCCTCTTCACGGGCGTAGCGATGACGGTACATCAATAAAACGGCGCTGCCGCGTCCGGCCGCACAGGCCGCCGCCAACGCCGCCAACATTGGCGTTCCACGTAACGCCAGTTCGCTGACCACCAGAATTTTTGCCAGTAGCACAAAAATAAGCGCCAGCCCGCCATGGGTTCCCAGACGACTATCGCGCATAATCTCCAGCATTCGCTCACGGCGGCGCGCGGAAAAAATGCCATCGCAGGTATCGGCCAGCCCATCCAGGTGAAAACCACCGGTCAGCAGCGCCAGCGCCAGAATACAGAACAACGCCGCTAGCGGAATACCGCACCAGGGTTGCAGGAGGATGAAAATCAGGCCGCTTACCCCTCCCAGAATCAACCCGATAAAGGGAAACATCACGATCCCACGCGAATACTGCTCGAAATCCAGTCCCTGCGACCAGCGTGACGGCACGGGCAAGCGGCTAATAAAAGCGAGCATGGCCCAAAACAGCTTACTCATTTAATTTTGACTCCAATACCTGAGACTACCAGCCAGACCTCATCCGCCGCTGCCGCCAGTCGTTGGTTGACCCGACCGGCAATATCACGAAAATGGCGCGCCAGACGGTTTTCCGGGACGATCCCCATTCCCACCTCATTTGTCACCAGTACCACTTTCGCCGGGCAGCGCTGGCAGGCTGCAATTAAAATCTGAATTTCATCGTCAATGGCGCGCTCCATCGCTGCATAATCCCATTGTTCGGGATCGTTTTCGCCTCCCAGCGCAAACAGCAGATTCGTCACCATGGTGGTAATACATTCCAGCAAAATCGCGTCGTCAGGGGCAAGATCCGCGGTAATCAACGTATCAAGATGCCGCCAGCATTCTGCGGTCCGCCAGTGTGCCGGCCTGCCATCTTTATGATGCTGAATTCTCGCCGCCATCTCGTCATCAAGAATCTGCGAGGTGGCGATATACAGTACCTGCGGCGCATCGCCAATTAAGGTTTCAGCATGACGGCTTTTACCACTACGCGCCCCGCCCGTCACCAGAATCATCATACCGGCTCCTGATGTTGTTGCATGATGGTATAAATTTTATCAATATCAATATGTTGCCGCATCGCTTCCGCCAGCAGATCAAATTGCCGCGCTTTATGATCCGCATAACAAAAAGTCGTTTCCCACGGCGCAAGCCCTTTTCGCGCCCGTAACCCATTGACCACCGCACGGGTAAACGCATCGCTGTCAAACAGGCCGTGAAGGTAAGTGCCAAACGCCAGTCCATCGGCGGTGACCGCGCCATCCGCCACAGAGCATCCATTTTTCTGTAACGTCATGGCCGTACAGCATCCTTCCTGCAGCACCGTTTCCCCCATGTGAATTTCATAACCGCGTACCGGTAGCCCCGCCGCGGCAGCCAGCCAGCCGGGCAGCTCGCCTGACATTGTCGCGTTAACCTGCGTCGTGGTTTTATCCTGTGCAAAGCGAGTGATTGTATTAAGCAGCCCCAGGCCCGGCTGCGTACCCAGCCCCGACTCCACCTCATCCACAATGGTGTCGCCCAGCATCTGGTAGCCGCCGCAAATCCCCATCACCGGCACGCCCTGCCGATGTGTCTGCAATACCGCATCCGCCATCCCGCTTTCGCGCAGCCAGGCGAGGTCGCTCAGCGTATTCTTACTGCCCGGCAGGATCACCAGATCAGCGTCAGTCAACGCTTCCGGGCGGCGAATATAGCGTATGCGCACATCCGGCTGCGCCGCCAGAGCGTTAAAATCCGTAAAGTTAGAAATATGTGGCAGTTGCACAATGGCAATAGTGATATCACGGGGGGCGTTACCGCGATATTTATCGTTTTGCAGCGCGACGCCATCTTCATCTTCCAGATCCACATCCAGCCACGGCATCACTCCCAGAACCGGGACGCCGGTAAGCGATTCGATTTGTTCGATACCGGAATAGAGTAGCGCCACGTCGCCGCGGAATTTGTTGATAATGACGCCCTTTACTCTGTCACGCTCCTGTTTCTGCAGCAGCGCCAGCGTGCCATAAATAGCGGCGAATACGCCGCCCCGGTCGATATCCGCCACCAGAATAACCGGACACTGGGCCATTTCCGCCATTCCCATATTGACGATATCGCGATCGCGCAGATTGATTTCCGCCGGGCTTCCGGCGCCTTCCAGCACAATAACGTCATATTCCTGCGCCAGGCTGTTATAGACCGCAAGGATTTGCTCACGCAAACGCGGTTTATAGTCATGGTAACTCACCGCATCCATATTGGTCGCCACTTTCCCCATCAGCACGACCTGCGCCTGGCGATCGCTGGTCGGTTTGAGCAGCACCGGGTTCATACGCACATCTGGCGTGATCCCCGCGGCTTCCGCCTGAAAAATTTGCGCCCGCCCCATCTCTTTACCATCCGGCGTAATACCAGAATTAAGCGCCATATTTTGCGATTTAAACGGCGCGGTACGCAGACCATCCTGATAAAAAATGCGGCATAAACCCGCCGCCAGCACACTTTTGCCGACGTCGGATGCCGTCCCCTGCAACATAACTGCCTGCGTCATGACGCCTCCCTGAATACGCACTTTTGCATTCGATGAAAAAACTCCGTTTCTGTTTTACACAGCGGCAGTCCCAGTTGAGTATGAAGTTTGACCAGCCAGGGCTGGGTTAGCCCCGCTTGTTCCATCGCTTCCGTACACACGAAAACCTCGCCAGGCGCGCCATGCGTCAGGATCTGGCCCTGGCGTAACACGTATACGGCATCGCTAATTTCATAAATAAGATCGATATCATGGCTGGAGATAATGACATGATTTCCCTGCGCCACAATCCGCCTGATGATAGCAATCATCTGAGTGCGCCCTGCGGGATCGAGACCAGCAGTGGGTTCATCCAGCAATAGATAGCGCGCCTGTAGCACCAGCGCTCCGGCGATAGCCACACGTTTTTTTTGCCCATGACTCAAACACTGAATGGGCTGATGGCGAAAATGTTGGGCGTCAACCAGCGTTAGCGCCTCGTCGACGCGGCGCGTGATTTCCGCCTCCGGCACCCCCAAATTACGTAAACTAAACGCAATGTCGCTATCGATATCAGTATAAAAAATCTGCTGTTCAGGGTCCTGAAAAACCGTCGCAACTTGCTGGCGCAGCGCCAGTAGTCCGCGCTTGCTGTAATCCAGCGGTTTTCCCTGCCACAACACGGCCCCTTTTTGCGGACGCAACAGGCCGCTCAGGTTCATAAAAAGCGTAGACTTCCCACAGCCGTTCGCGCCCACCAAACCGGTAACAGGCGAGAGCGAAAAATCCAGATTTAACCCTTTAAGTACCGGCTCATCCTGATATCGGAACCACAGGTCTGAAGTGGCAAGCATAATAGTCCTTACAGGTGAAAATCACCCTGATACAGTTTGATATCCAGCGTGGTGGTCATTTGCTGATAACGCATTAACACCCGCGTAAACAGGAGTCCAGTCAGCATTGCCAGAGATCGATAGCCGTTCGGCAGGCTGCAATAACCAAAACGCAGCGTTTGCGCGCGACGAATTGCCGCCGCCTCATCCAGAAGAATAAAGAGAAAGCGCCACGTTAACAGGATTTGCTCGGTAAGCAGGCGTGGAATATGCGCGCGCTTAAGCAAGCTAATTAACTGCGGAAACGGTAGGTTCATCACCAGCCACAACGTCGCGGACAGCGCCGTCAGGCTACGCCAGAACGTGTCATTCGCCGTAACCACGCCCGCACGGGTAATCCCGATCCAGTACGGCCCGACAGATATGCCAGCCAGCAGCATTTGCGGCTCGCGGCTGATGCTGAAGATAATCGTTATCACGCCGACCAACAAAAATCCAAAAGGTATCGCCATCCATCGACACCAGCGCCAGAGGGATATGCGCAATAGCCAACAGCTCAATCCGGCAATGATCAGCAGCTCAATGCCCTGCCCTACAGGCGGCAGAGCAAACGCTAGTATCATCATCGCCAGCCACAGCAAAAACTTGCGCTGCGGCGCAACGTGTGCCCAGCGGCTTTGATAGCTGAGTCGATCAAGCCCGGTCATCACGGCGTTGTTTACCTTTGCAATACCCCAGGATATAAAAAATCACCGCCGCGCCAAGAGAGCCCTGAAGGGTAAACAGCAGGCTTTCAATTTCACCGCTGGCAGGTTCATATAACGGCTGAACCCAGGGTTTATACTGCGGCGCAATAGCCTGAATCTGGCTTTCCGCTTCGCCGTCTGAACCGCCATATTCACCGCCATGGTTAATAAAAAACGGCAGAATCACCAGCGCCACCACAATCGCTAACAACATCAACGTTTTTTTCATTTTAATGTCCTTGTACGGTAATCACTTGCCGTTTGGTTAACTGGTCATAAATCATGACGGTTAATAAACCTTCAGCAATGGCGACAGGAATCTGTGTGAGGCAGAAAATCCCCATAAATTTCACAACAGACCCTGTCGCTCCGGCATGGGGATCGGGAAACGCAACGCCAAGCTGGACTGAAGTCACAAAATAGGTCGCCAAATCCGCCAGCATCGCGCACAGAAAAACGGCGACATCGCGGCGCAGTCCGGCACGGCAGGCCATTTTCCACACCAGATAACCGACAACCGGGCCAATCACCGCCATCGACATTCCGTTTGCGCCAAGCGTCGTCAGGCCGCCGTGCGCCAGCAATAGCGCCTGAAACAACAGCACAACCGCGCCGAGAATCGCCACCACCCCGGGCCCGAACAAGATAACCGCCAGACCAACGCCGGTCGGATGTGAACAACTCCCCGTTACCGACGGAATTTTGAGCGCGGACAGGACAAAAATAAACGCGCCGCACAGCGCCAGCAGTACCTTCTGATGATTATCCTCCTGCACAATACGCCGTAAGCGCACCAGTCCATACCACAAGCAGGGTAAAAACAGTAACCACCAGGCCAGCGCCCACACTGGCGGTAAAAAGCCCTCCATGATATGCATCGCAAACGCCTGTTGCGGGACAACCATCAGCAATAGCGCTGCAGCCAGCCCACTGAAAGACAACTGTCGAAGCTGCTGTTCAAGTTTCATTCTGCATACTCCCACTGTTTATTGACCAGAATGGTCGAAAAATAGGGCAACGCTTGATCATCGTTGACCTCGTGGAGATGGCGCCAGCACTGCTCGCCGGGCAGTGTGGCCTCGGACATCATTAAGGCGCATTCCAGCAGGCCAGCCTGCGCCAGCAACGCTTTAATACGGGCGAACCGGCCATACACTTTCATCAACACCAGGCTATCATGCTGTTGTAGCGCCTGGGCTATTTCCGCTTCCGGCGCGGTACAAGAAATAACCGCCAGCGATTGCCGTTCTATGGCGAGCGGCATTTTCGCGCGGGCGGCTATCGCGGCGAAGGACGTGACGCCGGGGACAATCTCCAGCCACTCCGGACAGCCGATTCGCTGGAGTAAAAAAATCCAGGTACTGAATAGCATCGCATCGCCCAGGGTAATAAAACCGACCTGTTTACCTGCTTCCACCTCTGCGGTAAGCGCGGCGGCAACCTCGTTCCAGACCGCTTCTTTCTCGGCGCCGTCAGCGCTCATAGGGAAATGGCAACAACGTACTTCCGTCTGCTCGCCGAGATAGTCGCGCACAATCGACAGCGCCAGACTATCGCCCCCCTTACGACCGGCGGGCGCATACAGAATGTCCAGCGAGCCAAGAATCCGCGCTGCGCGGACGGTTATCAGGTCGGGCGCGCCTGGCCCGGTGCTTAATGCGTATAATTTACCGTTCATGCCGCCTCCTCTACCGCCATGTTCAGCGCCTGGTGCAAATGCGCGACAAACATCGCCCGGATAGCCGGGTTTTCTCCCAGCCCGCTCAGCCACGGCGTCGCCGGAATGCCCGCCGCGTTAAAGCGCATTTTCCATGAGTCGCCGTCGTCTGAAGCCATATCATTAATGGCGTGATCGCCCGCCACCAGCATTAATGGCATCAAATGTACGCCGGTGACGCCTTCGTCACGCAGGCTGTCGATCAGAATGTCGACCTCCGGGTAGCTTTCTACGGCGCCGACGCGCGCCGGGAAGCGCTGCGCGGTCATCATATGATCGAGGCAGGCATAAGCTGCGAATGCGTGATGGCTGGCGCCGTGGCCCATAAAAACGACTTTCTCCGTTTGTCTGAGCGATGGCATCTGTTGTCGCAACGCCTGCATTAGCTGCACATAATCGTTATGGCTGCTCAGCAGCGGCACGCCCAGCGTCAGGCGAGTGAATAACGGACGCAAGAGTTGTACTTCACGGACAATTTTTTCATATTCGTCGCCGTTAATAATGTGCAACGACTGAATCGCCACGTCCTGATATCCCTGTGCGGCAAGCTTTTGCAAAGCCTGTAATGGCGTATCGATGTCGATACCGTCACGCTGGCGAAGCTTGCGAATGATCATTCCGGAAGTGAAGGCGCGAAACAGGTCGCGATCGGGACAGGACGCCGCCAGATCACGTTCGCACGCCACAATGTTTTTTTCACAGGTGTCGTGATAGCTGGTGCCAAAACTGACTACCAGAAGCGCTTTTTTCATTTTTACTCCTTAGCTGCGGCCAGCCAGCGCGATAAACGCTGCGCAAAGGCGGCCAGGCTTTCCAGTAACTCATCACCCGTCACAAGCGGCGTCGGGCGCGCAATAACGATGCAGGGAATGCCCGCATCCAGACAGGGCTGAACTTTTTCCTGATATCCCCCCTCCGCGCCGGACGCTTTGGTAATGACTACGTCGGCCCGGCACTGGTGGTAAAACGCGGCGTTAAAATCAGCGCTGAACGGCCCACACAGAGCGAAAATTTCTCCAACGCCGAACCCCAGTTCGCTGCAGCGTTGAATCACCTCCGCCAC
Organism: Salmonella sp. SJTUF15591; assembly: GCF_043356435.1. Classification (NCBI taxonomy): domain Bacteria; kingdom Pseudomonadati; phylum Pseudomonadota; class Gammaproteobacteria; order Enterobacterales; family Enterobacteriaceae; genus Salmonella; species Salmonella sp. SJTUF15591. Next base: position 60,960 of record NZ_JBEUJO010000006.1, on the reverse strand, counting down.
GGGCAGTACGCGCGCCAGCAACGTTTTTTCCGCCAGCCCGGCACGCCAGACGGCCAGATCTTTACTACCGGTCGTCAGTAACACGCGCGGACCAAAACGCCTCGCTATCTCGCAGGCATCGGCAATACTGCGCGCCGTATAGAGAAGCGGATGCGTCAGATTGCTAAGCTGATCCGGACGCTGATAACGACTTAACAACACGCCTGCCGTTTCACAGGCGCGAAGGAGGTTATGGCTGACCATTTCTGCATAAGGATGCGATGCATCTATTACCCAGCGAGTACGGTTTTCTTTTAGCCAGGCGACCATCTGCCCGTACTCCAGACGACCACAGCGCACCTGCCCTTTAATGTCGCCCGCCAGCGCTTTTCCGGCTGGCGTCGCCACGGATAAGGTGTACGCGACGTTCGCTGCATCCAGTTGTCGGCATAACGCGCGCGCATCGCTGGTGCCGCCCACCACCAGCACCTCCCCCTCATTCACAGCGTGTAACCTCGCGGCGTTATCATCAGCCCATCCTGAACATAGGTCGTTTTATTACCGACGATGACCAGACTGGTCATATCTACCGGTTCAAAATCCATATCGCCGAGCGTAGTCAGCCATTTTTCCTCTTTCTTACGTCCGGCGGATTTCACCACGCCAACCGGCGTTTGCACGCTTTTACTGGCGGCAAGCAGGTCAAACGCGCGCGCCAGATGCCCTTCGCGGCCGCGGCTGCGCGGGTTGTAAAAACAGATAACGAAGTCGGCTTCGCCTGCGGCAACAATGCGTTTTTCAATCACCGGCCACGGGGTCAGCAGGTCGCTGAGGCTGATATGGCAGAAGTCATGCATCAGCGGCGCGCCCAGTAAAGAGGCGGCGGCGATGCTGGCGGTCATGCCAGGAATGAGCCGCACCTCGACGTCCAGCTTCTGCTTGCCGACCAGTTCCAGCACCAGCCCCGCCATGCCGTAAATACCGGCGTCGCCGCTGCTGATGAGCGCTACGTTATGCCCGGCCTGCGCCAGTTCAATAGCCGCCTGGCAGCGTTCAATTTCCTTACACATGCCAGTCTTGATCACCTGTTTGTCGCCGGTGAATGCTTTAACCAGATGGGTATAGGTTTTGTAACCCACGACGATTTCCGCCGCCTGAAGCGCCTCAATCGCTTCCATGGTCATCATTGACTGTGAGCCAGGGCCAATTCCGATTACGCTTAACATCAGTGTGCAACTCCCAAAGTAATAGTGACGCCCTGTTCTCGCAGGGTCTCGCCTAACAATTGTCCCTGGCTTAATAACCACGCAGCCGGGCCGGATACGCTGCCAACGCCCACCGTTTTTCTGACGAAGCCAGAACCGGGAAAATGGTGTTCGAATTCGCGCAACGCTTCGGCGGTAAAGGTTTTAAAAGGCACGCGGCAGCAGGAGGCGAGCTGAATAAGCCCCGGCTCCCCTTTTTTGAGCGTGACGCTGCCAATCGCTTTTAACGCCAGCGGATCGAGTTTCTGCGCTTCAAGCTGACGCGCCAGTAATGTCGCTAACAGGGGAAATGGCGTATCGCGGCGACAGCCAATTCCCGCCACCACGCGCTGGGGCACCAGTTTCCAGTGCAGTACGGGAAGCTCAGGGAGGTCATTACGCAAAGAGACGCAGATAAGCGCATCCAGTTCAGGCAACCGCTGCAAATCATCAACAGGGATAAAACCGCGAATATCACACTGGCCGATCTCTTCCGTTAGTTCGGCATCCCACCATAACCCCACACGTTGATGACTGACCAACATCTGGTTAACGGTTTTTACCGCCGTTCGAAGATCGGACATGCGGGCGTTAAGCTGGAAAGCTAAGGTGTCCAACGCGGACATCTCATTGACATCCGTTGCCGTGGTAATCACCGGATCGGCGCCTAACATTCCTGCCAGGTAGCGCGTCAAGGCATTGGCCCCGCCCGCATGACCGGAAAGCAGGCTAATGACATGCTGACCACGTTCATCAATGACGACCACCGCCGGATCGCTGAACTTGTCGTTCACTAACGGCGCCAGGACACGAACGGCAATGCCGGTCGCGCCGATAAAAATAAGCGCGGTATAAGTGGTAAAAGCCTGCCGGGCGGTATTAGCGAATCCGCCATCGAAGGGAATAAATCCCTCTTCCCGCAGTTTTTCACTGGTAAAGCAGGTTAACGGCAGCATCGCGGCGAGTCTCTTTGCCAGCGCCACGCCGCCGGGCGTCAGGCAAAACAACGCAATGGATTCAGGCTTTACGGTATTCATGGCTAAAGTCCGCTGCATAAAGTCTTGAGTAGTGATACTCCTTACCCAGAAAATTCCCGACCAGGATTAGCGCCGTCTTACGGATGCCAGCATCACGTACTTTGTCGCTAATATCCGCTAATGTGCCGCGAACGGTCTGGCTTTCCGGCCAGGTAGCCTTATAGATGACCGCGACAGGCGTAGCTGCCGGATAACCGCCGGCAATGAGACGTTCCGCCACTCGGTGAATACGCTGAACGGAGAGATAAATCGCCATCGACGTCTGGTGACTGGCGAACGCCTCCAGTTGTTCGCGCGCCGGTACTGGCGTACGCCCTTCCAGACGGGTAATAATGAGACTCTGCGATACCTCCGGTACGGTATATTCCACACCCAGCTCCGCCGCAGCGCCGAGAAACGCGCTGACGCCAGGCACTACCTGCCAGTCGATACCACGGCGGGTTAACTCTTCGCCTTGCTCACGTACGGAGCCGTACAGCGAGACATCGCCCGTTTGCAACCGCACCACCGTTTTTCCCGCTTTCACGCCCGCAGCCATCAGCTCGATAATCTGCTCAAGATGCAGTTCGGCGCTGTCGTAGCGTTCTGCCTGCGCGGGGCAGTAATCCAGCAGTTCGGTATTGATCAGCGAACCGGCATAGATAACTACCTGCGCCTGTTGCAGCAGGCGGTAGCCTTTAAGCGTGATCAGCTCGCGATCGCCCGGCCCGGCGCCGACGAACCATACACAGCGTGGATCAAATGTCTCTGACATGGTTTTCTTCCTTCTGACAGGCGATAACAAAAACAGGATTGTTCGGTTTGAAATAGTGTCCCGCCCCCAGCGGCGTTAACGATGAAAGCTGAAGCTGTACACAGTCCATTCGACATGCGCCGATGTGGGCAAGATGCGCCAGCGCGCTATGAAGGTTTTCCTGCAAGATAAAGGTCATCACCAGACGGCCACCGGGATGCAGATGGCCCATCGCCCAGTCAATCAGCGCCGTCAGATGTCCGCCGCTGCCGCCCATAAACACCGCATCGGCTTTCCCGGTTATGGTCATTGGCGCTTCGCCGGGGAGAATATCGATATTGCCGCAGGCAAAGCGCTGACGATTCTCATCAAGCAGCCGTAGCGCGGCAGGATTACGCTCGATAGCCGTCACCTGCAACGAAGGAAATTGCAGCGCCGCTTCAATTGAGACGCTTCCCGTTCCCGCCCCGACGTCAATCAGGTGACTGGCGCGGTGGAGCTCAAGTTTCGACAGTGCCAGCGCCCGTACCGCCTCTTTGGTCATTGGCACGTTCTCGCCGCGCAGAAAAAGCTCATCTTTCATCCAGGATCACCACTGCATTCATTTCATAGTCGGCGTTGACCGCACTGACAGGTAGCCAGTGGATCCGCTCATTTTCCATCGCCAGATTTTCACCAATCACCATTAAGCGATGCCCTTTGCCCCGCGCGACCAATTCCCGCGCGATTTCTCGCGGCCCGCAGCGGGCATCCGTGACCATCGCCACTTTGCGATGGTTCGCTACCTGCTTGAAGCTGACGCAACGACCGTGGCTACTGGTCAACCACATGTCATTCATATCAATTCCAGCCTGTGCGCACAGATACTGTACGGCGCTGATGCCAGGGATAATGCGAACCTGTTCGATACCAAAATGCGCCACCAGGCGTGTACCGATGCCATAAAACAGCGGATCGCCGGAGGCCAGCACCACGATCCCTTTATCCCAACGGGCGGCAATCCAGGACAACAACGCGCCAATATCCGCGCCCAGCGTAAATCGTTCGCCGCCAAACGCCGGAAACTGCGCCAAATGGCGTTTACCGCCTGCCAGCGCATCGGCGTGGTCTATCGCTTCCAGCGCCGCAGGCGTCATCAAATGCCGTCCAGCGGGCCCCATTCCCACGACCGTTAGCATTGCAGCTCCTTAGCAATCTCGTCGACGGGACGATTACTGCCGAGAATATGGTTATCAAAAGAAAACAGGATGGCGTCGCAGACAGGCGGCGTTTTGGTAAAACGCAGCATCTGCATGACTCGCAAACAAATACGCCTGGCAAGATGGTTATAGATATGCCCGAAGCCATATGCTTCAATGTGCTCCATTGCCGCTTCGGTGGTATCGCAATCGCTGACCAGGGTGAGTAACTCCAGCGGCGCGCCCAGTAAAGCTAAATGCGCGACCAGCGTTTCCATGCGCGCATCGGCAATATGGCTATGGGTATGAAAGATCCCGGCGGCGATTTTGATCAATTTTCCAGGATGACCCACCAGCACTATCTGGCAAAATCCCAGCCGTACCGCCTCTTCAATCATGTAGCCGACAAAATTGCTCATGGTGACGACTGCCTGTGTGTCGACGCCCATTTGTTCGCGAACAAACCGTTCGCCGTGGTTGCCCGGCACGAGTATCACCCGCGTTAATCCTGACGCCCGTTTGATCTCCAGTTCCAGCGATAGCGAGCGTTTCCAGCTTTCTTCCGACATCGGCGTCACAATGCCGGTAGTGCCAATAATGGAAATGCCGCCAAGGATGCCAAGCCGCGAGTTATACGTTTTTTGCGCCCGCACTTCGCCTTCCGGGGCAAAAATCTCCACATCGGCCCCACGCGCCGGGCCTATCGCTTCGCGCACCGCTGACTCAATGGTATGGCGCGGCGTACGATTGATGGCGGCGCTCCCGAGCGGCAGCCCAACCCCTTTACGCGTTACCGTACCAATACCTTCGCCGCCAGTGAGCGTAATCTCACCGCTGTCGTTGAGCGTAACGCGGGCAAAAATCAGCATTCCGTGCGTGGCATCCACGTCATCGCCGCCATCTTTACGAATTGCGGCTATCGCCTGCTGGCCTTCAATGTGCGGCGACTCCACGTTCAGGCATAGCGTGACGCCCGACGGCGTGACGATGGAGACCTGATGAATCAGATGTTGACGCAATACCATCAGCGCGGCGACTTTTGCCGCCGCCGTCGCGCAGGAACCGGTGGTATATCCTTTACGTAACGCTTTACCGTGGTGCCAGACCGGCGCGTCAAAAGAAAGCTCGCTCATCAGGCCTCCCGGAGATGATAGAGCAGCGCATTGACGATAGCGGCAGCCACGTTACTGCCGCCTTTACGCCCTAACGCGGCAACCGCGGGGAAATGGCTATGGGTGAGCGCCTCTTTGGACTCCGCCGCGCCGACAAACCCTACCGGTACGCCCACCACGCCGCTCACCGTCACGTTATGTTCAAGCAAACGGAACAGGGCCGTCGGCGCATTACCGAAAACAAAGAGCTTGTTTTTCTCCTCCTCGGCGATAGCGATATCGACGGCGGCCATTGAACGGGTAATCCCCTGCGTTTTTGCGGCGCGCACTACGCGCGGATCGCTGATATAACAGCGACACTCGCCGCCAAACGTCGCCAGTAATCTTTTATTAATGCCGGACAGCGCCATCGTGGTATCGGTATAAATAATGCATGGTTGACGTAGCGCATCACAAAGCTGCTCCAGCGCATCGGCAGAGAACCACAAAATGTCCAGCCAGTCGAAATCGGCGGTGGTATGAATAACCCGCTTGATAATGGCCTCATGGAGCGGACTGGCGAAACGGTAATCAGGACGCGTTTCGCGAATAATGTCGCTAATAATGGTGAAACTGTTGGCCTCAATGGTTTGGGGCTGCTGGATATAATGCATACTGTCGTCCTCAGGCCACGCCAGATAACCCGCACCGCGCCGCAATAAACAGCGCCAGCGCCAGGGTTGAAGCGACCCACATTAATCGAATCGTTCGGGAAATATCGTCCACGGAAATATCGCGCTGCGCGTCGCCGATCCAGGGCTTGTCCACACGCTCGCCAAAGTAGTTATTTGGGCCGCCGAGCTGGATACCTAAGGCGCCAGCCACACACGCTTCCGACCAGGCGCAATTTGGGCTACTGTGGTTATAACGGTCACGCCAGCCAATACGCAGCGCACGCCAACCACTCAGGCGACACAGTCCTGCCGCAATGCCCAGCAACAGCCAGCTCAGTCGGGCAGGAAGATAGTTCGCTACGTCGTCCATACGGGCGCTGACCATACCAATCGCCCGGTATTTTTCATGTTTGTAGCCCACCATTGAATCCAGGGTATTGACGGCTTTGTAGGCCATCGCCAGCGGCGCGCCGCCGAGAAAGAGGAAAAAGAGCGGCGCGATAATGCCGTCAACGGTGTTTTCTGCAACCGTTTCCACCACGGCGCGATTGATCTGCGCTGGCTGAAGTTGCGACGTATCGCGCCCGACGATCCAGGAGAGTTTTATTCGGCTTTCCGCAAGGTCGTTCTCCCGCAACGGTCGTTCAACCTCCTGCGCGGCGCGGGCCAGAGAGCGTCCGGCCAGCGTGGTAAAGATCATCCAGACTTCGACGCTCCAGCCAAACCAGGGGTGAATCCGCTGCGCCAGCGCCAGTACGCCCCATGCCACGCCCCAGGTCGCCCCGACAACCACAACCCACATTACGCCGCCGCCAATCCGCAGCGCTTTATCGCCGGGACAATAGCGACGCACAATACGCTGCACAAACGTGATTAAACGACCTATCCAGCGTACCGGATGGGGCCAGTGTTGAGGGTCGCCGATGATAAAATCCAGCACCCAGGCGATACACCAGGCAAGAATCGTCATAATACGCGCCTCGCCGCCGCCAGCCAGTGCTGCAACATTTCCGGACGCTGGGCGAAATGGACGTGCAGATAGCTGGCAAACGTGTTGCCTGTCTGCCAGCCGCCAGCCCATTCCTGTAACACGCGGCCATCGCGAACCTTACGACAGGCCATAACGGCGGGTGTTTCGGGAATAAAATCTGAGTAGTGAAATTCATGGCCGCGCACTATCTCGCCAGGCACCGCCAATAGCGTTGGCTGCATAGCCTGCGCCTCACAGTAACCAAAGCGGGTAAGTCGCTTACCCATTTTGCTGTGACCGGGGATAATATTCGCCATCTGATGAATTTCCCCGCCGCTATCCTCCAGAGTGCTCCCCAGATACATCAGACCACCACACTCCGCGTAAATCGCCACGCCGCGCTGATGCGCCGCCCGCAAATGTTTTAACATCGCCGTATTTGCCGCCAGCTCTGCGGCGTATAATTCAGGATATCCACCGCCCAGCCAGATCATCTGGCAATCAGGCAATGCGCGGTCATGCAGTGGGCTAAAACACACAATGTTAACGCCGGCACGCTCCAGCAAATCGATGTTATCGGGGTAATAAAAGTTAAAGGCCTCATCATCCGCCAGAGCAAGCGTCAGCCCTGCCCCCGCTGTGTTATCGGGGCGCTCAGGCCACATTCCCGTCGGAAGCGCTGATAACACGCTCAGCGAGAGTAGCGCATCCACATCCACTGTTTGTTCCAGCGAGGCGGCAAAATCATGCCATGATTGCTGATTGACGAGGGATTCTCTGGCGGTAATCAACCCCAGGTGGCGTTCAGGTAATGCGACGCCGTCGCAAGGAGGGACATACCCCAGTACCGGCAGTGAGCAATAATGTTCAATGGCATTTTTGAGGAGCTGATAGTGGGCGTCGCTAGTGACGCGATTCACAATCACGCCCGCGAGGTTGAGGGTCGGGTCGAAGTGCTGAAATCCCATAACGGTAGCCGCAAGCGACGTTGAAACAGCCTTGCCGTCCACCAGTAGGATGACCGGGCAACCAAGCTGTTTGGCCATCGCGGCTGTGCTGCAGTAATTGGGGTCGACGCCATAGCCGTCATACAGCCCCATGACCCCTTCAATGACAGCGATATCCGCCTGCCGCATTTGTTCGCAAAATAAGGCGTTGAGAACAGGAGGAGGAAGCATGAAACTGTCAAGATTACGGGACGCCACGCCACAGATAGCGGTATGCCAGCCGGTATCAAGGTAATCTGGCCCAACTTTAAACGGCTGTACGCGCAGCGCGCGTTTTTGCAGCAGCCTCAACAAACCAAGCGTCACCGTGGTTTTGCCGCAACCGCTTCCTGTGCCTGCAAGAATAAATGCGTGATGCCTTGCCGCCATTACCCTGATCCTGTTCAGGGTGGTAGGGGTATACAGGTACGCGCATGTTCAGTCTTTCGACTGTACGCGTCTTCGCAACCCACTTCCCACCGAAGTTGTTGGTTATCACCGACAGGCAGGTCTTCTGGCTTAGCGTCCTCCTCGCCCGTCCTTCCCAATCTTGCGATCAGTGGTCTTTACGGGGTCGTCAGCATCACAGCAGCGGGGGCTGCGGGGGATTTTCACCCCCTTCCCTACCACAAATGTGGCAAACCTGTTGGTTTACGTTATGGCTGTACGGCAAACCCATAACGGCAATTAATAATGTGCTACGTTTTACATTTCTGTGAGCAATAGCCTGAGCGGTTGCTCATCTGACGTTAATCTACTCATCCTTATCGGTATATTGACGATAAAACGTATCGACAAAGCGTAATAAAACTTATCTTTCCTGACACTGTACTTCATCACAAAAATAAAAACTGGTGCAGTTTATGCCCTAAATTTTATTATTTTGTTGCGCTATGACAATTTATTGTTACACCAGATAAATTTTCTTTCTGAAATGATTAAGATACAAAAGACTATCAAAAATCGGCAATAGCAAAATATTGCTATTCATAACGATGGAGGATGAGAATTCTCATTTATCTGCTGGCGATAAGCCTGCGGCGTAACCTGATAGGTCTGGCGGAAGACTTTGCAAAAATAGCTGGTTTGCGAAAAGCCTAAATTACGCGCAATACTGGCAATACTCCAGTCACTATGGCAAAGCAATTCTCTGGCGCTAACCATTCTCTGGCGGTTTACCCACGCATTAAATCCGATTCCCTGATATTTCTTGAATAGCTTACTGAAGTAATAGGGGCTGAGATAGACATGTGAGGCGGCATCCTCAAGACGAAGATCGTCGGACAAATGCGCATCAATATAGCGAAGCGCTTTTTTCATTTTACTGTCATGCGGAGTGGGACCACGAGTGGTTTTATTTGCCTCCGATTGCTGCGGATTGTCTTTGATAACCACGAAATTGAGCTGTTTTTTCAGGCAATTCTCAACAATCAGTTTAAGAAGATCGGCGGAAGCGATAACGCGTGAATAGTCCATCTCTGGCACATTCCGAAATTCATTCAAGAGCTCAGGGTCAGCCTGCCAGCGATCGTCAACATTAAGAATGTTTACCAGCTCCACGTCATTACTTAAACGAACCTGCCCGCATAAAACAAAGCCAACTAAATGCCCTGCGATTACCAGCGGAATAGAAAAATCCGTTAGACCGGCATGACAACGATAAATACAGGGTTGATCGGACTTCGATGCCTCCAGTCCCCCGCAGCGATCGCTCATACGACAACGTGTACTATGCTGGGGATGCTGCCGCATCAACTGACAAAACGGCGTGAAATTGAATAGCTCAGATATTTCATCACCATGAATATTGACAACCACAACCGCCAGACCGGTGGCTTGTGCAAAATCCTGTGCGATTTTATTAATGAGTTCTGAGTTCAGAGCGCTCGCAGAAATCATGATAAAACCCCTCAGTTAATTTATTGTTATAAACAAAACACATTATTTACATTCACTTTTTATTACCATTATCCTGGCCCTGATAAAAAGTACAATGACAATATCAAAAGTCTCCCATTGCTGGGAGACGTTTTGATCAGTTCGTGAAAGCAGATCACGAAATTATCTCACCTGTTTTTACGATACATCATTGCTGTGAATCTGGTTCGCATTTCCTTACAGTTCACAGCGGTTACAAGGTAAATTCTTACCAATAAAATAGCGATATATGGCTGCTCCGGCACAGGCGCCGATAACAGGCGCGACAATCGGCACGATAAAATAAGGGATCTCTCGCCCACCGCTCATCGCCATGTTCCCCCACCCCGCTAACCATGTGAACAGTTTGGGACCGAAATCACGCGCCGGGTTCATTGCAAAACCGGTAAGGGGTCCAGTAGACGCGCCGATAACGGCAACCAGTATCCCAATAAGCAAAGGCGCAAGCGGCCCTTTAGGAATGCCATTGCCATCATCCGTCAATGCCATGATCATGCCCATCAGAATCGACGTAATGACCACTTCCACCAACGCAGCCTGCCATACATTTAGCGCTGCGGCCGGATAGGTACTGAAAATGCTGGCTAATTGCAAACTTTCGACGCTACCGCGCACCATATGATGCGCAGTCTCAAATTCAGTAAAAAGGCTACTATAAAGCACATACGCCAGCAGAGCGCCGCCAAAAGCGCCGGCAAACTGGGCAATAATATAAGGCAATACTTTCTGTTTGGGGAAGCAGGCAAACAGCCACAGCGCAATCGTCACCGCAGGGTTAAGATGTCCGCCGGAGATTCCGGCAGTAAGGTAAACGGCCAGTGAAATTCCAAGCCCCCAAATAATGCAAATCTCCCATAATCCGAGGCTGGCGCCTGCGACTTTGAGCGCGCTCAAACAGCCGATACCAAAAAACAAAAAGAGTCCGGTGCCTAAAAATTCCGCACCACATTGCGCCTTTAGAGAATCATTCATGTGACACCTTCTGAGCAAAGTTCGTGTCCTGGCCAGCGCAAGTTTCGGCTGGCGGTAGAGTACAGCTAACCTCACTATAAAAAGTGCCGCCTGTAAATTGTTGGCAACCTGCGAACCTGTCTACCGGAAAAATCGTGTTGCGATAGCAAAATTTTGCTTTTCCGATATTTTTAGCAGCCCATCATACGGGAGATTCGAGCTATAAAATACGCCTGTGAAAATAATAAAATATTGCACAAGCCAACTTATCAATTTCGAATAAGCATCACATTTTGCGTCTTTCGCCATATCAAATAAAAATACTCTCGTCACTAACAAAAATGTAAAAATGAAATAATAAAAACAAAATAATCATATAGACAATAATAAATTAAATGTTATTTATCAATAAGTTATAAAAGCAAAAGACAATTTAGTCATATTGCTTTCCCATTATTTTCTGATGCTCAACAGCAAGTCAGCCATTCTTTTTCCTCGCATCTTCTTATAGTCCCAACTATCGGAACACTCCATGCGAGGTCTTTATGCAACAAGAAGCACTAGGAATGGTAGAAACCAAAGGCTTAACCGCAGCCATAGAGGCCGCTGATGCAATGGTTAAGTCAGCCAATGTGATGTTAGTGGGCTATGAAAAGATTGGCTCCGGGCTGGTAACCGTCATCGTGCGCGGCGATGTTGGCGCGGTCAAAGCGGCCACCGATGCAGGTGCCGCAGCCGCACGCAACGTGGGTGAAGTGAAAGCCGTACACGTCATCCCACGCCCTCACACCGATGTAGAAAAAATCTTACCGAAGGGAATTAGCCAATGAGCAGCAATGAGCTGGTGGAACAGATCATGGCGCAGGTGATTGCCCGTGTGGCAACGCCGGAACAACAGGCCATCCCTGGTCAACCCCAACCTATACGAGAGACGGCTATGGCAGAAAAAAGCTGCAGTTTAACGGAATTTGTCGGGACCGCCATTGGCGATACCCTGGGCCTGGTTATCGCCAACGTCGATACCGCCCTGCTGGACGCGATGAAACTTGAGAAGCGCTATCGTTCCATCGGCATTCTCGGCGCCCGCACCGGCGCAGGCCCGCACATTATGGCGGCGGACGAAGCGGTGAAAGCCACCAACACCGAAGTGGTCAGCATTGAGCTGCCGCGCGATACCAAAGGCGGCGCGGGCCACGGTTCGCTGATTATTTTAGGCGGTAACGACGTTTCCGACGTCAAGCGCGGTATCGAAGTCGCGCTGAAAGAGCTGGACCGCACCTTCGGTGATGTTTACGGCAACGAAGCCGGACATATCGAGCTGCAGTACACCGCTCGCGCCAGCTACGCCCTGGAAAAAGCGTTCGGCGCGCCGATTGGCCGCGCCTGCGGCATTATCGTCGGCGCTCCGGCTTCCGTCGGCGTACTGATGGCCGATACCGCGCTGAAGTCAGCCAACGTTGAAGTCGTGGCGTACAGCTCTCCGGCGCACGGCACCAGCTTTAGTAACGAAGCTATTCTGGTGATTTCCGGCGACTCCGGCGCGGTCCGTCAGGCGGTGACCTCCGCCCGCGAAATCGGCAAAACCGTCCTTGCGACCCTCGGTTCTGAACCGAAAAACGATCGCCCGTCCTACATCTGATACCCACGAGGCTGATTCATGAGATCGAAAAGATTTGAAGCACTGGCGAAACGCCCTGTGAATCAGGACGGCTTTGTTAAGGAGTGGATCGAAGAAGGCTTTATCGCGATGGAAAGCCCGAACGACCCAAAACCGTCGATAAAAATCGTTAACGGCGCGGTAACCGAGCTGGACGGAAAACCGGTTAGCGAATTCGACCTGATCGACCACTTTATCGCCCGCTACGGCATCAACCTGAACCGCGCCGAAGAAGTGATGGCGATGGATTCGGTCAAGCTGGCTAACATGCTGTGCGATCCGAACGTCAAGCGCAGCGAAATCGTTCCGCTAACCACCGCGATGACCCCAGCGAAAATTGTCGAAGTGGTTTCGCATATGAACGTGGTTGAGATGATGATGGCGATGCAGAAAATGCGCGCCCGCCGTACTCCATCTCAACAGGCGCACGTCACCAACGTTAAAGACAACCCGGTGCAAATTGCCGCCGATGCCGCCGAAGGCGCATGGCGCGGGTTTGACGAACAAGAGACGACGGTTGCGGTAGCGCGCTATGCGCCGTTCAACGCCATCGCGCTGCTGGTTGGTTCTCAGGTAGGTCGTCCGGGGGTACTGACTCAATGCTCGCTGGAAGAAGCCACCGAGCTGAAGCTCGGCATGCTGGGCCACACCTGCTACGCCGAAACCATCTCCGTTTACGGCACCGAGCCGGTCTTCACCGACGGTGACGATACGCCATGGTCGAAAGGCTTCTTAGCCTCTTCCTACGCCTCTCGCGGCCTGAAAATGCGCTTCACCTCCGGCTCCGGCTCCGAAGTGCAGATGGGCTACGCCGAAGGCAAATCCATGCTGTATCTGGAAGCGCGCTGCATCTATATCACCAAAGCGGCTGGCGTTCAGGGGCTGCAAAACGGCTCCGTAAGCTGTATCGGCGTACCGTCTGCCGTGCCGTCAGGCATTCGTGCCGTGCTGGCGGAAAACCTGATCTGCTCTTCGCTGGATCTGGAATGCGCCTCCAGTAACGACCAGACCTTCACCCACTCCGATATGCGTCGTACCGCGCGCCTGCTGATGCAGTTCCTGCCGGGTACCGACTTTATCTCCTCTGGTTATTCCGCGGTACCGAACTACGACAACATGTTCGCCGGTTCCAACGAAGATGCGGAAGACTTTGACGACTACAACGTTATCCAGCGTGACCTGAAAGTGGACGGCGGTCTGCGCCCGGTTCGCGAAGAGGACGTTATCGCCATCCGTAACAAAGCCGCCCGCGCGCTGCAGGCCGTGTTTGCCGGAATGGGACTACCGCCGATTACCGATGAAGAAGTTGAAGCCGCGACCTATGCCCACGGTTCGAAAGATATGCCGGAGCGTAACATCGTCGAAGACATCAAGTTCGCCCAGGAAATCATCAATAAAAACCGCAACGGTCTGGAAGTCGTTAAAGCGCTGGCGCAGGGCGGGTTTACCGACGTGGCCCAGGACATGCTCAACATCCAGAAAGCCAAGCTAACCGGCGACTATTTGCACACCTCCGCCATTATCGTCGGCGACGGACAAGTGCTCTCTGCGGTTAATGACGTCAATGACTATGCCGGTCCGGCAACAGGTTATCGCCTGCAGGGAGAACGCTGGGAAGAGATTAAAAACATCCCTGGCGCTCTTGATCCCAACGAGATTGATTAAGGGGTGAGAAATGGAAATTAATGAAAAATTGCTGCGCCAGATAATTGAAGACGTGCTCCGCGATATGAAGGGCAGCGATAAACCCGTCTCGTTTAATGCGCCTGCGGCATCCACAGCACCACAGACCGCTGCGCCTGCGGGCGACGGCTTTCTGACCGAAGTAGGCGAAGCGCGCCAGGGCACTCAGCAGGATGAAGTCATTATCGCCGTCGGCCCGGCATTTGGCCTGGCGCAGACTGTTAATATCGTCGGCTTACCGCATAAGAGCATTTTGCGCGAAGTCATTGCCGGTATTGAAGAAGAAGGTATCAGGGCGCGCGTGATTCGCTGCTTTAAATCTTCCGACGTGGCGTTCGTCGCCGTGGAAGGTAACCGCCTGAGCGGCTCCGGCATCTCCATTGGCATCCAGTCGAAAGGTACTACGGTTATCCACCAGCAGGGGCTACCGCCGCTCTCCAACCTGGAGCTGTTCCCGCAGGCACCGCTGCTGACGCTGGAAACCTACCGTCAGATTGGTAAAAACGCCGCCCGTTATGCGAAACGCGAATCACCGCAGCCGGTCCCTACGCTCAATGACCAGATGGCACGCCCGAAGTACCAGGCAAAGTCGGCCATTTTGCACATTAAAGAGACCAAGTACGTCGTGACGGGCAAAAACCCGCAGGAACTGCGCGTGGCGCTTTGATAAAGGATAACTCCATGAATACCGACGCAATTGAATCGATGGTCCGGGACGTATTGAGCCGCATGAACAGCCTGCAGGGCGATGCGCCAGCAGCGGCTCCTGCGGCAGGCGGCACGTCCCGCAGCGCAAAGGTCAGCGACTACCCGCTGGCGAACAAACACCCGGAATGGGTGAAAACCGCCACCAATAAAACGCTGGACGACTTTACGCTGGAAAACGTGCTGAGCAATAAAGTCACCGCTCAGGATATGCGTATTACCCCGGAAACCCTGCGCTTACAGGCGTCTATCGCCAAAGATGCGGGCCGCGACCGGCTGGCGATGAACTTCGAACGCGCCGCCGAACTGACCGCGGTACCGGACGATCGCATTCTTGAAATCTACAACGCCCTTCGCCCCTATCGCTCGACGAAAGAAGAGCTGATGGCTATCGCCGACGATCTCGAAAACCGCTATCAGGCGAAGATCTGCGCAGCTTTCGTTCGCGAAGCGGCAACGCTGTATGTCGAGCGTAAAAAACTCAAAGGCGACGATTAACTTTAGGGGTAGACAATGCGATATATAGCTGGCATTGACATCGGCAACTCATCGACGGAAGTCGCCCTGGCGACTCTGAATGAGGCTGGCGCGCTGACAATCACCCACAGCGCGCTGGCGGAAACGACCGGGATCAAAGGCACGTTGCGTAACGTGTTCGGCATTCAGGAAGCGCTCGCCCTCGTCGCAAAGCGCGCGGGGATCAATGTCAGCGATATTTCGCTCATCCGCATTAACGAAGCCACGCCGGTGATTGGCGATGTGGCGATGGAAACCATTACCGAAACCATCATCACCGAATCGACAATGATCGGCCATAACCCAAAAACGCCGGGCGGAGCAGGCCTTGGTGTGGGTATCACGATTACGCCGGAGGAGCTGTTAACCCGCCCGGCGGACTCGTCCTATATTCTGGTGGTATCGTCAGCCTTTGATTTTGCTGATATCGCCAATGTTATCAACGCCTCAATGCGCGCCGGATACCAGATTACCGGCGTCATTTTGCAGCGCGACGATGGCGTACTGGTCAGCAACCGGCTGGAAAAATCGCTACCGATTGTCGATGAAGTTCTGTACATCGACCGCATTCCGCTGGGGATGCTGGCGGCGATTGAAGTCGCCGTGCCGGGAAAGGTTATCGAAACCCTCTCCAACCCTTACGGCATCGCCACCGTATTTAATCTCAACGCCGATGAGACGAAAAACATCGTCCCGATGGCGCGCGCGCTGATTGGCAACCGTTCCGCCGTGGTGGTTAAAACGCCATCCGGCGACGTCAAAGCGCGCGCAATACCCGCCGGTAACCTGGAGCTGCAGGCTCAGGGTCGTACCGTGCGCGTGGATGTTGCCGCCGGTGCCGAAGCTATCATGAAAGCGGTGGACGGCTGCGGCAAGCTCGACAACGTCACCGGCGAGGCCGGGACCAATATCGGCGGCATGCTGGAGCACGTACGCCAGACCATGGCCGAGCTAACCAATAAGCCCAGCAGCGAGATTTTCATTCAGGATCTTCTGGCCGTTGACACCTCGGTTCCGGTGAGCGTCACCGGCGGTCTGGCCGGGGAGTTCTCGCTGGAGCAGGCCGTCGGCATCGCCTCGATGGTGAAATCAGACCGTCTGCAAATGGCGATGATTGCCCGTGAAATTGAGCAGAAGCTTAATATCGACGTGCAGATCGGCGGCGCTGAGGCTGAAGCCGCCATTCTGGGCGCGCTGACCACGCCGGGTACCACCCGACCGCTGGCGATCCTCGACCTCGGCGCGGGCTCCACCGATGCCTCCATCATCAACCCTAAAGGCGAAATCATCGCCACCCATCTCGCCGGGGCAGGCGACATGGTGACGATGATTATTGCCCGCGAGCTGGGGCTGGAAGACCGCTATCTGGCGGAAGAGATCAAAAAATACCCGCTGGCGAAGGTCGAAAGCCTGTTCCATTTGCGCCACGAGGACGGCAGCGTGCAGTTCTTCCCGACGCCGCTGCCTCCCGCCGTGTTCGCCCGCGTCTGCGTGGTGAAACCGGACGAACTGGTGCCGCTTCCCGGCGACTTAGCACTGGAAAAAGTGCGCGCCATTCGCCGCAGCGCCAAAGAGCGCGTCTTTGTCACCAACGCCCTGCGCGCGCTGCGTCAGGTCAGTCCAACCGGCAACATTCGCGATATTCCGTTCGTGGTGCTGGTCGGCGGCTCGTCGCTGGATTTCGAAGTTCCGCAGCTGGTCACCGATGCGCTGGCGCACTACCGCCTGGTCGCAGGGCGGGGAAATATTCGCGGCAGCGAAGGCCCAAGAAACGCGGTGGCCACCGGCCTGATTCTCTCCTGGCACAAGGAGTTTGCACATGGACAGTAATCACAGCGCCCCGGCTATCGTCATTACCGTTATCAACGACTGCGCCAGCCTCTGGCACGAAGTGCTGCTGGGTATCGAAGAGGAAGGCATCCCTTTCCTGCTTCAGCATCACCCGGCTGGAGATGTCGTTGACAGCGCCTGGCAGGCGGCGCGCAGCTCGCCGCTGCTGGTTGGCATTGCCTGCGATCGACACTCGCTGGTCGTGCATTACAAGAATTTACCCGCATCGGCGCCGCTTTTTACGCTGATGCATCATCAGGACAGTCAGGCCCAACGCAACACCGGTAATAACGCGGCACGGCTGGTCAAAGGGATCCCTTTTCGGGATCTCCATGCTTAATCACAGGAGAACGGCAGTATGAATAACGCACTGGGACTGGTTGAAACAAAAGGGCTGGTCGGCGCCATTGAAGCCGCCGATGCAATGGTTAAATCCGCCAACGTACAGCTGGTGGGCTACGAAAAAATTGGTTCTGGCCTGGTTACCGTCATGGTTCGCGGCGATGTCGGCGCGGTTAAAGCAGCCGTAGATGCAGGCAGCGCGGCGGCAAGCGTCGTGGGTGAAGTGAAATCCTGCCACGTTATCCCGCGTCCGCACAGCGATGTTGAGGCCATTTTACCGAAATCAGCCTAATCGATGGCAAATAAGGAGCACCGCGTGAAGCAATCACTGGGATTACTTGAAGTTTGTGGTCTGGCACTGGCTATCAGCTGCGCCGATATCATGGCGAAATCCGCTTCTATCACGCTGCTCGCCCTCGAAAAGACCAATGGTTCAGGCTGGATGGTGATTAAAATTACCGGTGATGTGGCCTCCGTTCAGGCGGCTATCACCACCGGTGCGCATTTCGCCGAACAGCGGAATGGCCTGGTGGCCCACAAGGTTATCGCCAGGCCCGGAGAAGGGATCCTGCTCGCAGAAACGCCTCCCCCCTCCGTCATTGAACCTGAGCCTGAAACGTCAGAGATAGCTGCTGTCGTTTCTGCAGCGCCAGCAGAAGAGGCCCCGCAGGAATCAGAACTGGTCAGCTGCAATCTGTGTCTGGATCCAAAATGTCCGCGCCAGAAGGGCGAACCTCGTACGCTTTGCATTCATTCCGGCAAGCGAGGTGAAGCGTAATGGATAAAGAGCTTCTGCAATCAACGGTCAGTAAAGTTCTCGACGAGATGCGCCAGCGGCCTATTCCGCTGGGCGTCTCAAACCGTCATATCCACCTGTCCGCGCAGGATTATGAGCAGCTGTTTCCCGGCCATCCCATCAGCGAAAAAAAAGCGCTGCTGCAGCCGGGACAATACGCTGCGGAGCAAACCGTCACCCTGGTGGGACCGAAAGGGCAGCTCAAAAATGTGCGCCTGCTCGGCCCGCTGCGCTCGGTAAGCCAGGTGGAAATTTCGCGTACCGATGCGAGAACGCTGGGGATTGCCGCGCCGCTGAGAATGTCCGGCAACCTGAAGGGGACGCCGGGCATCCGCCTGGTCAGCCCCTTTGCCGAACTGGAGCTGCCTTCCGGGGTTATCGTCGCGCAGCGGCATATCCATATGTCGCCGCTTGATGCGCTGATCCTGCGGGTTTCCCACGGCGATATGGTCTCCGTGGCGATTGAAGGCGACGATCGCGGGCTGATTTTCAACAACGTGGCGATTCGCGTTTCACCGGACATGCGCCTCGAAATGCACATTGATACCGATGAAGCCAACGCCGCTGGTGCCGATAACCCGCAGGCCTTTGCCCGGCTGGTAGGCCCGCGATGAACGGCGAAATTCTGCAGCGCATTGTCGAGGAGATTGTCTCCCGACTGCAGCGCCGTGCCCAGAGCACGGCAACGCTGAGCGTTACGCAACTTCGCGATGCCGACTGTCCAGCACTGTTCTGTCAGCACGCGTCGCTGCGCATCCTGCTCGTCGACCTGCCGCTGCTGGGTCAGCTTGCGGATGCAGAAACCGACGATGCCGCCGCCCGGAAAATTCACGACGCGCTGGCGTTTGGCATCTGCGTACAGCTCAGCCTGCACAGCCAGCTGCTGCCGGTTATCCCGGTAAAAAAACTGGCTCGTCTGCCGCTGGTATTCACCGACGAGCACGGACTGCCGCTGGTTCTGCATGCGGGTTCGGTGCTGAGCTATCGCGATGTCGCGCTGCTAAGCCGGGGGCGTGTGGTTGTCCACCGCAAATGCATCGTGACCGCCATGGCGCGTGACGCGGCCAATGCGCGGAATATTCAATTAATTAAGCAGGAGTAAATCATGCATCTGGCACGAGTCACGGGCGCGGTTGTCTCCACGCAAAAATCACCTTCTTTGATTGGGAAAAAGCTGCTGCTGGTGCGTCGGGTCAGCGCCGATGGCGAACTCCCCGCCTCGCCCACCTCTGGCGATGAAGTGGCCGTGGACTCCGTCGGCGCGGGCGTCGGCGAACTGGTTTTGCTCAGCGGCGGCTCCAGCGCCAGGCACGTTTTTTCCGGGCCAAATGAGGCCATCGACCTCGCCGTTGTCGGCATTGTAGATACGCTTTCGCGTTAAGGGGCGGTTATGGCGATTTATACCCGAACAGGTGACGCTGGCACCACATCACTGTTTACCGGCCAGCGGGTGAGCAAAACCCACCCGCGGGTTGAAGCCTACGGCACGCTGGATGAGCTGAACGCCGCGCTGAGCCTGTGCGCCTGCGCCGCTGCGGATGAAAATCACCGCACCTTACTCGAGGCCATCCAGCAGCAACTTTTTTGGTTTAGCGCAGAGCTGGCCAGCGACAGCGAGCAGCCGTCGCCCAAACAGCGCTACATCAGCAGCGAAGAGATTTCGGCTCTGGAAGCCGCTATCGATCGGGCAATGGCCCGCGTCGAACCGCTGCACAGCTTTATTTTACCCGGACGCTGCGAAGCCGCGAGCCGATTACATTTTGCCCGCACGCTGGCACGCCGCGCCGAACGCCGTCTGGTTGAACTGGCAACTGAAGTCAACGTACGCCAGGTGCTAATGCGCTACATCAACCGCTTATCGGACTGCCTGTACGCCTTGGCCCGCGCGGAAGATAGCGATGCGCACCAGGCCAACATCATCCGTGAAGTTAGCAAGCGCTATCTGGCTGCCTGCCAGCCGCCCCACAGCAAGGAGACGACGCCCGTGGCCCTCTCATTCCACGATCTGCACCAGCTCACCCGCGCCGCCGTTGAACGCGCGCAGCAACTGCAGGTTCCGGTAGTCGTCAGCATCGTTGACGCGCACGGTACGGAAACTGTGACCTGGCGGATGCCGGACGCCCTGCTGGTCAGCAGCGAACTGGCGCCGAAAAAGGCATGGACCGCTGTTGCTATGAAAACGGCGACCCATGAGCTGAGCGATGTTGTTCAGCCAGGCGCGGCGCTTTATGGCCTGGAAAGTCATTTACAGGGAAAAGTGGTCACCTTTGGCGGCGGTTACGCCCTGTGGCGCGACGGCATATTAATTGGGGGTCTTGGCATCAGCGGCGGCAGCGTTGAGCAGGACATGGACATAGCACAGACCGCCATCGCGGCTATTAACGTGGGAACTCATCAATGAATACTTCTGAACTCGAAACCCTGATTCGCACCATTCTTAGCGAGCAATTAACCACGCCGGCGCAAACTCCGGCCCAGCCTCAGGGCAAAGGGATTTTCCAGTCCGTGAGCGAGGCCATCGATGCCGCGCACCAGGCGTTCTTACGTTATCAGCAGTGCCCGCTAAAAACCCGCAACGCCATTATCAGCGCGATGCGTCAGGAGCTGACGCCGCTACTGGCAACCCTGGCGGAAGAGAGCGCCAATGAAACGGGGATGGGCAACAAAGAAGATAAACTCCTCAAAAACAAGGCTGCGCTGGACAACACGCCGGGCGTAGAAGATCTCACCACCACCGCGCTGACCGGTGACGGCGGCATGGTGCTGTTTGAATACTCACCGTTTGGCGTTATCGGTTCGGTCGCGCCGAGCACCAACCCGACGGAAACCATCATCAACAACAGCATCAGCATGTTGGCGGCGGGCAACAGCGTCTACTTTAGCCCGCATCCGGGAGCGAAAAAGGTCTCTCTGAAGCTGATTAGCCTGATTGAAGAGATTGCCTTCCGCTGCTGCGGCATCCGCAATCTGGTGGTGACCGTGGCTGAACCCACCTTCGAAGCGACCCAGCAGATGATGGCCCACCCGCGAATCGCGGTACTGGCTATTACCGGCGGCCCCGGCATTGTGGCAATGGGCATGAAGAGCGGTAAGAAGGTGATTGGCGCTGGCGCGGGTAACCCGCCCTGCATCGTCGATGAAACAGCGGACCTGGTGAAAGCGGCAGAAGATATCATCAACGGCGCGTCATTCGATTATAACCTGCCCTGCATTGCCGAGAAAAGCCTGATCGTAGTGGAGAGCGTCGCCGAGCGTCTGGTGCAGCAAATGCAAACCTTCGGCGCGCTGTTGCTAAGCCCTGCCGATACCGACAAACTCCGCGCCGCCTGCCTGCCAGAAGGCCAGGCGAATAAAAAACTGGTCGGCAAGAGCCCATCGGCCATGCTGGAAGCCGCCGGGATCGCTGTCCCTGCAAAAGCACCGCGTCTGCTGATTGCGCTGGTTAACGCTGACGATCCGTGGGTCACCAGCGAACAGCTGATGCCGATGCTGCCGGTGGTAAAAGTTAGCGATTTCGATAGCGCGCTGGCGCTGGCCCTGAAGGTTGAAGAGGGGCTGCATCATACCGCCATTATGCACTCGCAGAACGTGTCGCGCCTGAACCTCGCGGCCCGCACCCTGCAAACCTCGATATTCGTCAAAAACGGCCCCTCTTATGCCGGGATCGGCGTCGGCGGCGAAGGCTTTACCACCTTTACTATTGCCACACCAACCGGTGAAGGGACCACGTCAGCGCGTACTTTTGCCCGCTCCCGGCGCTGCGTACTGACCAACGGCTTTTCTATTCGCTAACCGAGGTCGCGATGAATACCTTCTCACTACAAACGCGGTTGTACAGCGGTCAGGGCAGCCTGGCGGTGCTCAAGCGCTTTACCAATAAGCACATCTGGATAATCTGCGATGGTTTTCTGGCGCGCTCTCCGCTGCTGGATACCCTGCGTAACGCGCTGCCCGCAGATAACCGCATCAGCGTCTTTAGCGAGATAACGCCGGACCCCACCATCCATACCGTGGTGCAGGGCATTGCGCAAATGCAGGCCCTGCAGCCGCAGGTGGTAATTGGTTTTGGCGGCGGCTCGGCAATGGACGCGGCAAAAGCGATTGTCTGGTTTAGCCAGCAGAGCGGCATCAATATCGAAACCTGCGTAGCGATCCCGACCACCAGCGGCACCGGTTCGGAAGTCACCAGCGCCTGCGTAATTAGCGACCCGGATAAAGGCATCAAGTATCCGCTGTTCAACAATGCGCTGTATCCGGATATGGCGATCCTCGACCCGGAGCTGGTGGTCAGCGTACCGCCGCAGATTACCGCCAACACCGGCATGGACGTTCTGACCCACGCCCTGGAAGCGTGGGTTTCACCGCACGCCAGCGACTTTACCGACGCGCTGGCGGAAAAGGCCGCCAAACTGGTGTTCCAGTATCTGCCCACGGCGGTGGAAAAAGGCGACTGCGTGGCGACGCGCGGGAAAATGCACAACGCTTCAACGCTCGCCGGGATGGCCTTCAGCCAGGCGGGGCTGGGGCTTAACCACGCGATAGCCCACCAGCTTGGCGGACAGTTTCATCTGCCGCACGGGCTGGCCAATGCGCTGCTGCTCACGACGGTGATCCGCTTTAACGCGGGTGACCCGCGCGCCGCCAAACGCTACGCGCGGATGGCCAAAGCTTGCGGTTTTTGCCCGGCAGAAGCCAATGACGTTGCGGCAATCAATGCGCTGATTCAGCAAATCGAACTGCTTAAGCAACACTGCGCCCTTCCCTCACTGGCCGTTGCGCTTAAAGAAGGAAGATCCGACTTTTCCGCACGCATTCCGGCGATGGTGCAGGCTGCGCTGGCTGACGTTACGCTGCGCACTAACCCGCGCCCGGCCAATGCCGAAGCCATTCGGGAACTGCTGGAGGAACTGCTATGAGTACCGCCGTCAACGTCGTTGAAATGTCCCATAGCGCCGATGAAATTCGCGAGCGCGTTCGCGCAGCGGGCGTTGTGGGTGCGGGCGGCGCAGGTTTTCCCGCTCACGTCAAACTACAGGCGCAGGTAGAGATTTTTCTGGTGAACGCCGCCGA
Source organism: Salmonella sp. SJTUF15591 (assembly GCF_043356435.1). Classification (NCBI taxonomy): domain Bacteria; kingdom Pseudomonadati; phylum Pseudomonadota; class Gammaproteobacteria; order Enterobacterales; family Enterobacteriaceae; genus Salmonella; species Salmonella sp. SJTUF15591. The sequence continues at coordinate 37,580 of NZ_JBEUJO010000006.1, read as the reverse complement.
GTGTGAACCGATGCTCAAAGTTGACCAGCAACTGATGTGGCAGCAGGCCGCGCGTCTTGTTCGCGGCGTGCAGTACGCGATGACGGCAACCGGCGCGCGCGAAGGGGTGATAGCCCTGAAAGAAAAATACCGCCGGGCCATCGACGCCCTCACCCCGCAGCTGCCAGACGGTATCCGCCTGCATATCCTGCCGGATGTATATCCCGCGGGCGATGAGGTGCTGACTATCTGGATGGCAACCGGCCGCCGGGTCGCCCCGGCTGCGCTACCCGCCAGCGTCGGCGTGGTCGTCAATAACGTGCAAACGGTGCTGAATATTGCCCGGGCGGTCGAGCAGCAGTTTCCGGTCACTCGTCGCACGTTGACCGTGAACGGCGCGGTCGCCAGACCGTTGACCGTTACCGTTCCTATCGGCATGTCACTGCATGAAGTGCTGGCGCTGGCGGGCGGCGCAACGGTCGACGACCCTGGTTTTATTAACGGCGGCCCGATGATGGGTGGCCTGATTACCTCTCTTGATAACCCGGTGACGAAAACTACCGGCGGCCTGCTGGTGCTCCCCAAAAGCCATCTGCTTATCCAGCGGAGAATGCAGGACGAGCGCACGGTGCTTTCCGTCGCGCGCACCGTCTGCGAACAGTGCCGACTGTGTACCGATCTCTGCCCACGGCATCTGATCGGCCACGAACTCTCTCCGCACCTGCTGGTGCGGGCAGTGAACTTTCACCAGGCTGCCACGCCGCAGTTGCTGCTGAGCGCCCTTACCTGTTCGGAATGCAACGTTTGCGAAAGCGTGGCCTGCCCGGTGGGGATCTCGCCGATGCGCATCAACCGCATGTTAAAACGCGAGCTACGGGCGCAAAACCAGCGCTACGAAGGGCCACTGAACCCGGCCGACGAAATGGCGAAATATCGCCTGGTGCCGGTGAAGCGGCTGATCGCCAAACTGGGACTAAGCCCCTGGTACCAGGAAGCGCCGCTGGTTGAAGAAGAGCCGTCAGTAGAAAAAGTCACTTTACAGCTGCGCCAGCATATTGGTGCCAGCTCAGTACCGACTGTTGCCGTCGGCGAGCGCGTGACGCGCGGGCAATGCGTTGCCGATGTCCCGCCTGGCGCGCTCGGCGCACCCATTCACGCCAGCATCGACGGCATTGTTTCGGCCATCAGCGAACAGGCCATCACGGTTGTAAGAGGTTAACCATGTCTCAGGCTATAGGAATTTTAGAACTCACCAGCATCGCCAAAGGCATGGAGCTTGGTGATGCCATGCTGAAAAGCGCCAACGTTAATCTGCTGGTCAGCAAGACCATCTGCCCAGGTAAGTTTTTACTGATGCTGGGCGGCGATATCGGCGCTGTCCAGCAGGCCATTGAAACCGGTACGTCGCAGGCCGGCGAGATGCTCGTCGACAGCCTTGTGCTGGCAAATATTCATCCCAGCGTACTTCCGGCCATCAGCGGCCTGAACAGCGTCGATAAGCGCCAGGCGGTAGGTATCGTCGAAACCTGGAGCGTGGCGGCCTGCATTAGCGCCGCAGACCGGGCGGTGAAAGGCTCAAACGTCACCCTGGTGCGGGTGCATATGGCCTTCGGCATCGGCGGTAAATGCTACATGGTGGTGGCGGGCGACGTTTCTGACGTCAATAACGCCGTGACGGTTGCCAGCGAAAGCGCGGGCGAGAAAGGGCTGCTGGTTTACCGCTCGGTGATCCCGCGCCCGCATGAAGCCATGTGGCGACAGATGGTGGAGGGATAATGGAAAGACAACCGACAACGGATCGCATGATTCAGGAATACGTGCCGGGGAAACAGGTCACTCTCGCGCACCTGATTGCTAATCCAGGGAAAGATCTCTTTAAGAAGCTGGGCCTGCAGGATGCGGTGTCCGCCATTGGCATCCTTACCATCACGCCCAGCGAGGCGTCGATTATCGCCTGCGATATCGCCACTAAATCCGGCGCGGTGGAAATTGGTTTTCTCGATCGCTTTACCGGTGCCGTGGTGCTGACCGGCGACGTTTCCGCCGTCGAGTATGCCCTCAAGCAGGTAACGCGCACGCTGGGCGAAATGATGCAGTTCACCACCTGTTCGATCACCCGGACGTAACGTCATGAAGCGTTTGATGTTTATCGGCCCCAGCCAGTGCGGAAAAACCTCGCTGACCCAAAGCCTGCGCGGCGAAGCGCTCCATTATAAGAAAACCCAGGCCATTGAATGGTCGCCGATGGCCATCGACACGCCGGGCGAATACCTGGAGAACCGCTGCCTGTATAGCGCCTTGCTAACCAGCGCCTGCGAGGCCGACGTCATCGCCCTGGTGCTGAACGCCGACGCCCAGTGGTCGCCCTTTTCTCCGGGTTTTACCGCCCCGATGAACCGCCCGACGATTGGCCTTGTCACCAAAGCCGATCTGGCCGACCCGCAGCGTATTTCGCTGGTTGCGGAGTGGCTTACGCAGGCTGGCGCACAGCAGATTTTTATTACCAGCGCGCTGAATAACTCGGGTCTCGACGCCGTGCTGGATTTTCTGAATTCGAAGGAACCTTTATGTCTTACAAAATAATGGCCATTAACGCCGGTAGCTCATCGTTAAAATTTCAGCTGCTGGAGATGCCGCAGGGCGACATGCTCTGCCAGGGGCTGATTGAGCGTATCGGTATGGCGGATGCGCAGGTGACAATTAAGACGCACAGCCAAAAATGGCAGGAAACCGTCCCCGTTGCCGATCATCGCGATGCGGTAACGCTGCTTCTGGAAAAGCTGCTGGGTTATCAAATCATTAACAGTCTGCGGGACATTGACGGGGTGGGCCATCGTGTGGCGCACGGCGGTGAGTTTTTTAAAGACTCGACGCTGGTCACGGATGAAACGTTAGCGCAAATCGAACGTCTTGCTGAACTGGCCCCGCTTCACAACCCGGTAAACGCGTTGGGTATTCACGTTTTTCGTCAACTGTTGCCTGATGCCCCTTCCGTAGCCGTGTTTGATACGGCATTTCACCAGACGCTGGATGAACCCGCCTATATTTACCCGCTTCCCTGGCATTATTACGCGGAACTGGGGATTCGCCGTTATGGCTTTCATGGCACCAGCCATAAGTATGTCAGCGGCGTTCTGGCGGAAAAGCTGGGCGTACCACTCAGCGCATTACGGGTGATTTGTTGTCATCTTGGAAACGGTAGCAGCATCTGCGCCATCAAGAACGGGCGTTCGGTCAATACGTCGATGGGCTTTACGCCGCAGTCAGGCGTGATGATGGGCACCCGTAGCGGAGATATTGATCCCTCTATTCTGCCGTGGATAGCCCAGCGCGAAAGCAAAACGCCGCAACAGTTGAATCAGTTATTAAATAATGAGTCAGGCTTGCTGGGCGTTTCTGGCGTGTCGTCTGATTACCGCGATGTCGAACAGGCAGCCAATACCGGTAACCGGCAGGCTAAACTCGCTCTCACTCTGTTTGCCGAACGCATTCGCGCCACCATTGGCAGCTATATTATGCAAATGGGAGGACTGGATGCGCTGGTATTCACTGGGGGCATTGGCGAGAACTCAGCGCGCGCCAGATCGGCGGTTTGCCATAATTTGCAATTTTTAGGCTTAGCCGTTGATGAAGAGAAAAATCAGCGTAATGCGACATTTATCCAGACGGAGAACGCCCTGGTGAAAGTCGCCGTCATCAACACCAACGAAGAGTTAATGATCGCACAAGACGTTATGCGCATTGCGCTACCGGCCACGGAAGGGCTTTGTGTACCAGCCTGAGAGAGTTATACGACGCATTGCGGCAAGTCATGGTAATAACGCTTTTACCATGACACTATGCGCGCACACTATTCGTACCTGAAAGGTGATAACGTGGCTGTTGCGCAATGCCCCGCCTCATGTGGGGAACTTATCCAGGGATGGATTCTGGGCAGTGAGAAACTGGTCTCCTGCCCCGTTGACTGGTACAGCACCGTAGCAGTCACGGCTGCGCCGCCGTTGGTAAACGAGCGCCCATTGTCGCGGGCGATGGTGGAGCGCGTTCTGGCGCACTGGCAGTATCCTGCGCACTGGAGTAATGAGATTCGCGTCGATGTGCGTTCGTCAATTCCCGTTGCCAAAGGCATGGCCAGCAGCACCGCAGATATTGCCGCTACGGCAGTGGCAACGGCGCATCATCTTGGCCATTCGCTGGATGAAACTACCCTTGCACAGCTTTGCGTCTCAATCGAACCCACTGATAGCACCGTTTTTCATCAGTTAACGCTGTTTGATCATAATAATGCGGTCACGCAAATCGCCTGCGAGCCACCGCCGCCAATCGATTTGCTGGTACTGGAAAGTCCGGTCACACTGCGCACGCAAGATTACCACCGTCTCCCTCGCCAGCAGAAATTAATAGCAAGTTCAGCAACCTTGCAGCAGGCCTGGAATCTGGTGCAGGAAGCCTGTATAACGCAAAATCCGCTCCGACTGGGTGAGGCGGCTACGCTTAGCGCTATCGCCAGCCAGACGCTGTTACCTAAGCCAGGATTTACCGCCCTGCTGTCGCTGGTCGAAGAGTGTGATTTATACGGATTGAACGTGGCACATAGCGGTAGCGTGGTGGGTCTGATGCTGGACCGGAAACGTCATGACATTGCGCGCCTGAAAGGTAAGCTGGCAGAGAAAAAACTTACCCGACACTGGCCAAAACAACATTTACTCAAGATGGTCACTGGCGGGGTCAAACTGCAGTGAGAGCCTGATATACGCTCCCACTGCCGTAGCGCATTATTCGGCTTTTACATCGGCGTGTTTCATTTCGCCCATCGCTTTCAGCTTTTTGGAAATGTCGCGACGCTCTTTGGAGATTTCGGCATTTTTAATGATGTAGTCATCAACGCGATCTTCATAGTCGCTTTTCATGCTGGCGATGATACCCTGAATCGCCTCAACGCTCATACCTGGCTTGATGTAGTCGCTCAGGTTGTCCAGCAGCAGCACACGCTTCTGGTTGTCACGGATCTTCTTCTCAATGTCCTGAATTTCACGTTGCAGTTTATTTTTGCGACGGAACAGACGAACAAACTCCAGCACGTCCTGGAAAGAAGGCTTGGTTGTTTCCATTTTTACACCCCTGATAATGTGAGATTCGGATTCGTTAAGCAACTGCTAGTGGATAAACATTACGTTTATCCCCGTCATACTTCAAGCCGCCAGAGGAAACACCGTTACGTCGCCGCCTGTGGAAACCTGAAGGTTCGGGGATAAAATCGTTGCCAGTAGCACTCATTTTATCCTTATATTAGTATCATACTCTTAATCTTTGCTGAATCGAAGCAGCAACTAATTCATTCGCCCCATCTGCTTTTTATTTGCGCAAAGCCCGGCAGATCAAATGTGAAAGCAGTTCCAACTGTCGGGCCGTTTCCATACTTAGCCAAACATAGCCGTGGATGGGGGTTTCAGCCACCGCGTCGCCCTGCTGCTCGTTCATTAGCTGCCGCAACTCGGCAGCAATATCATTCAGTTTACCGGTGTTTGCCAGTACCGGCTGCGGGTTGCCTTCAAACAACGCGTGGGCGATCGTTAGCAAGGTTTGCTGCGTCATCTGCTGGGTTTCACGCAATGTGTGCGCGTTAAGCATCACAAAATGGCTGGCGCGCGTCGCCCAGTGGGCATTGATTTGTAATTCAAGCATACAAACCAGATTGCGGTTGATGGTCTGAATGGCCTCGAAAATAGATTTTTGTATCCGGGTTTCTTTACTGGCAGGCGTTATCAGCCCGCGCATTTTGACGACATCGTTCAGCAACCGTTGCAAATGTTTATCCAACCGGGGGCGCTCCAGCAAATTCGGCGACAGCGCTGCCTGATACACCCGATTATACGCCGTGACGCAATGCGCCAGTTGGATGCGCCAGTGCAAAAAGGCGCGCTGGGGCCAGATGCCGGTAAACAACATCGCCAGTAGCGACCCCAAAATCACATCCCCGCCACGCCATAATGCCGTATTCATATCACCAGCGGGAGCGCCGACAACAACGGCGAGCGTTATGCCTATCAGTAGCGCCTGATACGGTTTTTTCCCTAAGGCCAGCCAGCCGCACAAAAACATCGCTATCGCACACCACACCAGCATCAGCGGTAAGGAAAAGAGCTCCAGGCGTAGCGCCACCAGCCCTAACGCCGCGCCCAGGATCGTACCGCCTATGCGCTCAAAAGCACGAGGCACTACATTTCCCCAGAATGAGATGGGCCCCATAATCACCACTAACGTGATTAGCGGCCATGTGCCCTCGGGAATAGAAAACAGACGAACCAGCAGAAAGGTAAGAATGAACGCCAGGGCGATACGTATGCCATGCACGATGCGATAATGACGGTACAACCGTATTTCAAAAGGGCTTAATGACTTATCGGCACGCACGCTTGCGCTCCTTACGGGAATGGCAAAAAATGCATTGTACCTGCTTTATAGCAAAAATAGCGCACTGGCGGACGGAACACATTATCCGTCCGCTCTTTTCAGCCAGGAAACCAGTCGATCACTTCCGCTGTACCGGAATATACATTTCAATATCCCAGTATCCATCTTCCATGCCGTTATTCAGATAGGTTTCAAAACAGGGCGCAGAGGCTATCTGATAAGCGCTATCCTGCTCCAGGACGTCAAAAAACCGTTCCCACGGCTTCGCAAAGTCACGGTCTTCCACACGCGCGACAGCAGTGGCATATTCGCCGCCTTCAATGGCGGTCACGATTACGCCTTCGCTATTGTCCGGCAGGATGAAATTCTCTGCCACGGACACCACGGTATCGCAGCGGAGTTTTTCCGCAGGTACGACATCTGGATTGTCGTAATAGACGGCAATCCATTCAACTGGCACGATCCGCTGTCGATCCACCCACGTCATCAGTTGTTCAAAACCCTGCTTCACGGTGTGTTCCCATGGACCGACCATGTGGAAACCGGCTATCTTGCGTTTTTGTTCCTGCCTGATTTCGTAATCCATGCTGCCTCCGTCACTTCACTATACTGTATGAATGTACAGTATAATTACAGCCTTTTACGGTCACAAGGACAGCGTGATCATTTTGTGAGCAACCTCGCAATCCCGCCCTTTTGACACCTCAGATGACGGTGAACGGTGTGTGACAACGGCTTACGCTTTATGCTGAAAATAGTCGCTCAGACGAGAGAACATACCGCCTTTACCCACCGATTCCAGAGTGACCAGCGGCCACTGAGCGATCAGTTTATCCCGATCGTAGAGCTCTATTTCACCTACCTGTTGATGAGCGGCGATTGGTGCCTCCAGCTCTTTTCTATCCAGCACATATTTTGCTTTGATATGCGGAATTTCCGCTTTAGGCAGCGCCATCCAGAAATCCTGTCCCGTACCCAGCGCAATCTTTTCTTTGTCTCCATACCAGATTCGCTCGCTGCCCACTTTTTTACCGCTGTGCAAAATCTGCACCGTCGCAAAGTTTTGCTGGCCCCACTGCAACAGTTTTCGCGCCTGTTCCTCACGACCTTTCGAACTTTTCGCTCCCATCACGACGGCGATAAGTCGACGCTGCCCGTCCACCGCCGATGCGATAAGATTAAATCCCGCCCCCGATGTGTGTCCGGTTTTAAGCCCATCGATATGCATGGTCTTATCCCATAACAAGCCGTTGCGGTTCTGCTGCGTGATGCCGTTCCAGGTCAGGCTTTTCTCGCTGTACATGTGATAAAATTCAGGTTCGCCGTGAATAATCGCCCGGGAGAGTACGGCCAGATCATACGCGGAGCTATGTTGTCCCGGCGCATCCAGACCGTGGACGGTTTCAAAATGGGTATCCTGTAAATTGAGTTTTTTCACATAGCTGTTCATCATCGCCACAAACTGCGGCTGCCCGCCCGCGATATAATCCGCCAGCGCCACACAGGCATCGTTACCGGAATCCACGATTAAGCCACGGCTTAAATCACGCACCGACACGCGATCCCCTTCTTTTAAAAACATCAACGAGGAGCCGACAAACACCGGATTATCCTTCGCCCAGGCGTCGCGCCCAACGGTGACGATATCGTCAGGGCTGATACGATGACTATCGATGGCGCGATCGACGACGTAGCCCGTCATTAGCTTGGTAAGGCTGGCGGGATTACGTTGCTGGTGTTCATTACCGGCGGTAAGAACCTGTCCCGTAGTGTAATCCATCAACACCCAGGCGCCTGCATCAATGGCTGGCGGTTGGGGAGCAAAACTTACGGCATCGGCCGCAAGCGCAGGAGAAAGGTGCATCGCGAATAAAGAAGCGGCAATAAACAAACGGCGTTTCAACAGCATGTCCTCAGGATGGTCTCTATTTGCCGTTCTTTTTACGGAAGTTCAGTTAAACAAACATGGATAAATTGCAAGAAAATGTGACACAAGGCACATTTTCTTGCTGACATTATTTTATGGATACGCTCAGACGGCGGACTTATCCCCGCGCGGCGCGGTACGATGACGATGATAGCCGTCAACCATGCTACGGAAAATTTGTCCCGGCGTGTCGCCAAGAGTACACAGATAGAGATGCGCGCAAATAAACAGTAAGCCGATGATAGCAAGCGCCATATGCAGCACCAGCATCACAGGGCCCAGACCCGCAACCTGCGGATAGAGACACAGCAAACCGGTGATGATTAACAGCGGTACCAGCGCGTACATAATCGCCAGATATGCCAGTTGTTGCAGTGGATTGAACTTATTCTGCTCTGTTGCCGCGAACGGATGCGCTTCCCCTTTCATGATGCCAAAAAGGTAAAAACGCGTCTGGCGTATGCAGCGCGTTACCAGTCCGGAAAAATTTACCCGATAGTGACGCCCGTTACCTGTGGTGAGATTGATCAGCACAAACCCGCCCCAGAAAGCCAGTAAGGCAAAACCACACCAGGTATGCACTTGTACCATTAGCGCTACAGGGCCGAGAGAAAAATGACCAAATAAACCGCTGAACAGTAATAAAACAAACAGTAACGCATTTCCCCAATGCCAACGGCGAATCGCCAGCGAGTAGAGATAGTCACGATGCTCTTCGCCGCCCGCCGTTTTTGGCGCCAGCATCCGGCGCAATAACGCATGGATAACCAGCCCAACAAGCATGAGCAGCACCACGACGCCTGCGTAAATTAACCACAGCGGCCAATAATCTGGCGCATAATGTAGTTCCGCTCCCCAGATAGTATTCATGCTTTACCCTCCTGATGGACTTCTTTACGACGGTACAGACTGACCGCGCCGCTACGCGCCTCCTGCTGGCGATAGACCTCTTTCTGACCGACCCAGCGCTGGATCTCGCTCTCATCCAGTCTGCCGAATTTCAGCGCGTCCGTTGGGCAAACGGATACGCACGCCGGAGACTGGCCAGCCGCCAACCGCGTGTCGGCACAGAAGTTACACTTGTCGGCGACACCGGTTTGCGGATTCAAATAGCGCACATGGAAAGGACACGCGGCAACACAATAATCGCAGCCAATACAGCGCGATTTATCCACCTGCACGATCCCGTTTTCATCACGATATGACGCTCCGGTAGGACAAACGCTGACACATGGCGCATTTTCACAGTGCTGACAGGAGACGCGGACAAATTGAAAATGGGTTAGTGCGTTGGATGACTGTTCAGGGGCGCGAATTTGTACCTGTACGCGGCTAAATCCCTCCGGTACGTCATTAAGCACTTTGCAGGCAACGGTACACGCCTGGCAGCCGATACAACGTTTTTCATCATGCAGCATGACGTACTGATTCGTTAAATGATTCATGGTTCCCTCCTCCCTCATGCCCGGCTCAGCGTCACGCCTGCGGTATGCACTACCGTACCGGATACCGGACTCGTCACGTGCGGCAGTAAATTTCCGCAGTGGATACCGTGTGTCGTCGCCGCCGTTTTGGCCCCAGCTTTAGCGCCAAATCCCATATAGACAAAAAGCGTGTCCGGACGGATACCGGGCGTCACCAGCGCCTTACCTTTCTCTTTACCCGTAGCATTTTCCAGCCAGATCTCATCGCCGGTCTTAATGCCTTTTTCTTGCGCCGTTTGCGGATGGACCCAGACCGCGTTATCCCACATTAGCTCGCTGAGTAAAGGTACGTACTGCGTCGCGCCATTGGTATGCACGGCCACCTTGCCCTGAATGAAGTAAAGCTCATTCTCTTTTTTAAGCGCAAAGTCACGAACGCGCGGAACGCCGTAGCCTGGGAGCAATTCCTCCAGGGTTGCGGAATAAAGTTCGATTTTGCCGGAGGGCGATTTGAAGCGAAGCTGTTCGCCATAGGTGTTGTCGCTGTCCGTCGCGATAGCGCCGGGGTAACGCACCGTAAACTGGCGAACGGATTCTGGTTCGCGTAATAGCAGCGGAACGCCCCATTCGAGATACCCTTTCTGTCGCAGTTCCTTCGCTAAGGCATGGTCGCCGTTCAACTGATAGAGTTGGCGCGTCTGCATATCCTGCCACGGATAGTACTGCCCTAATCCCAACTGCTCGCCCAGCTCTTTCCAGATTTGCCAACTTGGACGCGCCTCGCCAATCGGCTCTACGACCTGTTGGCGCAGAGCGTAAGCCGGGTGCAGTCCCGACATATCCGATACCTCTTCGTCCCGTTCGAGATAGGTGCATTCCGGCAGCAGATAGTCGGCATATGCCGCGCTCTCGCTCAAATAGACATCGCAACTGACCACCAGATCCAGTTGCTCAACGGTTTTTACCAGGTCCGAACGACAGGTGACGGTCTGGAAAGGATTATGCCGCGACATAATCCACGCCTTTATCGGGTAAGGCTTCTCGGTTAACACCGCGTCAATAATGCTTTGCACCACGCCGCCGCCAGCGGCGATATATTTAAACTGCGGTGCGATCAAATCGATGCGTTGCGCCGTCGGTTTCGGCATATTTTTAATGTTGAGTTTCGCCAGCGTTGGCGCGACCTTTTCTCCGGCCAGTTTATTGTAAACAGACGCGTTTTTTTTCTGATATAGCCCGCCTTCGCGCTCAATATTACCAAGCAGCACATTAAGCGTAAAAATCATACGCCGCATATCGATCTCTTCCTGCGAGAACGTCGCGCGATGACCAGGACTGACAATAGCGTGAGGCGCGCAGGCGGCCAGTTCGCGTGTCACCCGGACAATAACGTCGGCTGGGACATCGGCCTGCGCGGCGGCCCATTCCGGCGTCGTCTCTTTTACCGCCTGTGCTAACTGTTCAAATCCGCTGGTATAACGCTCAACAAAAGACGCATCGTAGAGTTGTTCATCAATCATGACGTGGCACATCGCCAGCAGAACCGCTAAATCCCCCCCGGGACGAATAGCGTGCCACTCATCCGCCTTGCTGGAAAATATCGACAGACGCGGATCGAAGCTCACCATTTTGGCCCCCTTCTCCTGCGCGGTCATTAACTCATGGGTATCGGCAACTTCAATCCCTTCATACAAATTGTGGCCAAACGAAACCAAATAGCGCGTGTTAGCGATATCCATCGCCAGATCGCCGCCCATCATCACTTTTGCCGCAATGGCTTTCCCGGCAGGGCATGTTGAGGCGTGAGTAAAGGTATTAGGCGAACCAAAGGCCGTAGCCAGATGGAAAAGATGGCTGGAGAGCGAGCCCGATTTGGAAGAGAAAGCCACGCTCTCGGGGCCATGCTGCGCTTTGATGGCATTCATTTTCGCCGCGATTTCCTGGTAAGCCTGTTGCCAGCTAATCACCTGCCATTCACCGTCGCCGCGTGGCCCGGTGCGTTTCATAGGTTTTACAATCCGTTGCGGGTCATTAACCAGGCTGACGCCGCTCCCGCCCCTGGCGCATATGCGCGTCCCCTGCTGCGGCGCAGAAGGATTGCCCTGGATAAAAACGGTCTTGTTATTGACTACCTGCGCCTGAATAGGGCAACGAAAGGAACACATTTCGCACAAGCTTGGCGTTAGCGTGGTTTTACCGTTAATGCCGGCAATCGGGTTGCGCGCCAGCGCCCCGGGCGGAAAAGCGCCCAGTGCGCAGGCAGAGCAGCCGATGCCTACCCCCTGCAAAAAAGAACGACGACTAATGCTCATATAACCTCCTGTTATTAGATATAGCTGAAGATTATATTTAATTTGTATTATGAAATGTCGGCTTCAATCACAATTTGAAATAGTTGTTAAAATGAGCATACCAACACGATAACACCTTTTATTTTATAAATATTTTACATTTCCTGAACACGCACATGGACTGTCATTGAATAATCAGCAGAATTACCAAACAACCCGCTGTTAATTATAAAAATGATACAATTCCAATAACACGTAATAATATTTAAAAGAAAACGATTATTTCCTGAAAAGCGATTTCACGCGCTTTACGCAGTTCTTTCTCATACGCGCCGGAATGTCCGCCGACGATATCCCGAATGCCGGCGAAAAACGCTGACTGCGCATCGAAGCGGGTTTAGTTTTGCGCACACACGGGCTTCGTTACCCGACCCGCTCTCTTATGCCTGGATTTTTCCGCAGATACGTCAGCGTCCCACAATACGGTGACATGATGACAGGATGGACACTTTCTGAAAGAAACCTGCCAGATAACATGGTGAATTGTGATCTCCATCGCCATACCGACATATGAAGCTTACTTTTAAGGCGTTAAAAATCCAGACCGTTTTTCCATAATGATGTTGATAAGGAATTCTAATGAAGATATCATCAGGCACAATTAATTTTTCTACTATTCCTAACCAGGTCAAAAAATTAATTACCTCGATTCGTGAACATACGAAAAACGGGTTCGCCTCAAAAATAACCAGTGTTAAAAACACGCATGTTTCTTTAAATGAAAAACTTAAAACAGGAAAGAGCTCATCGATTGAGTTCGCGTTACCACAAAAAATAAAAGACTTCTTTCAGCCAAAAGATAAAAACACCTTAAACAAAACATTGATTACTGTTAAAAATATTAAAGATACAAATAATGCAGGTAAGAAAAATATTTCAGAAGAAGATGTCTCAAAAATGAATGCAGCATTCATGCGTAAGCATATTGCAAATCAAACATGTGATTATAATTACAGAGTGACAGGTGCGGCCCCGCTCCCCGGTGGACTCTCTGTATCAGCCAATAACAGGCCCACGGTTTCTGAAGGTAGAACACCACCAGTATCACCCTCCCTCTCACTTCAGGCTACGTCTTCCCCGTCATCACCTGCCGACTGGGCTAAGAAACTCACGGATGCAGTTTTACGACAGAAAGCCGGAGAAACCCTTACGACCGCAGATCGCGATTTTTCAAACGCAGATTTCCGTAATATTACATTCAGCAAAATATTGCCCCCCAGCTTCATGAAGCGAGACGGCGATATTATCAAGGGGTTCAACTTTTCAAATTCAAAATTTACTTATTCTGATATATCTCATTTACATTTTGACGAATGCCGATTCACTTATTCGACACTGAGTGGTGTAGTCTGCAGTAATACGAAATTTAGTAATTCAGACATGAATGAAGTGTCTTTACTGTATTCAATTACTACACAACAACAGCCCTCTTTTATTAATACAACATTAAAAAATACGCTTATACCTTACAAAGCCAACCTCTCCGACGTTATTTTAAATGAACCGGATAATTTATCACCTCCGTCAGTGTCAGGGGGCGGAAATTTTATTCGTCTAGGTGATATCTGGCTGCAAATGCCACTCCTTTGGACTGAGAGCGCTGTGGATGGTTTTTTAAATCATGAACATAATAATGGTAAAAGTATTCTGATGACCATTAACAGCCTGCCCGATAAATACAGACAGGAAAAAGTCCGGGCAATGGAAGACCTGGTGAAGTCATTTCGGAGTGGCCGCTTATCAGAGGCACGTATCCGGCCAGTTGAAAGTTCGCTGGTGAGCGTACTGGCCCACCCCCCCTATACGCAAAGTGCGCTTATCAGCGAGTGGCTCGGGCCTGTTCAGGAACGTTTTTTTGCCCACCAGTGCCAGACCTATAATGACGTTCCCCTGCCGGCTCCTGACACATATTATCAGCAGCGTATACTGCCTGTGTTGCTGGATTCGTTTGACAGGAACAGCGCCGCCATGACCACTCACAGCGGATTCTTTAATCAGGTGATTTTACACTGTATGACAGGCGTGGACTGCACTGATGGCACCCGCCAGAAAGCTGCAGCGCTTTATGAACAGTATCTTGCTCACCCGGCGGTGTCTCCCCACATCCATAATGGGCTCTTCGGCAATTATGACGGCAGCCCGGACTGGACAACCCGCGCTGCAGATAATTTCCTGCTGCTTTCCTCCCAGGATTCAGACACGGCGATGATGCTCTCCACTGACACGCTGTTAACAATGCTAAACCCTACTCCTGACACCACATGGGACAACTTTTACCTGCTGCGAGCCGGAGAGAACGTTTCCACCGCGCAAATCTCTCCGGTAGAGTTATTCCGTCATGACTTTCCGGTGTTTCTCGCCGCATTTAATCAGCAGGCCACGCAGCGACGCTTTGGGGAGCTGATTGATATCATCCTCAGCACTGAAGAGCACGGGGAGCTGAACCAGCAGTTTATTGCCGCCACGAACCAGAAACATTCCACCGTGAAGTTGATTGATGATGCCTCAGTGTCGCGTCTGGCCACCATTTTTGACCCCTTGCTTCCTGAAGGCAAACTCAGCCCGGCACACTACCAGCACATCCTCAGTGCTTATCACCTGACGGACGCCACCCCACAGAAGCAGGCGGAAACCCTGTTCTGTCTCAGTACCGCATTCGCACGCTATTCCTCCAGCGCCATTTTCGGCACTGAGCATGACTCTCCGCCGGCCCTGAGAGGCTATGCGGAGGCGCTGATGCAGAAAGCCTGGGAGCTGTCTCCGGCGATATTCCCATCCAGCGAACAATTTACCGAGTGGTCCGACCGTTTTCACGGCCTCCATGGCGCCTTTACCTGTACCAGCGTTGTGGCGGATAGTATGCAACGTCATGCCAGAAAATATTTCCCGAGTGTTCTGTCATCCATCCTGCCACTGGCCTGGGCCTAGTCCAGCCTCAACCCGCATGAAATTAAGGGACACAGCGTTGTGTCCCTCTGTAAATAGACCCGTTTTAGTCCATGCATTTTTGAGATCCCGGCCAGATTGACCCTGGCCTAAATTCCATACAGTACTAAATCAGAATCAGTAATTTCAGATGGGCCGGAATATGGTTTACCATAGAGGGAGCGTAGCTTAGTGTCGCTGATGATCATTTTAGTATTTTGTACTCACCATCGCATGTACCAACATTAGCAACAATATCAATTGGTGTACAAATACAATCAATCAACGACAAAATAAAAGAATAAAATATTTCATATACAGATAACATCAGGCGTGTACATCAAGTGACAGTTAAAAACGACAGCATACAGAGCACATTCCTCTTCCACGATTACGAAACCTTCGGTACGCATCCGGCCCTCGACAGACCTGCGCAATTCGCCGCGCTCCGTACGGATAACGACTTCAACGTTATTGGCGAGCCGGAGGTGTTTTATTGCAAACCCGCCGATGATTATCTACCGCAGCCCGGCGCAGTGCTGATTACCGGCATCACGCCGCAGGAAGCGCGTGAGAAAGGAGAAAACGAAGCCGCTTTCGCCAGACGCATTCATGCGCTGTTTACCGTTCCTAAAACCTGCGTTGTGGGCTACAACAATGTACGTTTTGATGATGAAGTCACGCGCAATATTTTTTATCGCAACTTTTACGATCCCTACGCCTGGAGCTGGCAGCATGATAATTCACGTTGGGATCTATTGGATGTCATGCGCGCCTGTTATGCGCTGCGCCCGGAG
Organism: Salmonella sp. SJTUF15591; assembly: GCF_043356435.1. NCBI lineage: Bacteria > Pseudomonadati > Pseudomonadota > Gammaproteobacteria > Enterobacterales > Enterobacteriaceae > Salmonella > Salmonella sp. SJTUF15591. The sequence goes on along the minus strand of NZ_JBEUJO010000006.1, from coordinate 21,763 downwards.
GGAATTAACTGGCCGGAAAACGACGACGGCCTGCCCAGCTTTCGTCTGGAACATTTAACCCAGGCGAACGGGATCGAACACAGCAACGCGCATGATGCGATGGCGGATGTCTACGCCACTATTGCGATGGCGCAACTGGTGAAAACACGCCAGCCGCGGCTGTTTGATTATCTTTATGGCCACCGCAGTAAACATAAACTGGCGGCGCTGATTGACGTCCCGCAAATGAAGCCGCTGGTGCATGTCTCCGGCATGTTTGGCGCGTGGCGCGGTAATACAAGCTGGGTCGCGCCGCTGGCGTGGCATCCTGAAAACCGTAACGCGGTGATCATGGTCGATTTAGCAGGCGATATTTCTCCTCTTCTTGAGCTGGACAGCGACACCCTTCGCGAGCGGCTTTATACGGCCAAAGCCGATCTTGGCGATCACGCCGCAGTGCCGGTAAAGCTGGTGCATATCAATAAATGTCCGGTACTGGCGCAGGCGAATACCTTGCGCCCGGAGGATGCCGACCGGCTGGGAATTAACCGCCAGCATTGCCTGGATAACCTGAAAGTGCTGCGTGAAAATCCGCAGGTCCGCGACAAAGTGGTGGCGATTTTCGCCGAAGCCGAACCTTTTGCCGCCTCGGATAACGTTGATGCCCAGCTCTATGATGGTTTTTTCAGCGATGCCGATCGCGCAGCCATGAAAATCGTACTCGAAACCGAGCCGCGTAACCTGCCCGCGCTGGACATTACCTTTGTCGATAAACGCATTGAGAAGCTGCTGTTTAATTACCGCGCACGCAATTTTCCCGGTACGCTGGATGACGCAGAGCAGCAGCGCTGGCTGGAGCATCGCCGTCAGGTGCTGACGCCGGAGTTTTTACAACAGTATGCCAATGAATTGCAGATGCTTTCTCAGCAGTATGCGGAAGATAAAACGAAGCTGGGGTTGCTGAAATCACTGTGGCAGTACGCAACCGAGATTGTGTAATTGACCAATGCCTGACGGGCATTGTTAATCCAGAGCGGATAAAGAGTGACGCCACCATCCGGTAAACATGCTGGATGACAAAAAACCGGAGGCACTGCCTCCGGTTTTACTATTGCCGATAATACGTGCGATTACGCGACGTCTTCGTACTGTGGAACCGGGTTGCGGAAGCTTTTAGTTACGCACGCCAGATAAATCAGCCCGATACCCGCCCAGATCAGGCCCAGTACCATTGAGCTCTCTTCCAGGTTAACCCACAACGCACCAACCGTGAGCGCGCCGCACATCGGCAGGAACAGATACTGGAAGTGATCTTTCAACGTTTTATTACGCTTCTCACGGATCCAGAACTGCGAAATCACCGACAGGTTAACAAAGGTAAACGCGACCAGCGCACCAAAGTTAATCAGCGCCGTCGCCATCACCAGGTCAAAATTAATCGCCAGCAGCGCGATCGCCCCGACCAGGATGATGTTCATCGCTGGCGTACGCCATTTCGGATGAACGTAACCGAAGAAGCTTTTCGGGAATACGCCGTCGCGCCCCATTACGTACATCAGGCGCGCTACGCCTGCATGCGCCGCCATACCGGAAGCTAGCACGGTGATAGTAGAGAAGATCAGCGCGCCCACCTGGAAGGTTTTACCCGCCACGTACAGCATGATTTCCGGCTGAGACGCATCCGGATCTTTAAAGCGAGAGATATCCGGGAAATACAATTGCAGGAAATAGGTTGCAAAGATGAAGATCAGGCCGCCAATCAGCGCGGTCAGGAAAATCGCACGCGGGATCACGCGCTCAGCATCTTTGGTCTCTTCCGACAGGTTACTGATGCCGTCAAAGCCGGTAAAGGAGAAGCACAGGATCGTCGCTCCCGTAATCATCGGGATAACGTGCGCATCGCCGGACCAGAACGGACGGGTGCTCGCCAGCGTACCGGCGCCTTCGCCTTCAAATACGCCATAAACCACCATGCCCAGAATGACCGCAATCAGCACTACCTGTAGCACTACAATCACGGTGTTGAAGTTAGCGACCGATTTGAGGCTGCGCAGGTTAAAGGCCGTCATAAAGGCCACCAGCGCCACAACAAACACCCATGACGGAATGGAGGGCACCAGCGCTTCAAAATAAATTTTCGCCAACAGAATGTTGATCATCGGCGCGAACAGATAATCGAGCAGAGAAGACCAACCCACCATAAAGCCAACGGTCGGGCTGATGGATTTCTGGGCATAGGTATACGCCGAACCCGCGGAAGGGTAGCGACGCACCAGTTTCCCGTAGCTCAACGCCGTAAACAGAATCGCGATTAACGCGAATGCATACGCCGTCGGTACGTGACCGTCAGTGAGGCCTGAAACGATACCAAATGTATCGAACAGCGTCATCGGCTGCATATAGGCAAGACCCATCATTACAACCGGAACTAACGTAAGCGTTTTACGTAATTCCACGCGAGAGGTGTTTGGAGTAACGTTATGCGACATGGTCATTCTCCTTTACGGCGAATGCCGTCGCGTAAGCAAAAAATTGCCCCATTTTCTGGATTCCTCAGCGACAACAACTGTCGATTTTTAAGTAAGTATCTATCCGGTACGAAGCCCGGCCTCTTGGTATTGAATGATGTGTTTGAAGCAAAAAAATAACCGACGCGTATTAAAACGTCGGTTAGTGTCATTTTTTGCAAGCGGCGTATTCTGCCCTAAATTGAAGTGAAATGACAAGAGAATGCGAGCGCGTTCAAAAAATTATTTTTCATAAGCGATTGATTTTTAAACCGGCGATTTTGCATACACCCCAGCAATAGCATTATTTGCTAAAATTTCATCCCGCCACCAGCCGCTGGCCAGCCCGGCGGTCTGTTCATTCCAGCCAACCCACACCGGTTCATAGACGATTTGCGCTACAACTTTCTTCTCTATAAGCGCGCCGCTTTCCAAAAATCGCTGCGCCAGATAACGCGGTAAATAGCCGCATCCCAGGCCGCTAATTTGCAGCTCCAGCTTGGTTTTAAAATCAAACACGGTAATCGCTTCCTGAGCGTCGAGCAGTTCAGACCCTATTGATCGCGAGGAATGGACGCTATCGCCAACCACAATCGCGCGAAAACGTTTGATCGTCTGGCGGCTAAGCGGTTCCTCTTCATGAACCAGCGGATGATGCGGAGCGACAGCAAACACCAGTTCAAGATCGCCCAGTCTTGCAAAGCCAAAGCCGGTGTCAGGCGGCGGCGCGCGCATGGCGCCAACGATGATATCCGCCCTTCCCTGCGTCAGCGTCTCCCATGAACCGCCGAGAACGCCATTGACAAATTTAAGGCGCGTCACGCTGTGGCGTTGATAAAAAGCGTCGATAAGCGGGGCCAGAAGAGAAAAGGGAAAGGTATCATCCACACCGATGACCAGTTCGTTCTCCCAGCCTTCATGCAGTTTAATCGCCTGCTTTTCCAGCTCGCGAACGGTGTGCAACACTTCACGGCCTTTTTCCAGTAGCATCTTACCGGTTCGCGTAAATCGCGCGCGGTGCCCGCTACGGTCGAGCAGTTGGATATTAAGATCGTTTTCCAGCTTATGAACGGTATAACTGAGGGCGGACGGCGTTTTAAATAATTTTGCCGACGCCGCCGCGAAGCTGCCTTCTTTTTCTAACGCATCAAGAATAATCAGAACGTCCAGCAGTGGTTTCATACTCGTCCCCTTGCGCTATATGGCGACCACCTGCTGGACAGCGACTCACTCCATCGGCATCACCAGCGGATCGGGATATTGATATTCAAATCCCAGCTCATTACAAATCCGGCTACCATCGATAATCTTCCCTTTGCCGTTGTCCGGTGCGTCACGAAAATGCGGCGGCGCCATTCCCAGCAAGCGCGTCATTTGCGGATAAAACACGTTGCGGGCTGGATGCGCCGGCGCACATATATTATAGATGTGCCCCCCTTTCGGCGCCTGTAGCAAGAGGGTAATTGCGCCAACCACGTCTTCAAGATGCACCAGATTGACCCCGTGTTGACCATCCGGCGCGGTTTTTCCGGCAAAGAAACGACCGGGATGGCGTCCAGGCCCGACCAACCCCGCCAGCCGCAGAATATCTACTGACGTGCCCGGCAGATTATGCAGCCAATCTTCCAGTTCCTTCAGGGTACGCCCGCTGGCCGTGACCGGATTACGCGGCGTATTCTCTTTCACCACGCCTTGCGCATCGCCGTAAACAGACGTCGAACTGGTAAAAATAATACGCGGGATACGATAAGCCAGCGCGCTGTCGACCAGCTCCTGCATTGCCTGCAGATAAAAATCCTCTCCCGGACCGCTACGGCGCGCGGGCAGTGTTATCACCAGCGCATCGACATCCAGCAGAGCGTCAAGATCGTCCGCCTCACAGACCAACTCCGGCTCCAGACGCAGCGGATAGCTTTCAATTCCACTCATACGGGCCGCTTCCACCCCGTCAAGGGTGGTTTTGCTGCCGGTAACCTGCCAGCCTCTCGCTGCCAGCGACATTGCCAGCGGCATGCCTAACCAACCTAAACCGACAATTGCGACCTTTTTCATCCATTTTCTCCTGACTTTAACGCCTTATACATAAGGCTACGCCAGCCCGCCGTGACTGACAATTCATACTATAAATGCGAAATGAAAAAAGCGCTTGCTTTAAGGCGTAAAAGTGGTTTAGGTTAAAAGGTATCAAATGAATAAGCATTCATCGGAATTTTTATGACACGCGTTCAATTTAAACACCACCATCATCACCATCATCCTGACTAGTCTTTCAGGCGATGTGTGCTGGAAGACATTCAGATCTTCCAGTGGTGCATGAACGCATGAGAAAGCCCCCGGAAGATCATCTTCCGGGGGCTTTTTTTTGGCGCGCGATACAGACCGGTTCAGACAGGATAAAGAGGAACGCAGAATGTTAGACAACACCCGCTTACGCATAGCTATTCAGAAATCAGGCCGTTTAAGCGATGATTCACGAGAATTGCTGGCCCGCTGCGGCATAAAAATTAATTTACACACTCAGCGCCTGATTGCGATGGCGGAAAACATGCCGATTGATATCCTGCGCGTACGTGATGATGACATTCCGGGTCTGGTGATGGATGGCGTGGTCGATCTCGGCATTATCGGCGAGAACGTGCTGGAAGAAGAGCTACTCAACCGCCGCGCGCAGGGCGAAGATCCGCGCTATTTTACCCTGCGCCGTCTTGACTTCGGCGGCTGCCGTTTATCGCTGGCAACGCCGGTTGACGAAGCCTGGGACGGCCCGGCCGCGCTGGACGGTAAACGTATCGCTACCTCTTATCCGCACCTCCTCAAACGCTACCTCGACCAGAAAGGCGTCTCTTTTAAATCGTGTCTGTTAAATGGTTCTGTCGAAGTCGCGCCGCGCGCGGGGCTGGCCGACGCTATCTGCGATTTGGTCTCTACCGGCGCGACGCTTGAAGCTAACGGCCTGCGTGAAGTCGAAGTTATCTACCGCTCTAAAGCCTGTCTGATTCAGCGCGACGGTGAGATGGCACAGAGCAAGCAACAGCTGATCGATAAATTGCTGACCCGTATTCAGGGCGTGATTCAGGCGCGCGAATCGAAATACATCATGATGCACGCGCCAAGTGAACGCCTGGAAGAGGTTATCGCCCTGCTGCCAGGCGCCGAAAGGCCGACAATTCTGCCGCTGGCGGGCGAGCAACAGCGCGTGGCGATGCACATGGTCAGCAGCGAAACGTTGTTCTGGGAAACCATGGAGAAACTGAAAGCGCTTGGCGCCAGCTCGATTCTGGTACTGCCGATCGAGAAGATGATGGAGTGATCTGACGCCTGATAGCGCTGCGCTTATCAGGCCTACGTAATGCGTTGATATTTTGGGTTCTGTAGGCCGGATAAGGCGGAACCCTGTGATGGAGTAAAGACCATGAGCTTCAATACCCTGATTGACTGGAACAGCTGTAGCCCTGAACAGCAGCGTGCGCTGCTGACGCGTCCGGCGATTTCCGCCTCTGACAGTATTACCCGGACGGTCAGCGATATTCTGGATAATGTAAAAACGCGCGGTGACGATGCCCTGCGTGAATACAGCGCTAAATTTGATAAAACAGAAGTGACAGCGCTACGCATTACCCCTGAAGAGATCGCCGCCGCCGGCGCGCGTCTGAGCGACGAATTAAAACAGGCGATGGCCGCTGCCGTCAAAAATATTGAAACGTTCCATTCCGCGCAGACGCTACCGCCTGTAGATGTGGAAACCCAGCCAGGCGTGCGTTGCCAGCAGGTTACGCGTCCCGTCGCGTCTGTCGGTCTGTATATTCCCGGCGGCTCGGCTCCGCTCTTCTCAACGGTGCTGATGCTGGCGACGCCGGCGCGTATTGCGGGATGTCAGAACGTGGTTCTGTGCTCGCCGCCGCCCATCGCTGATGAAATCCTCTATGCGGCGCAACTGTGTGGCGTGCAGGAAATCTTTAACGTCGGCGGCGCGCAGGCGATTGCCGCTCTGGCCTTCGGCAGCGAGTCCGTACCGAAAGTGGATAAAATTTTTGGCCCCGGCAACGCCTTTGTAACCGAAGCCAAGCGTCAGGTCAGCCAGCGCCTCGACGGCGCGGCTATCGATATGCCAGCCGGGCCGTCTGAAGTACTGGTGATAGCCGACAGCGGCGCAACACCGGATTTCGTCGCGTCTGACCTGCTCTCCCAGGCTGAGCACGGTCCGGATTCCCAGGTGATTCTGCTGACGCCTGATGCTGACATTGCCCGCAAGGTGGCGGAGGCGGTAGAACGTCAACTGGCGGAGCTGCCGCGCGCGGACACCGCCCGGCAGGCCCTGAGCGCCAGTCGTCTGATTGTGACCAAAGATTTAGCGCAGTGCGTCGCCATCTCTAATCAGTATGGGCCGGAACACTTAATCATCCAGACGCGCAATGCGCGCGATTTGGTGGATGCGATTACCAGCGCAGGCTCGGTATTTCTCGGCGACTGGTCGCCGGAATCCGCCGGTGATTACGCTTCCGGAACCAACCATGTTTTACCGACCTATGGCTATACTGCTACCTGTTCCAGCCTTGGGTTAGCGGATTTCCAGAAACGGATGACCGTTCAGGAACTGTCGAAAGCGGGCTTTTCCGCTCTGGCATCAACCATTGAAACATTGGCGGCGGCAGAACGTCTGACCGCCCATAAAAATGCCGTGACCCTGCGCGTAAACGCCCTCAAGGAGCAAGCATGAGCACTGAAAACACTCTCAGCGTCGCTGACTTAGCCCGTGAAAATGTCCGCAACCTGGTACCGTATCAGTCCGCCCGCCGTCTGGGCGGTAATGGCGATGTCTGGCTGAACGCGAATGAATTCCCGACAGCGGTGGAGTTTCAGCTCACCCAACAAACGCTTAACCGCTACCCGGAATGCCAGCCAAAGGCCGTGATTGAAAACTACGCGCAATATGCTGGCGTAAAGCCGGAGCAGGTGCTGGTCAGCCGCGGCGCGGATGAAGGGATCGAACTGGTGATCCGCGCCTTCTGCGAACCGGGGAAAGACGCCATTCTCTACTGTCCGCCCACTTACGGTATGTACAGCGTCAGCGCCGAAACCATTGGCGTAGAGCGCCGGACGGTTCCCGCGCTTGAAAACTGGCAGCTGGATCTACAGGGGATTTCCGACAACCTTGACGGCACAAAAGTGGTATTCGTTTGTAGCCCCAATAACCCCACCGGGCAACTTATCAACCCGCAGGATCTACGCACGCTGCTGGAGTTGACACGCGGTAAAGCGATAGTCGTCGCCGACGAAGCTTATATTGAGTTTTGCCCGCAGGCCACGCTGGCAGGCTGGCTGGTTGAATATCCTCATCTGGTTATCCTGCGCACATTGTCGAAAGCTTTTGCGCTGGCGGGTCTGCGCTGCGGCTTTACGCTGGCTAATGAAGAGGTGATCAACCTGCTGTTAAAAGTGATCGCCCCTTATCCGCTTTCTACGCCAGTGGCGGATATCGCCGCCCAGGCGCTGAGTCCGCAGGGAATAAACGCAATGCGCGATCGCGTGGCGCAGACAGTGCAGGAACGTCAGTATCTGGTGAATGCCCTGCAACAGACCGCCTGCGTAGAACACGTCTTTGACTCTGAAACCAACTATATTCTGGCGCGGTTTACCGCCTCCAGCAGCGTGTTTAAATCCTTATGGGATCAGGGCATTATCTTACGCGATCAGAATAAACAACCTTCTTTAAGCGGCTGCCTGCGGATTACGGTCGGCACCCGCCAGGAAAACCAGCGCGTCATTGACGCCTTACGTGCGGAGCCAGTATGAGTCAGAAGTATCTTTTCATCGACCGGGACGGAACCTTAATTTCCGAACCGCCGAGCGATTTTCAGGTAGACCGCTTTGATAAACTGGCCTTTGAGCCAGAGGTGATTCCCGTATTGCTGAAGCTGCAAAAAGCCGGTTTTAAGCTGGTGATGATCACTAACCAGGATGGACTTGGCACGCAAAGCTTCCCGCAGGCGGACTTCGACGGACCGCACAACCTGATGATGCAGATTTTCACTTCTCAGGGCGTATGCTTTGATGAGGTGCTAATCTGCCCTCACCTGCCCGCAGACGACTGCGACTGCCGCAAGCCCAAAGTAAAGCTGGTGGAGCGTTATCTTGCGGAACAAGCGATGGATAGCGCCAACAGCTATGTGATCGGCGATCGTGCGACCGATATCCAGCTCGCTGATAATATGGGCATTACTGGTTTACGCTATCACCGTGAAACGCTGAACTGGACGATGATTGGCGAACAGCTAACGAAACGCGATCGCTATGCGCATGTGGTCCGCAACACCAAAGAGACACAGATTGATGTCAGCGTCTGGCTGGATCGCGAAGGCAACAGCAAGATTAATACCGGCGTCGGCTTCTTTGACCATATGCTCGATCAAATCGCCACCCACGGCGGCTTTCGCATGGAGATTACCGTTAAGGGCGATCTCTATATCGACGATCACCACACGGTAGAAGATACCGGACTGGCGCTCGGTGAGGCATTAAAACTGGCACTCGGCGACAAGCGCGGTATCTGCCGTTTTGGCTTTGTCCTGCCGATGGATGAATGTCTGGCGCGCTGCGCGCTGGATATTTCCGGTCGTCCGCATCTGGAATATAAAGCTGAATTTACCTACCAGCGTGTGGGCGATTTGAGCACAGAGATGATTGAACACTTTTTCCGCTCACTCTCTTACACGATGGGCGTCACTCTGCATCTCAAGACTAAGGGTAAGAACGATCACCACCGTGTCGAAAGTTTGTTTAAAGCCTTTGGTCGGACGCTACGCCAGGCTATTCGCGTGGAGGGCGATACATTACCGTCCTCGAAAGGAGTGCTGTGATGAACGTCGTCATCCTTGACACCGGCTGCGCCAATTTAAGCTCGGTAAAATCCGCCGTGGCGCGCCACGGTTACACCCCAGTGGTCAGCCGCGAAGCGGAAATCGTATTACGCGCTGACAAACTCTTTCTACCCGGCGTCGGCACGGCGCAGGCCGCTATGGATCAACTGCGCGAACGTGAACTGATCGACTTAATTAAAGCGTGTACTCAGCCGGTACTGGGTATCTGCTTAGGGATGCAACTGCTGGGTCGTCGCAGCGAAGAGACGCGCGGCGTGGATCTGCTGAACATTATCGAACAAGACGTGCCGAAAATGACCGACTTTGGTCTGCCGCTGCCGCACATGGGCTGGAATCGCGTGTATCCGCAGGCGGGCAACCGGCTGTTTCAGGGCATTGAAGATGGCGCCTATTTTTACTTTGTTCACAGCTACGCGATGCCGGTCAACCCGTGGACTATCGCCCAGTGCAATTACGGCGAGCCGTTTACCGCGGCGGTACAGAAAGATAATTTCTTCGGCGTACAGTTCCATCCGGAACGTTCGGGCGCGGCGGGCGCACAGTTGCTGAAAAACTTCCTGGAGATGTAATGATTATTCCGGCATTAGATTTAATTGACGGCACCGTGGTGCGTCTCCACCAGGGCGACTACGCCCGGCAGCGGGATTACGGTAACGATCCCCTGCCTCGTTTACAGGATTACGCTGCCCAGGGCGCCGGGGTGCTGCATCTGGTAGATCTGACCGGCGCTAAAGATCCGGATAAGCGACAGATACCGCTGATTAAAACCCTGGTCGCGGGCGTGAACGTACCTGTTCAGGTCGGCGGCGGCGTGCGTACCGAAGAAGACGTTGCGGCATTACTGAAAGCTGGCGTTGCCCGTGTGGTCATCGGTTCAACGGCGGTGAAATCCCCTGACGTGGTGAAAGGCTGGTTTGAACGTTTTGGCGCGCAGGCGCTGGTGCTGGCGCTGGACGTTCGCATAGACGAACACGGCACCAAGCAGGTGGCGGTTAGCGGCTGGCAGGAAAATTCCGGCGTCTCGCTGGAACAACTGGTGGAGACCTATCTCCCCGTCGGCCTGAAACATGTACTGTGTACCGATATTTCTCGCGACGGCACGCTGGCGGGCTCTAACGTTTCGCTGTACGAAGAGGTATGCGCCAGATATCCGCAGATCGCCTTTCAATCCTCCGGCGGTATTGGCGATATCGATGATATTGCCGCCCTGCGCGGCACCGGCGTGCGCGGCGTGATTGTCGGGCGCGCGCTGTTAGAAGGGAAATTTACCGTTAAGGAGGCCATCCAATGCTGGCAAAACGTATAATTCCGTGTCTGGATGTTCGTGATGGTCAGGTGGTGAAAGGCGTACAGTTTCGCAACCATGAGATCATTGGCGATATCGTTCCGCTGGCCAAACGCTATGCCGACGAAGGCGCGGACGAACTGGTGTTCTATGACATTACCGCCTCCAGCGATGGCCGCGTAGTCGATAAAAGCTGGGTGGCGCGCGTTGCCGAGGAGATCGACATTCCGTTTTGTGTAGCGGGCGGTATCCGGTCAATTGACGACGCCGCCAAAATTCTTTCTTTCGGGGCGGATAAGATCTCTATCAATTCCCCTGCACTGGCTGACCCAACGCTGATTACCCGTCTGGCTGACCGTTTTGGCGTACAGTGCATTGTCGTCGGGATTGATACCTGGTTTGACGACGCCACGGGGAAATATCATGTTAACCAGTATACCGGCGATGAAAACCGTACCCGCGTGACGCAGTGGGAGACGCTGGATTGGGTGCAAGAGGTACAACAGCGCGGCGCGGGGGAAATCGTCCTGAATATGATGAACCAGGACGGCGTGCGTAACGGTTACGATCTGACGCAGTTGAAAAAAGTCCGTGACGTTTGCCGCGTGCCGCTGATCGCCTCCGGCGGCGCGGGCACGATGGAACACTTTCTTGAGGCATTCCGTGATGCCGATGTCGACGGCGCGCTTGCCGCCTCCGTTTTTCACAAGCAAATCATCAATATTGGCGAATTAAAAGCGTACCTGGCAGGCCAGGGCGTGGAGATCAGGATATGTTAACAGAGCAACAACGCCGCGAGCTGGACTGGGAAAAAACCGATGGCCTGATGCCAGCCATCGTGCAACATGCGGTATCCGGCGAAGTATTGATGCTGGGCTATATGAACCCACAAGCGCTGGACAAAACCATTGAATCCGGCCATGTCACGTTCTTCTCACGCACGAAACAGCGTTTATGGACCAAAGGCGAAACCTCAGGCCATGTGCTGAATGTCGTCAGCATTGCGGCAGATTGCGACAACGATACACTGCTGGTGCTGGCAAACCCTGTCGGGCCGACCTGCCACAAAGGTACCAGCAGTTGCTTTGGCGACGCCAGCCATCAGTGGTTATTCCTGTATCAACTGGAGCAGCTACTGGCAGAGCGCAAAACCGCCGATCCGGCCAGCTCTTACACGGCGAAACTGTACGCCAGCGGTACCAAACGTATTGCGCAAAAAGTTGGCGAAGAAGGTGTGGAAACCGCGCTGGCGGCCACCGTCAATGATCGTTTTGAATTAACCAATGAAGCGTCTGATTTGATGTACCACCTGCTGGTGCTGTTGCAGGATCAGGATCTCAACCTCACCACCGTGATCGACAATCTTCGTAAGCGTCATCAATAAGCGTAAAAAAACCGGGCAATGCCCGGTTTTTTAGTGAGAAATTTTACCTTTCGTAGCCGGATAAGGCACTTGTGCCGCCATCCGGCAAAGAAGCTTACAAGGCTTTTGGCTTATAGCTACGTAGCGCATTGCGCCCCAGCACAATCCCGGCACCGATCATCCCGCCCAGCAACACAGCCAGCACGAGGGTAATGGCTGTTTTCGGGCTATCGCGACGGACCGGCAGCGTCGGCTTCATCACATAACGATAGACGTGCACCGTATCGGCAGTCACTTTCAGATTTTTAATGTCCAGCAGTGTCTGCTTCGTCTGGTAATAGGCCGGAGAAAAGACCAGTGGACGCGTCGCTTCGTTCTGTATCATCGATTTTAGCGCATCGCTCCCCAACAGGAACATCGTGTCCTGGGTAACATCCTGGGTTTGCTGAATCTGCGGCTGCGTGATTTTGGCCTCATCCGCATAGCGCAACGCTTCTTCGATTTGCTTAATACGCAGATCTTTTTGCTCCTGCGCCACAACTTCCTGCGTCTCAAGGGACTCCTGCAACGTTTTGGTTTGCAGCGTGATGTTATCTTTCAGGTCAACTTCCAGTTCCTTAGCGACCTCTTCATCCACCTGTTGGATATATTCCGCCAGCCGACGCTGCGCCCCTTCAGCGGTAGTACTCACATAAGAAACCGAGAGTGGCAGCGCCTGCCCTTTTACCGACTGTTCAATGGTAAGCTTTTCCCGCTCTTTCTGATTATCCAGCGCTTCCGATAATGCGGAAAACGCAGAGCTAAAGCGGCTTATAAAATTCGCCTGCACTTCAGAGATTTTGGGGGCATTCCCGCCATACAAGACGTTGAGCGCGTTGGTATAGGTGGCAACCTGCGCGGCATCAGGTTGGGTAATAATCGCCGTGGATGTCCATTTTTCTTTGGCTATCATCAGGTAGCCTACGGCCAGCAAAATGGCGATAATAACGGCTACAATAATGGTCATCTTCCCACGCCATAACTGTAGCAATAACTCAATCAAATCAATCTGTTCCGGATCGTTCCCACGCCCGGAAGACGTATTACTATCCACTGTCATAGATACCCTAACTAAAAAAAGGATGAAGCTGGAGACAGTGTAGTCATAAAGCAAATATATGCCATAGGATTAATGATAAAAATCAGACATTATTTCCATATGGTCAATAAATCATCGGGACTCATCAGCCCCGATTGCCTTATTAATCACTACCGAAAAGATCGCGGGTATACACTTTTTCAGCAACATCCAAAAGCTCTGCCGCCATCCTGTTGGAAATAATGACATCCGCCTGCTGTTTAAAGCAGTGCAAATCACGTTCAAGACGTGAGTTAAAGAAAGTATCTTCTTCCATTACCGGCTCATAGATGATGACCTCTACGCCTTTCGCTTTAATGCGCTTCATAATCCCCTGAATCGATGAGGCGCGGAAGTTATCGGAGCCACTCTTCATAATCAGGCGATAAATGCCCACCACTTTAGGCTTTCTGGCGAGGATAGCATCGGCAATAAAATCTTTACGCGTACGGTTTGCTTCAACGATAGCGGAGATAATATTATTAGGCACCGACTGATAATTGGCCAGCAACTGTTTGGTATCTTTTGGCAAACAATATCCGCCATAACCAAAAGAGGGATTATTATAATGATTGCCAATACGCGGGTCGAGGCACACCCCTTCAATAATTTGTCGGGTATTTAATCCTAACGTTTCAGCATAGCTGTCTAATTCATTAAAATAAGCGACTCGCATAGCGAGATAAGTATTGGCGAAAAGTTTAATGGCTTCCGCTTCAGTGGAGTCCGTAAACAGCGTCGGAATCTGCTGTTTAATAGCGCCTTCCTGGAGTAATGCGGCAAATTCTCTGGCGCGTTCAGACTGTTCCCCAATCACGATACGGGAGGGATAAAGGTTATCGTAAAGGGCTTTACCTTCACGTAAAAACTCCGGAGAGAAAATGATATTTTCTGTCGCAAACTTCTGACGCATTGCCGCCGTGAAGCCAACCGGCACCGTAGACTTAATAATCATCACGGCTGCGGGGTTGATGCTGATCACATCCTGAATGACCGATTCCACACTGGACGTATTAAAATAGTTGGTTTTGGGATCGTAATCCGTAGGCGTAGCAATGATGACGTAATCTGCATTCTGGTACGCATCAAACTTATCCAGCGTTGCCCTGAATCTGATGTTATCTTCCTTTAAAAATTGCTGAATTTCTTTATCAACAATCGGAGATATCCGATCATTTAACAGTTCAACACGGGAAGGAACAATGTCTAACGCCACCACTTCATGGTGTTGTGCAATAAGCAAACCATTAGACAAGCCAACATAACCCGTCCCGGATATCGTGATTTTCATTATTTGCTCTCAGAATTAACTTAATTATGAATCATGATGTATTTCGCATCCTGATAAGATATTAAAGTTTTAACGCCTGAGTATATAAAGTGCAACGCAGACGAAAACAATTCAGATTATCTTCATTACGATAAACACAGATTATTAAGTTAATATTAAGCAAAAGCGATAAATCAATAAGAATAGAGATAAAAAAAAGCCCGGTATTAAACCGGGCTTAAACATTTTGCAGAAATTATTCCAACCACTCGGTATGGAAAACACCTTCTTTATCAGTACGTTTATAGGTGTGCGCACCAAAGTAGTCACGCTGCGCCTGAATTAAGTTAGCTGGCAGTACTGCGGCGCGATAGCTGTCATAGTAGGCCACTGCCGCAGAGAATGTCGGCACCGGAATGCCGTTCTGCACCGCGTAAGCCACAACATCACGCAGCGCCTGCTGGTACTCATCAGCAATTTTCTTGAAGTAAGGCGCTAACAGCAAATTGGCAATACCAGCGTTTTCTGCGTAAGCATCGGTGATTTTCTGCAGGAACTGAGCGCGAATGATACAACCCGCACGGAAAATCTTAGCAATCTCGCCGTAGTTGAGATCCCAGTGATATTCATCAGACGCGGCGCGTAGCTGCGAGAAGCCCTGCGCATAGGAGACGATCTTGCCAAGATACAGCGCGCGACGCACTTTCTCGATAAATTCCGCTTTGTCGCCTGCCGGTTGCGCTTTCGGCCCGGAGAGCACTTTAGATGCTGCAACACGTTGTGCTTTCAACGAAGAGATGTAACGCGCAAAGACGGATTCGGTAATCAGCGACAGCGGTTCGCCCAGATCCAGCGCGCTCTGGCTGGTCCATTTACCGGTCCCTTTGTTGGCGGCTTCATCAAGAATGACATCCACCAGGTAGTTTCCGTCTTCATCTTTTTTAGTGAAGATGTCTTTAGTGATGTCGATCAGATAACTGCTCAGCTCGCCGTTATTCCACTCGGTAAAAGTGTTCGCCAACTCTTCATTGCTGAGGTTCAGGCCGCCTTTCAGCAGGGAGTAAGCTTCAGCGATAAGCTGCATATCGCCATATTCAATACCATTGTGGACCATCTTGACGTAGTGACCAGCACCATCGGCGCCGATATAGGTCACGCACGGTTCGCCATCTTCCGCCACAGCAGCAATCTTCGTCAGGATCGGCGCCACCAGTTCATAGGCATCTTTCTGACCGCCAGGCATGATAGATGGCCCTTTCAGCGCGCCCTCTTCACCACCGGAAACACCGGTACCGATAAAGTTAAAACCTTCCGCAGACAGCTCGCGATTGCGACGGATTGTGTCCTGGAAGAAGGTGTTACCGCCATCAATAATGATATCGCCTTTTTCCAGATACGGTTTCAGCGAATCGATAGCTGCATCAGTACCTGCGCCCGCTTTCACCATTAACAGGATACGACGAGGCGTTTCGAGGGATTCAACAAACTCTTTCACCGTGTAATAAGGCACCAGCTTTTTGCCGGGATTCTCGGCAATCACTTCTTCGGTCTTTTCACGGGAGCGGTTGAAAACGGAGACGGTATAACCACGGCTTTCGATGTTGAGCGCGAGGTTGCGCCCCATCACTGCCATACCGACGACGCCGATCTGTTGCTTGGACATTACATACTCCTGTCAGGTGTGGTCACCGCGCGACGAGAGCGCGGCTTGAAATGTGGCTTAGATGTTAACTTAAAAATCAATAGTATTACAGTTACAAATTCCCGCCTTATTTATTAAGTTACGCCTTAATTAAAGCGTTATCCAACTCGCATTTCTTAAAGATGTTTCGTTATTTCCCAAAAACCATTGCTTAGGTGAAATAACCAATTTATCTTCATACTTATTCAGCCAAGCTCCCCACCAACTGTAGGTACTATTTGCTATAATATTGTTTTTACATAAAGACATAAGATACATATCTATGGCGCTAAAATCATAGTCACTATTATTTATCACATAACAATTATCATTCTCCAAAAAGGCTTTCTGTGCCCATCGAACATCATCAGAGAAGATAATAAAATTTTGTTTACCTCGCTCACGCTCTACATATTCCATAGCATGGTTGTAATAACTTATATCCAGCACACCATGATATTTAGCCGCATGCTGATTTGTTACATAATCTCCACGGCGAATGTGTAACGCAGTTGTATTATTGCTTCTCTGAATCAAGGAATATAGCTCTAAGTTTTTACAGATATCTAGAAGATCATCCCGTAGTTCAAACAAAGGTAAAATTAACTGTTTATGCTTATTGAGTAGATCTGCATCCTGATAAAATGAAAATAAACATGCTTTATCAATATTTTTTATTGTTTCAAAAGTGTAAAAAGCTCTATCAGAGAGAGCATATTTCCCAAAGAGAGCTATGGATAAAATTTCTGATATTTGCTTAGGAAATGGATTTCTTTTAAATTTTCTAAGCAACTTAATTTTTTCTTTTTCATCCGCAAAACTGAATCTATCATAGCTTATGTTAAACTGGTTCAGTTCTAAAGATCGTACAGTATCCCTTTTCGGTTGAGAATAATAATAACTGTCATCCAACACTAATGTAGTGCTCTGGAAATATTGCTTAAGAATATAAGCAGCTGCATATTGAAACATTTGGTTACCTAAACCACCAGAAAGACAGCTATACACAGTTAAATCCTTATTTTATTAGGGCTTTAGAGAAATGATAAATGCAGGCAATAAAATTAATCATTTTTCTGTTCTTTAAGAATTCTCGTAACGAATAACTCGCACATTCATAATATGCAAGTTTCGATTTTTGGGTCGAGTTTGAATGTATGCGATAATTTAATAAAGGCTCATCCATATTATCCCAACGTGGAATTGAATCCCGCATCCTTAACCAAAGATCATAATCTTCAGAATTAAACCCTCCACTATAACCTCTATGTTTCAGGAAAAAATCTTTTCTAAACATTACCGAAGGATGAGCAAAGGGGTTTTTAAAAATTATCTTTTTGAAGATCGCATTTTTTTGAGGATAGGATCTAAGACCTAAGAAAGTATCATTCTCGTCAATTAAATTGATTGCCGTACCAACTAAATCGAGATTATTCTTTTCAAGATATGTTATTTGTTTCTCTAAACGCTCAGGATGAGATATATCATCCGAATCCATTCTTGCTATAATATCATACTTTGATCGCGATATTGCAAGATTTAGAGAGAAACCTAGTTGCCCGATACATGTTTCAATTATTTTAACTTGTTGATTACTATTTATCTTTTCTTTCAAAGTAGTAGCTATTTCACTTGCATCCTTACCATTAGCAATAATAATTAATTCATAGTTTCTAAAAGTCTGATTCAATATGCTATTAATTGCAGGCATTACATATAAATCAAACCTATTAACACACATAATAACTGATATCATGCCAATTTATATCCTTTTAGCACGTAAAATTCTTTTAACTAAAAAAACAGTAAAAATTAACGGAAGTATAAAAAAATTCATATTGACAAAATTATTATACATCATCGAAAATAAACACGCCATAACCAAGAACGGCTGGAATATATATGAAAAAGGTGTTCTATTTCTTTTCAGGAAAATATACTGTGCTATAAAACCAATAAAAAAAGCATAAACGAAACTAAAAAAACCTAATGATACATAGGAACTTCCTACAAGACCAATAGGAGATGTACTATCAGGAAAATATAAACTAATAGTTGAGGCAGGTATTATTTTTTGAGGTAAAAACCAATTAAAAAAATAAAAAATGTCGCTTATATTATTTTGTACAATATAACTAAAGTTGACTATAGGAGAACCAAAATAAAAACCACCAATAAATCTTAATATAAATTCAAAGTTAAACGATAAATCTTGATCAGGATTTCTAATAATTCTCGTAACCGAAAAAAGTATGATGGTAAAAATCGCAACACAACTTCCTTTTGTAAAAGATATTTTTTTCGGAGAATATAACATTAGCCCTAAGAAAACATAAAGTAACGATTGTAGCTTGGCGTAACTAATAAATTTTATAATAATAATAATAAGACTAATTAAGACTATTGGCCTTTTATCATTCAATAATCTTGCCATACCATACATTAGAATTCCGAAATACCCAAGAAGTAAAGAGATACCATGTATGCCTAGTGGTGAGGAAGCTATTTTTGACTCTATAAGCTGAGCGTTAACCCCTCCTAATATATAGATGTTTATTATATTTGCATTCCCCATGAAATATTGGGTTATTAAAAATGTAATAACATTCATCAAGAGGATAACTTTAAAAAAGACATCATATTTTTTAAAGTTATAAATAATATACTCATTTCTAGGGGGGAAATTTATCTTATTATAAAGAAAGCAATACGATGAAAACGCACCGATTAAAAAGAAAAAGAAAAAAAACAAGGTAATGATTAGAACATTATTATCAGGATTAAAATTAAATATATTAAAAGAATTCCATACCTCTTCGCTTGTTTTTATTTGAAAAATGGTATTAAGCACAACAGAAACAGTTATTAAAATAACAGGATTAAATACAGTTCTGAAGTCATCATTTTTAGGTATTATTATTTCTCTCATTATCACCTCGGAGATAAAAATATCTCATATCATGCTTATTTTAAGATTTTATTTTTTAATATAATTTGTATATGATTAAAAATAAATCTAATTATTTAGTTTTCGAAGCAAATGTGATACTAAATTCCCAACCTTTTCCAATATGCATTAATTATCTTTTTTTCCTTTATGGAGAAAAAACAAACCACATAATAAGACTATGCTAAAATTAATCATCCATGATAATGCTCCAGCCACCTCATGAATTTTTGGGGAAAACAATATTAGGAAAATAGAGTTAATAATAATAATCAAAAGTTGCGAAATAAATATCACCCCACCTCTATTTTCAACAATTAACTTAACGTGAATAAAGTTATAAAAAAAGTTTATCAGCACAGCAACGCTCAAAATTTTGACAATAATAACTCCATACTCTACAACTTCAATATTATGACTCCATAACCAAAGTATGTCTTTTGCCCAAAAAAATAATATGCAAGATGGCATTAAGACACAAAAAAAAGCTATTGTTTTATATAATCCCAACTTAGTTGTATCGCCAATTTTTGCGATATGAGGTAATATTGCTTTAACCATTGGATACTGTAACTGCAATAACGCAAGTCCAAATTGCATAGTCATAACATACAAGCCAAAGTTTTGAATGCTTAAAAACCTTGACATAAATATTCTATCTAATTGTGAAGAAAAAACGCCTAACAGAATCCCTAAGGATATTTTATAGTTAGTAATAATAATTCTTTTGATTTTTCCCCATGACGGTTTACACACTCCTATCCTTGATACGATAAAAGAAAAATTACAGATAAACTCAATCATAGCAATTAGGAAGAAAGATAATACATAAATATATGTTTGTCGGCTAACGTTTAGAATTAAAATTACTGCTGTAATATTTTTCAAAGAAATGAATATACATTGCGATAAGTTTGCTTTTACTTGCTCTTCATTCCCATTCCAATATGCCAAATTAACGTTATTGCAAAACTGGAAAAAAAACTGCCCTGCAAAAATTTTTATAGCGAGTTCAAGTTGCTTTGCAGAAAAAGCATCCAATCTAAACCATTTTTCAGCAATAGCCTCTGCAGAAAAATACAAGAAAAACACAGCACAAAGCGCAATCAAAAAATATAAAGCTATATAGTTTGAATATATCTCTTTAATATTCTGTTTTTTTTGTGCAAAGTCCCTTGGCATAACTTGTGACATTCCTGCATCAAGCAGTAATAATATCCCTTGTAAGGATAAACATGCAGCCACCATACCCCATTGTTCTTTCCCTAATAACTTCAGGTAAAAAGGAGCCATTAAAAGAATTATAGCTCCCTGCCAAAAAACCCCACATAAATTAGCAATGGTATTTATATAAATACGCTTTTCCATTTAGCTATCTCTAAGAAATTCTAAAATTCTATAAGTATTCTCCCTCATCAAATACTGGTCGCCGCGCGATTCCACATTCAGGCGCACCACCGGTTCGGTGTTTGACGAGCGCAGGTTGAAACGCCAGTCCGGGAATGACATGCTGAGGCCGTCCGTGCGGTCCACCGCCTGCGCCTCTTCCGCAAAGTGCGCTTCCACCCGCGCAATGGCCGCCGCCGGCTCCGCCAGCCTGCTGTTGATTTCCCCGCTCGCCGGAAACGCCGCCATCCGGTCGCGGACCAGCTCACCCAGCGACTGTCCCTTCAGGCACACCAGCTCCGCCACCAGCAGCCACGGGATCATCCCGCTGTCGCAGTAGGCAAAATCACGAAAATAGTGATGCGCGCTCATTTCCCCGCCATAAATGGCATCCTCCGTACGCATCCGCTCCTTGATAAAGGCATGTCCGGTTTTTGACATCACCGGCGTCCCGCCCGCCGCCGTCACCACTGCCTCCGTGTTCCAGGTCAGGCGCGGGTCGTGGATAATCTTCGCCCCCGGGTGTTTTTCCAGAAACGCTTCCGCCAGCAGCCCGACGATGTAGTACCCCTCGATAAACTGCCCTTTCTCATCGAACAGGAAGCAGCGGTCGAAGTCGCCGTCAAAGGCGATGCCCATGTCCGCCCCGTGTTCAATAACGGCCTTGCGGGTGTCGTCGCGACACTCCGGCAGCAACGGGTTGGGAATGCCGTTCGGGAAGGTGCCGTCCGGGGTGTTGTGGATTTTGATGAACTCCACCGGCGCGCCCAGCGCCTTCAGACGCGCTTCGATGGCGTCAATGACCGGCCCCGCCGCGCCGTTGCCGGAATTCACCACCAGCTTCAGCGGGGTGAGATTGTTAACACTGATATAGCCGAGCAGGTGGCCGATGTAGGCGTCGCGCAGGCTGATTTGTCTGTAGCTGCCGCGCGCGGCCTCGTTCACCGGCGGGAAATCGCCCGCTTCCGCCAGACGCTGAACGTCGCGCAGACCGGTGTCGCCGCTTATCGGGCGGGCGCCCTCGCGCACCAGCTTCATGCCGTTGTAGTCCATCGGGTTATGGCTGGCGGTCACTTCAATACCGCCGTCCACGCCGAGGTGGAAGGTGGCGAAGTAAATCTCTTCGGTGCCGGACATACCGATATCCAGCACGTCGACGCCCGCGTCCTGTAACCCTTTCGCCAGCGCCAGCTTCAGCGCCTCGCTGGTCAGGCGCACGTCGCCGCCCAGCACGATGGTTTTCGGTTTTAAATATTCGCCGTAAGCGCGGCCAATCCGCCACGCGATATCTTCATTGAGCTCTTCGCCCAGCCTGCCGCGAATGTCGTAGGCCTTGAAACAGGTTAATTT